>DAIMCQ010000064.1:0-16317 GCA_036726285.1 Azonexus sp.
ATCCTGCCGACGTGCCTCGCGAATTTCATCCAAAGTCGTCGAATAGGAAACATCGATCCCGCAAATATCATCGCCAGGTATCGGTTCCAGAAGCTGGCTGAGCAATTCACTGTTCATCGTTTTTTCCTGTCTTGTCAGTTGTCACGCCCAAGACTGGGCAGCGTCGAAATAAGCGAGGCACCGCAGCTCGTCTTGTGCCCCTCGAGGGCAACCGGAATGCCATCGATCAACCAGTCGGGATCTCCCTCGACAATGGTGGCTACGCCATGACCGCTGATCGGGCAACTCACCTTGTCGCCCAGGCGGGCAACCTGGATGTCGTTAATACTGCTGTTGGCCGCGGCACTGACGACCTTGCCGCCATGGGTGGTCGGATCGCCGAGGCGGATCACACGCTTCATCAAAATGATTCTCCTGAAATGATGAGACAAGCCACGTTCATAGGGCAGTTTCGGCGGGCGCGACAAAATAAAGCGCCAGTTGCGAATCACCAACGAACTCGGCGCACAGGCAGTGCCCCTTGGTGTCGACCACTCGGGCAAGCGCCATGCCCAGCATGGTCAAACTACGTGCCAAGCCGAGATTGCCGGCACGAACCGTAATGTTGGTTGCGGCAGCGATCGGGTCGAGATCGATACCTCGGTTGTAGAGCGCCACGCCCAAAGCGGCCAGACGACATCCCGCCCGATCAACCTCACCGGCGTTATGGATCAGCCATTCACAACGCCCCGAGACCAACTCGTCACTCGCGGCTTGGGCCGAGGAAGCATCTTCTCCTTCGGGCGATGCCGGCTCAAGCAAAGCGGCCTGAATTTGGGCTCGTTCAATCAGTGCTTGCATGCCGCGCGCAAACTCCATGCTGCGCGGCTGCCGCTGCCCGAAATCCTGACTACTGGCCCGATGAACCCGGGCCAGTACAGTACTTTGCCGAAGTCGGCCCAAGGCATCGTCCCCCAACAACGAAAGAAAAGCCTGGGTACCAATAACCTGGCTGCGCTCCCAGTATGGGGTCAGCGCATCGTACTGTTGCCGTCCCTCAGAGGCGAGTTCCGCCAACATAACCGGCAAATTTCGATTAGTCAGGAACAGGGCGGCAACCCCCTGCCCGGATTGCCCCAACCATCGGCACATTTCGGCCTTTTCTGCCGATGAGTTCAGATCGTCGCCGGAAATTTGCTGACGCCACCATGGCGAATCGAAGGCCAGGACGAGCGCCCCCGGCAATTCAGGATCGGCTTCAAACAGACTCAGCACGCTGTCCGCCGCATTGCCGCGCTCTGGCAAGAACAGTACACGGTCGAATGCCTGCGCCATTCCCGGCATCAAACCGGCATCGGCGATGTAATCGGCGCGTATTTCGCGAACACAAGCCAATACGGCCTCACCAGTACATTCAGCCGGGGGCTGGACAAAAATCGGGAAAGCCGCTGCCGCCGGATTTCCCTGATAGATAGTCTGCATCACCTCGCCCAAGCCGGGTCGCAGTTGCGCGAGTAGATCATTGTCCGGTTCGACGGTATCGGATTCCGCAAAAAGCGAGCACGAAACTCGCTCATTCTCGGGTATCAACGGCTCCGAAAATTCAGGAGCAGCCCGCAACTGACTGAATGCGACGGCTCGACAATCACAATGGAAGCGCTGTCGCTCCAATTGCTCAAAATGTTGCCGGCGGGCCTCATCAAGCTTGAGCCGACGGGCTGCCTCGGCAGCAGCCTCTCGTTCTGCCGTGGTGCGTTCCAATCGTTCCTGACGCCGACGCAACCCAAAGACCCCGCCCCCCCAAACCAGCAACGGCAGGCCAAGGTGCCCGCCAATCAACTGCGGCAGGGACCACTTGGCAAAATCAGGCGTGATCAACAACCACAGAGCCGCCACCCAAGCTCCTGCCAGCAAAAGCAGCCCGGAAAGGCGAGTCACCATGCGTCACCTGGCGAATGACCGGTTTGCTGGGTTGCCATTACTTGACCGTCACCACCAATTTCTCCTTGCGGACCTTCAAATCCACGCTGGTGACCGCCTGGCCCGCCCCCATCCTCGCCAACACTTGATCGGATACTTGTGCGAGCACGGTATCGGTAATGATTGCCTCGGCATCACGCGCGCCACTGTCCACCTCGGTGCAGCGTGCCACGATCAGACCGAGCAACGCTGTATCGAAAGCCAGTTTGGCGCCATGATTGGCCAGCATCCGCTGCCTCAGCTTATTTAGCTTGAGACCGACGATCAAGCGCATGATCTCATCCGAAATCGGGTAGTACGGGATGACCGCCAGGCGCCCCAGAAAGGCGGGCTTGAAAGCGCGTTGCAGGCTGGGACGCAATAGTTCAACCAAGTCCGACGGCGTCGGCTGCCGATTTTCCCCCTCCACCGTCACGCCGTGCTCGACGGCCCCCATCACCAGGTCAGTTCCTACGTTGGAGGTGAGAATAATGATCGTGTTCTTGAAATCGACCTCGCGCCCTTCTGCATCTTCCAGCACGCCCTTGTCGAAGACCTGGAAGAACAACTCAAGGACGTCCGGATGCGCCTTTTCCACTTCATCGAGCAGCACCACCGAATACGGCCGGCGCCGTACAGCCTCGGTCAACACGCCGCCCTCGCCGTAGCCGACATAACCAGGCGGCGACCCCTTGAGGCCGGAAACGCTGTGTGCCTCCTGGTATTCCGACATATTGATGGTGATCAGGTTGCGCTCGCCGCCATACAAGGTGTCGGCCAGCGCCAGTGCCGTCTCGGTCTTGCCGACACCGGACGGGCCGACCAGCAGGAAGACGCCTTTCGGCTTGCCCGGATCCTCCAGATTGGCTTTGGCAATCTGGATGCGGCGCGAGATCAACTCCAGCGCATGTGTCTGCCCAACCACACGCTGCTCGAGCAAGCGATGCAGGTTTCGTACGGTATCGATCTCATCGGCTACCATGCCACCCAGCGGAATACCGGTCCATCCGGAAATGACTTCGGCAATGGTCGCCCCATCAACACATTCGTAGATCAGCGGCTGTTGCTGATGCAGGTCGTGCAGGCGATGCTGGGTTTCGTTCAGGGTTTTGCGCAAGGCGGCCACCGAATCCCTGCCCCCGGTCTTGGCCTTTTTTACTGTCTTGGCTTCGTCGGCAGCGACAGCCGTTGTCAGTTGCGCGCGCAAGGTGAGGATCTCCTCAACCAGTTTCTGTTGCTCGGCAAAACCCGCCAGGTGGGTCGCCAGATCCTTCTCCAGATCGACACGGTGCTTTGCCAACTCTTCCAGACGCTTGGCATGGGCCGGATCTTGTTCCTTCTTCAAGGCAGCGCTTTCACGATCGATGTTCTGGATCAGGCGCTCAACATCCTCGACCGCCGCCGGCTTGCTCGCCCGCGACAGGGCGACCCGGGCGCAGGCCGTGTCGAGCACGCTGATTGCCTTGTCCGGCAACTGGCGGCCGGTGATATAGCGGCTCGATAGCTTGACCGCATCGGCCACCGCCTCGTCGAGAATGCGCACCTGATGGTGCTCTTCCATCGCATTGGCGATGCCACGCAGCATCTGGATCGCATCCTCCTCCGAGGGCTCCTCCACCTTGACTACCTGGAAGCGCCGGGCCAGCGCCGCATCCTTCTCGAAATACTTCTTGTATTCCGACCATGTGGTCGCTGCGATGGTCCGCAACTCGCCGCGCGCCAAAGCGGGCTTCAGCAAGTTGGCCGCATCGTTCTGGCCGGCCGCGCCACCGGCACCGATCAAGGTGTGCGCTTCGTCAATGAACAGGATGATCGGCTTCAGACTGGCCTTGACCTCGTCGATCACCGAGCGCAGGCGGTTTTCGAATTCCCCCTTGACGCTCGCCCCGGCCTGCAACAAGCCGAGATCGAGGGTACGCAGGGTGACATTCTTCAGCACGTCCGGCACGTCGCCCTCATGAATGCGCAAGGCAAGGCCCTCGACCACCGCCGTCTTGCCCACCCCCGGTTCGCCGGTCAGGATCGGATTGTTCTGCCTGCGGCGCAGCAGGATGTCGATCATCTGGCGAATCTCGCCATCGCGGCCGAGCACCGGGTCAATTTTGCCGGCTCGCGCCTGTGCGGTCAGATCGACGGTGTATTTATCGAGATTCGGCGTGCTTTTCGAATGGTGATGCCCCACTTCGGCCCCGCCTGCCTCGCCTTCGCCGGACTCAGTCACCCCGCCCACCTGGCCAGTGGTCAGCCGCAAGATCGCCTGTAGGTTGTCCTTCAAATCGTCGGCCGGCAGTTTCTTCAATGCAGCACAGGAACTTGCCAACAGGCGCTGCAATTCCTCGTCACTGACCAGGGCCAGCAGCAAAAAACCGCTACCCAGTCGCTCCGCCCCGAAGTTAACGCTGGCCGTCAACCAGGCCGCCTCCAGCCAGCGGAGGATATTGCGCGACAGTACAGGATTACGCGTATTGCCAGTGCGAAAATGCTCCAGACTGGCCTGCAGATCGCCAAGCAGGCGCTGCGTATCAACGTGATAGGCCTTCAGAATGCGCAATAGATCGTGATCGGCTGCCGTCAGCAGTTCGAGCAGCACGTGCTCGATATCGATTTCATGATGCGTTCTGGAAAGCGCCACATTTGCGGCGGACTCCATGGCCTTGCGGGTATTGGAGTCAAGCTTGCCGATCAGAGATTTGAGGTTGATGGTCATCGGTCAGTAGGTTTTGCAGAGAATGACAAAAAATTGCCAGAAATTTCGTATCTGCCATTCATAGTTCAAGATGTAGCCGTCCAACATCGGTACCATCATTCGATACAGGTGGGCAGCGGAAGTCCGTACGCAAGGCTGCCGCAGAGTGCGGCGCGGTGCCCGGTCGATTCGGTGTTGGCAGTTCTGGGCTTACGGGGTCCTAACGGATAGGGCGAAAAGTTGGTTGCGCAACGAAACCCATTCTTTCTGCAAACAAAAAACACCGTTGCACCAATATCAATCAATCGAAACGCACTTCAGCGGCATGTTTTTTCGCCACCTTGGTGTTGAACTTGACCAGAATGCTGTTGGTTGGCACGCCTCGACTCACCAACTCGTCGCGTAAGGCAATTGCTCGCGCGACGGCCGCATCACTTGGATTCCCAATTTCCTTGGCATCGCAGAAGCCGGTTATGGTGACTTTTCTAGCTGTCTTCGCACGTTCGGCAATCAACGGAACGCTCTGTTTTGTAGCCTCATCAAGCGTGATGGCCATTTTGTCAAAATGAATCACTACCGGATTGGGCAGAGCTGCAATTTGTAGCGCCAAAGCTTGGCGTGATTGAGCATTCGCCGCTTCATCGTTTCTGATGTCCGGGGACGGGCGGGTCTCATCAGATGCACAAGCCGCCAAAACACTGATGCTCAAGACCAGTACCATGCCCGATACTGCAGTTTGCCAAGACATTGACGTATTCCTTAACCTCTCAAGCAGTCCCATGCCCAAAACACTGGACATGGGCACGCGAAAATAAAAGCCGTAATGGCAATCCACTACGGCCAAGACCAACAAGCGAATCAGGCAATCGTCTTGTTGGCGGTCAAATCCCAACCGGCACTGACATTACCGCCGGCGGAACCATCCTCGCGTTTTTGCTGGGTGTAGGTCCACTTGATCTTGCCGTAGGACAGTGCAACTTTTTCGGTCGGATAGCCCAGTTCACCTTCGGCCGCACCGAGATCCTCAACCTTGGAAATCAGCGCCTGCTCAAGCTTGATTTCCATGTACTTGACCTTGTCACCGCCTGCACGACAAAACTCGATGGTGATTTCCTTGATGTGCTTGCCGGTGCAGCAGGCTTCAAGCAATTTAGGTGTTGCCTTGTCCAATTGATGGACAAAATTGAAGGTTCCGTGATTAACCCGCTCAGCCGTCGCCCCACCTACCGAACTGGCAGTACTGGATGCCGGTTGTTCAACCTTGTGGTCGAAATGAATGACTTCGATCCATTCCTTGTGCTTGTCGTCGGTCGATTCACCGGGGATTCCGTCAATCTTGATAAAGGCATCAAACGCCATGGCAATTCTCCAATCAAATGGTATAAAACATTAACTAATCGATTAAATTTACTATCTAGTAGCCTTTGGCAACTCGGCAACCAAACGTAATGATATCGTCAACTCGTCAAGTTGAAAATGCGGGCGCAGGAATGCCGCTGCGCGATAGACGCCGGGCCGTCCTGGCACTTCGACGACATCAACCCTTGCCTCACGCAATGGATACTTTGCCTTAGCCTCCTGAGAGGCTGAATCATCGAGAAGTACATACTGAGCCAGCCATGTATTCAGGAAATCCTGCACATTCTCACGAGAGGCAAAACTGCCAATTTTGTCCCGCATGATTGCCTTCATATAGTGCGCAATTCGCGAAGCGGAAAAAATGTAAGGCAATTGGGAAGAAAGCCGCGCATTGGCATTGGCAGCATCAGTGTTGTAGGTCTTGGCTTTTTGCGTCGACTGGCCACCGAAAAAGGCAGCGTAATCGGTGTTTTTACAATGCACCAAAGAAATAAAACCCAAATCCGAGAGCAATTTTTCGTTGCGATCGGTAATCGCCACCTCGGTCGGGCACTTCAAGGCCACTTCACCATCATCGGTACGGAAAGTGTGTGTCGGCAGCCCTTCCACCAGGCCACCACCCTCAACCCCCCGAATTGCCGCCAACCAGCCGAAATTGGCGAAAGCATCGGTCAGACGGGCACCAAAGGCATAAGCGGCGTTCGACCACAAATATTTCCCATGGTCGGAGCCATCCACATCCTCTTCGAAATTGAACTCTTCAAGCGGCACCGTATCACGCCCGTAAGGCAACCGTCCGAGCACGTGTGGCAAGACCAGCCCAACATAGCGCGAGTCTTCGGACTCGCGGAAAGATTTCCACTTGGCATATTCAACGGTGTCAAAAATTTTTGACAGATCGCGCGGCTTTCCAATATCGGAAAAACTCTCCAAACCGAACAATTCCGGTGCAGCAGCCGTGATCAGTGGCGCATGCGCCGAGGCGGCGACATGGGAAAGCTCATCGAGCAGGTAGAAATCCTCAGGATGCCGAGAGAACTCATAGTCACCGATCAAGCTGGCATAAGGCGCGCCGCCAAAGGTACCGTACTCTTCTTCGTAGATTTTCTTGAATAGCGCACTTTGATCAAACTCTGGTGCCGACTTGAAATCCTTGACCAGGTCCCGCTTGCTGGCGTTCATCACTTTAATCTTGAGCATCGGACTGGTCTCCGACTGCATTACCAGGTATTTCAAACCTCGCCAGGAAGCTTCCAGCTTCTGGAATTCGGGATGGTGCATGATTGCATTCAACTGGTCGGACAACAACGCGTCGAGCTGCGCAATTCGCAAATCGATACTGGCCGCGAGGTCGCGCGAAACCGTCACCGTCCCAGCCAGCACCTCGTCGACCAGTTCAGCGATCTGGTCCCGCGCACTCAATTTTTCGTAATCGCTCACCGCAACGCGGCTTTGATCGACGATCTGGTCAAGCAAGCCCAAGCCCTCACTCGCCTCCGGATTATCCAGAGCCGCAACTTCCATTTCTGTCGTCATGGCTCAAGCCTCCTTTTTCTTACGGGCCGCACCGATTTTCTTGAGTTTCTCGGTATCGCGCATCACTTCGTCAAGCAGCTCCTCAAACTTGTCGTTACCGCTGATCTTGTTTCGCAAATCAGCCAGTCGGGTACGAACCTCAAGCAGCTTTTTCAGCGGCTCAACCTGATTAACAACATTTTGCGGATCGAAATCATCGAGCTTGGCGAAATTCAGCTCCATGCCCATCTGCGTCCCATCCTTTTTCAGCTCGTTATCGACTCGAATGGCCAGGCGAGGTGCGACGCCTTTCAGCACATCATCAAAGTTGTCGCGATCGATATCGATGAACTTGCGATCCTTAAGCTTGGCCAATGGCGCTTTTGGCTGCCCGCTATAGTCACCGAGTACCCCGAGAACGAATGGCAACTCTTTGGTTTCGATGGCGTCACCAATTTCGACGTCGTAAGTGATCTGCACCCGGGGTGGGCGCACCCGCGATAGCTTTTTCTGCGTACTTTCCTTAGCCATTTGCCATTCCTTTCAATAGTTCGCTGCAAACAAAATTCCTAACCCAAACCATGACCTAAACACTTTCCTCAAGCCGGCGACTCATCTCTCCGAGAAAATCAACCAACGCCGCCAGACGGCAATCCGGATCGGACAAAAGACGCCCAAGCGCATAAGAAACCTCGGCATAGAGGCGATGACTCATCCACGCCTCATTTTCGGAAGCCAGACCAAGCAACATGGAAGATTCAATCGGACCGCCGAGCAGGAGCTGAGGAAAACTCGAGGGGACACTACCGACACTCACCACCAGTTGCGCCCCGCCTCCGGGGCGACGGGCAAAAAGATAGCTACCGCACCACGCCCCCTCTTGCCCGCCAAGCCCCCGCAGGGAGGCCAACAGCGTCAGCCAGGCACTCGCCACCAAGGCCTGCTCGCCCTTGCTCGCAGAAAGCGGAAAGAGAAACAACTGATTGGTGGCCCGATTATCAAATCGGCGCAAATACGCCAGATAAAAAGCCAGGTTCAGCAGGGCCTGATGCAGTGTCGCGGGATAATCGACCGCCGAAAGCAGATCCACCATCCGTACCGCAGGCTGCAAGGCCATGAATCGATCGACAACACTGCGCGCCAGAACCAGGTCCTCATCCGCCGATTCATAGGCACGCAAGTTATTTTCAAGAAATTGCCGACAAGACAAGGCCTCGACCGAGTTATCGACAGCATTGATTACTTGCTCGCGCAAACCATCAAAAAAAACCTCATAAGCTATCGGCGAAACCTGCAAATACCCATCGATCGATTCGCGCGGCAAAATCGCCGCTGCAACCAACGGATAGCACCGCCCCGCCTGATCCCGACTAGGCGTCAGCACGCCAACCAAAACATGGCGCCGATCATGGGTCACATATTGAAAATCGACCGGCCCCGATTGGAAAGACGTCTCTAACGACGCACCGCCCAATGACTGGCGCTCAAACGCTTGTTGAATTAGCCCATCCAACTCCAATGCCGCTGGGTGAGTCGCATTGACACGAACGAAGTCGGGACGATTCGGCAACTTTCCGAACAGCGTATAGCTCGCAGCACACTGGCTCTCAGTGCGGCCAAAAGGCAGAAGCAGCATTCAGACCCCTCTACTCGTGATTTTTTCGGGCAGACCGAGACGCCGCAACCCAGACAAGGAAAGTGGATTTGCCCCGCTGACCACGCGGAAGTTAAAGCGTACCGCCTCCCCCTCGATCTCACCGGCTCGACCAGTCTTGAAGCGCCACTCAAGTTGAGCGATATCACCAACATTGCCATCAACCCGAGCCTGGGCCAGCAAACGCATCAAACCCAAACGACCACCGAAATTCGCTACCGAAGTCGACACCCCGGAAAACGAAACGACCTGAATCCTTGCCCCCTGCGCACTCCCTGCCGGCGCATTCGGCCAGGCAAAGCCGGTCCATGGCTGCGGTCCATTGCGATAGCGCAACACCTGTCCATCAACCTCAATGAGAATTTCACTCAATCCCGGCGTCGGAACCGGCTGCAACTCGAACCGAGCGCCATCGCCATCCTGGAGAACGGCATTCCCGGCCGATGACAAACGCGCCACACCAGACAAGAATGCAGGATTGAAGCTGACACCGAGATTCGCCCAGGTACGGGGAATCAATTGATCGCCGCGACGGGTCACCAAACCACTCAACTGTTTATCCACAAAGCGCGGCAACACGCCCTCACCCGGCTTCAGAAACTTGGCAATTTCAGCCATTGACGCCTCGTTTGCGGAATCCGAAAACGGATACTTACCAGCCAGACCGCGCCATTGCCCAAGTACCTCAGCTTGCCACGCCTGATTGATTTCCTGCTCGACAGGCGGAATCAATGTCGCGTAAGCCTGAACCAGCGGACGAACCAGCAACGGACGGATCACTTCCTTGGCCTCTTCTGAAGCCCCATTCAACAAGACGCCATCGACCAGCGCGAGCGCCTCGGCAAATTCCGACCCGCTCGCACTCAAAGTAGCTTGCATCAACTGCCGTGCCGCCCCCCCTGGCTCCGGATTGGCACCGATCTGCACCAGCTTGCCCTTGAGCTTGCCCAGCATGTCGAGATAGGCCGACAACGGAATTCGCCCACCGTCCCCAGCCACGGTCAACGCAGACAACAGGGCAAACTTTCCACCCACCTCACCCAATTGCGGCTGAACAGGCTGGGCATTTGGCGCCGCATTGCCCAGCACCAGTTTTTCGGTACGTTCGATCACCGAGTTCTTGGCCGTCTCCAACGACTTCCCCAGTTGCGACGGGTTATCCCAGGCCGTTTCGTAAGCCGCTTTAGCCAACACCAGGCGCAACGGTGAATTTTGCGGATCCGCCAACTTGCCAAGAGAAAGCGCGGCGTTTTCCAAGGAGCCAAATTCCTGGATCGCGACGCCCTGCAGGAATTTTTTCCACTCCTTTACGTACTCAGCCTTGTATACCGCCTCCAACTCCTGGCGATTGCGCTCGAAGTTGCCGTCCTTGCTCAGATTCTCCAGTGACGTCGTTGCCAGTACCCAGTCATCTCCCTTGATCTCACCTTTACTCGCCTCGGTAATCGCCAAACGAAAATATTTCTCCCAGGCCTCGCGGGTAAAAGCACCTGGCAATGCCATGCTGCCTGCAACCAAGTCGAGATCCCGGCTATTGAGAATGCGCCCGACCGTCATGGGAGCAAACTGCGTATTCGCCCGCGCTTTCAATTCGTTGTAGACGCGCTCGGTAGCCGACAGACGGCGAAAAGCGCCCCGCAGAACCTCGCGGCTTTGGCCAACCAAATCCTCTCGATTCTCGATCAACGGCAAATCGCTCTCACCGATCTGGGAAACGTAAAAGGCGACCACTCGCTCGGCAAGCCGATTAATCTCTTCCTGACTGCCTTTCCCTCGATTGGCCGCCAACCAGGGACGCCAGTACTTTGGAAGCTGATCGGAAAGATGCGACATTTCCATGTGTTCCTTTTGCTTCAGCATCAGGTAGGTTTTCAGGGCGTTATAGCCATCCTCAAGCTTCTGCCCCCCTGCGGCCGGTACCAATGCCGAGGTTGTTGGTACGAGACCACGTGCCGCCTCTACCGCCTGAGCCAAGGGAGCACCAACAGGCTGAAACGGACTTCGCCCATCCGGGCGATACCAGGCCTTCACGATCGGAGACGAATCCCTGGAAGGAATACGCTGAAAACCCATGGGAATGACGGGCAAAGCGCCGCCTGTCGGCTTGTTCGATTGCCGCGGCGGCAGTTCGGCCGGAACAGGAGTCGGCTTGGCAACGGTAGCAGGCGACGGAGAAGAAGCCGTCTTTGTCTCATGCAAACCAGCGAGCGCCTGCTCGAGCGAAGCCTTGACCGGCAACAACATAACTTCCCGGACACCGGCAAAATATTCCTTGCGCAAGGTTTGCTCGACCGGCACGCCTTGATACAACCCCAAACCCAACCTGAACGGATACCCCTGCTGCTGATATTGATGCAACTGCTCAATTCTTAGCTGCAGAACTTGAAGCCCTTTAAGCCGATCACTCAGGTCGCCACTTGTGGCAAGCTTGCGCGCAACCTGTAACTCCTCGTTGGCGCTTGCAATCAGCTTCTGATTTCCCACAAACGACCAAGTCAACCCGCCAGCCAGCAACGCCAGACAGGATAGCCCTGCGATCATTCCTGCCAGGCGCAAACGATTACCTGCCGGCTTGACCTGCTGGGCGATCAGATGACGATCAGGAAAAATCACATCCTTAAACAAGGTTCGCAGAAAAAAACTATTGGAAGCAGGCGCCTGCCCCCCATCAAATCCCCATCGCGACAAGTCAAAGATGCTGGTGATCCGGTTACCGGCGGCTAGCCTGGGGCTCCCTTCCTGCAAGGCACTGGTGAAGTAAAACCCACGCAGTAGCGGCTTGGTGTGGTACGGATCGTCCTGAAAGAGTAACTCGACAAACTTGCACACTGCCTCCCGCATCGCATTGAATTCGATCGGAAAGGTAAATAGCGCCGGACGACTAACATTACCGCGATTATTGGCCAACTTGTCGAAGCCCATTTGCACCAGGCCACGCTGTAGCATATCGAATTGCTGCCCGACTACCCGCACGGCGTCAAATTGCGCCCCCTGATCGTGCGAGAGGGTTGCCCCCCACACAGCCTGCCGCTCGTCATCCGACATATCCTCGAAAAACTGGGCAAACCCGCCAAGCAAGTCAATCTTAGTAAAGACCAGATAGATCGGCACCTTGATGCCAAACGCCTCGTCAATTTCATTGATTCGCTCGCGAACCTGACGAGCGTAAATCGTGAATTGCTCGCTTTTATGCTGCACCAACTCTGGAAAACTGATAGCAACCAGAATGCCGTTGGCTGGCGCCTTGCTGCGGTATTTTTTCAGTAGTTTGAGAAACTCCAACCATTCCGGCCGATCTTCCCGCTGCGTTGAGTAACGCCCGGCAGTGTCAAGTAGCACACCTTCCGTGGTGAAAAACCAATCGCAATTACGCGTCCCGCCAACCCCCTGAATGGCCTGCTTGTCACCAAATGGGAAATCCAGCCCGGAATGCATGATGGCGCTGCTTTTGCCAGCTGCTGGGTGCCCGATCACCATATACCAAGGCAACTCATACAGTGCCGCTTTGCCACTCACCTTGCCCAACTGCGAAGTCTTCAGCGTATCGATAGCCCCCAGCAGACGCTGACGAAGTTGCGCCACCTCGCGCCGCTGCTCGGCACTCGCGCCCATCACCGCTTCATCGGTCTGGCGCCGCAAAACCTTCTCCAGAAGCCCGCCGGCCCGATCGCTGACCAGCCTCCCAACCAACAGCGCCAGCACCCACACCAGCATGACCACCACGGTCCACAACAGGCGAGTCTCTATACTTTCAAGACCGACAAAGGGGCCAATCAACCAGATCAGCGCAATCAGAATCAAAAAACCCAAAGCCGATGCCAATCTGGCATTACGCAACAACTTCCACATCATTCACGCCCTCAAGCAAAAAAGCTCAGCAACAGCAGCACCATGGCAACCGGCTCATGACAATTCAATCAATCTATTTTTCGCCCCGTGAAATCGCAGGTAATGAGGCGGCCACTTCGACATGCCCATAGTCCTTGAACCACCAGCGCCCCCCCCATACCAGACCAAGCTTTTCACTTTCCTCGCCCAGAGCCTGATAGGCAGCCATCGCCCAGGGCTCACGCTCCGAAATCACCAGGCGCCCCTCACGCATGGGCGCCAGATCAACCGCGAGGCCAAATTGGTGCTTACTCTGAAAAGCGCGCGCACCAGTCACATGCGCCCCCATGTCAGCTAGCTTTTCCTGGCGTTCGGGACTGCGATACCCCTCCAGCAAAACGAATGCATAGCCGCGCTCCTCGAGTCGCGCCAAAACACGCAACACCGATTGAGTAAAGGCCGGATTCAGACGCCCCCAGTCTCGATCTGCCGACTCCAGCGCAGGACGCTCACTCCCCACAAACAACGATGGCGGCAAGGTCGGCGGGGGTACCAGGCGCTCGGGATTAAGTGCCCCTTGGATGTGAGCCTGCCGATCCATCTCAAGGGCAAGCAAGGGTTCTGGCACGATCGACTCAGACAGCATCAACACGACACCAACCACACTTGCCCCCACCGCCAGCATTCCGCTTAATGCCCAATGGCTTTTATTGACATACGCGACACGATCCGTATTTCTTCGCGCGCCCTGAGCAACGCCGCCATTCATCCCGTTTGAATCAGCAATACCACCTCTGATCCAGAAAAAACGCCACCCGACCCAACCCGCAGCAGCAAAGAGAGCGCTGATAGAGAAGATCAGAACCACCAAAGAAAAACTTCGAAACACCAGCCCCTACCCCTAGAACAGAAACCACCCTGTTAAATTTCCATTCGACAAATTTGTTTCCAAACACAAAAACAATGAACAAAAAAGGCACAGAACATTAGCACATCGAATTTTTTAGTCAATTTGACTTTATTCATAGTTGATGACGAAATTCACCATCCAGAAACATGTTTGTCGAAAAATTTAAATTTTTCAGCACAATACTAGGCAAATTTGTGGATAATTCTGTCGATTAAGGCAAACAATACACAGTGTATGACTTTATGCATAAGACAAAAGGCATATATCCATTTAGTATTAAAAATGGATTTTTAAATATTTTTATCGTTGCATTTGGCATCGCAATCAGCGCCTGCTCAAGTGGGCCAAAATCCTATGGAATCAAGGGCGATGGCGACCAGATATTGAATCGCGACATCAATGGGCGCTCCCTGTCCGTGGTCGTTCGCATCTATCAACTCAAAGATGCCAATGAGTTTTCAAAATTGACCTTTGACGTGCTAGCCGACGGACGTCCCGAATCGGAGCTATTGGGTCCAGCCCTGCTGAGCAAAAGCGATCTGGTAGTTTTGCCTGGAAGCAATTATGCAAACACCGAAAAGCTGCTCGACGAAACCAAATTCGTCGGTATCGTCGCTTTTTTTCGTCGCCCCGACCCGCATCTCTGGCGCCAACTAGTGACCGCCGAAACAGTCCGAGACAAGGGTCTAGCATTTCGGGTTCAGGATTGCTTTATTACATTGAACGGAATCAAGCCCGTCCTTCTCCCCGACCAGGCGATCAATCTTCAGCCTGAATGCAGTACGCCAAGCACCACAGGCACCCGACAAAACGCCCGCCCTGCCACCGCCGGTAGCAAACTGCCAGCGAACGCCGCCCAAGGAAACAACACAGCCAGCCAGGGGCAACGGCGCCCCACCAGCAATGGCGAGAACAGGGATATCAACGTCACCACCACATCTCCCGTTGGCCCCGTCAAAATTCAGGTCGGCAAAGATGGGAACGCCAACATTGGCATCGGCGGCGACTCACTTAACACGACCGGCCCCTTCAGCTTTCCGCGCTAAAAATCAATATGCCCAGCAATAACCAAGTACTGTGGGGGGAAGGACTCTTTCTTCGCCCCCAGCATTTCCAGCAACAAGCCCTATTCATCGAATCCTGCCTGACCAAAAACCTTCAACAGGTGCACAGCCACCCCTGGGGTATCCGCTGCGCTCGACTCGACCCCGACGCCTTGCGCGGAGGCACGATTCGGCTGCAAGAATTGGAGCTTGCTTTCCGCGATGGCATGCACGTCAGCGCCCCGGCAGAGGCACCGCTACCGCTATCGCGAAATCTGGCGGACATTGCCGGCATCGACACACAAACCTGCATCTACGCCTGCCTCCCGATGCTCAACACGTTTGGGGGCAACTGCAGCGCGACCGAAGAAGGCAACGCCCGACCAACCCGCTATCTGATCGGCCACAGCGCAATTACCGACCTGTACACCGAAGCACTCGCCGCGGATGTGACTACGTTGCTGCCGAATATTCGCCTGATGCTCGCAGAGGAAAACAGGGATGGCCACGAATGCGTCGCCATCGCGCGCATTGCCAAGAATGCGGGCGGCATCTGGGAAGAAGATACGACATTCATCCCGCCATTGCTTGAGGTTGCGGCGAGCGCCAAACTGCAGATAACCATCCGCCGCCTGCTCGACATCATGCTGGTCAAAAGCAAGGCCTTGGCAGACACCCACCGGGAACGCGTCAAGAGCATCGTCGAATACGGCACGTCCGATATCGCATCGTTCTGGCTGCTCCATACCGTCAACCGAACCTTCCCTTTACTCAAACATTACGCCGAACTGCCAACTCACCCGGAGAGCCTTTACGCCCTTCTTGCTCAACTAGGAGGAGAGTTGATGACTTTCTCTTCGGAGCGAACGCTCGGTGATATTCCGGCTTACAACCACGAATGTCTGACCCAGGTATTCGCCAATCTGGACGAACTGATCCGCGAATTGCTCGAAACCGTCGTTTCCAATCGCTACGCCCAGATTCCGCTATCGAGTTCCAAGCCGTCGTTCTTCATCGGCCGCCTCGACAGCGAACGCCTGATCGAGAACGTCGATTATTACCTGTCGATTTCGAGCGACCTGCCCACCACTGAAGTTCTCGAAATGGCGCCACTGAAACTGAAGATTGGCTCGCCAGACGATGTCGAAAAGATCCTCAATTCGGCTTTGGGCGGGGTTAAGCTGGCCCATGCAGCGCAAACCCCTAGCGCCTTGCCCGTACGGGTGGGAAATCACTATTTTTCGCTCGAACCCCAGGGACCAATATTCGAGCGCATGCTCCGCTCCCACAGCGTCTGCATTTATGTTCCACAAGCGCTGCTTGAACTCAAGCTCGAACTCTTCGCCGTCTTCCGCTGACCTGAGAATTTGCAATGAATAGCCCC
>DAIMCQ010000065.1:0-16312 GCA_036726285.1 Azonexus sp.
GCCGTCGATGACCAGCAAGCCAATGACCACCAGCACTCCGCCAAGCATTGCTATCGTGCCTTTTTGCGCTGGCGACATCTTGGTGCCGACCGCATAGATATTGGCGATGCCGCCGCCGATCATCAACTCCCAGAAGCGGCCTATCGGCCAGTAAAAACCGGCCGTCGGATTGAATTTGGCGAGATAGATATTGGCGACAAACGATAGCGCGCCACAAAACAGCAGCAAAGAGCCATAGCGTCTCGACCGTGGGTGAACGAACAGCAGGAAGGCCGGCCAAAGCAGGTAGAACTGCTCTTCGACCGCCAGACTCCACAGGTGCAACAAGGGCTTGGCGCTTGCCGCCGTATCAAAATATCCGCTTTCTGAATACAACAGAAAATTGGATAAAAAGAGCGAGGCACTGATTACGTGCTTGCCCAACTGGGCATATTCGTCAGGCAGCAAGACCAAGCAGCCGACCAGCAGCGCCGAAAATACAACGACGAGCAGCGCCGGGAAAATTCTCCGGATGCGGCGATTATAGAATTCCAGAATGGAAAACCGGCCCTCCCCGATTTCTTCGAACAGGATGTTGGATATCAGGTATCCCGATATCACGAAGAAAATATCAACGCCGATAAAGCCGCCTGGCAACACGCTCGGGAAGGCATGAAAAGCAAGCACGGCCAACACGGCAATTGCGCGAAGACCATCGATATCGGGACGATAGCCCTTGCTCGTATGCTGAAACAGATTAACCAACCCTAGCCCCTCGGAATCACGGTCGCCATCGCCAATAGAACCGATCCAGCTACCGGCAACGCCACCTTGATGACGAAACCGGTCAATCCTCGCCGGATAGGGTCCTGCCATCTCGCCAAGCGGCAATCGACGCCGCCCCGGTGATGCGCCGTCCCCTCCCCCGGTTCAGCCCCTCGCCGGGGCGCACTCGAATCGAGTCATTCGACAACAACCCGACTGTTACTTCATTTTCCCGCCATAAATATTGCGGTCGCTGTCGAAGCGGAGCCCGCCGGGGAAATGCTGGACTGCGTAAGGCCCGGCCGTCAGCACCTGGTCGAATTGCGTCGGTGACGATTCGAAATACTGCTGTGTCTTGTCATTCGGGAAAATCGTCCCGGTCACCATGTTGTAACCGCCGCTGCTTGCCCACTTGATCTGCGCTTTCCGGTTGTTGTGAACCTGCACCGTCAAGACATTGGCGCCGGCATAGGAGACGCCGTCGCCAAACTGGATGCCGTATTCCTGGTTGGCATAGAAGGTCCCCTGGATCACCGAATCGTTCGAACGCAGCAACAGGCCGACACCATAATTCGCCTCGCTCTCCAGGCCGAAAGCCAGGATATTGGCGCCCGCCTCGGTACGCATGCCATTGCCGTTGCCGTACAAATGGGTATTGGTCAGCATCAAACCGCCGCCACTGTAATAGCCCTCCTTGTGCTGCACGTCGATGCCCCAGGCACCGTTATTGAGCGCGATGACGCCGGACGCCACCGCATCGTGCGGGCCTTTGACCGTCCAGCCATTGCCCCCGTTGCTGAGCAATTTGACGCGCGTGAAATAGCTCTCCATCGCATCGTTCGCCGTCAGATCGACCCCGCCGCCGGGGATGAACTGCGTCACCAGACCATCGCCGGAGAAGCGCTCGATCGAGACGTCCTCCATCCAGTACCAGAATCCGTAAATCTCGACCCCATTACGCTTGCTTTCGCGCGCCTTCTTGTTGCCATCAAGCGTCAGGTCCTTGATCTTGATGTACTTGACGCCGGGCAACTGCTTGCGGTCTCCCTCCAGGGAGTTATCGCGTTGCATCGTCTCCTTTTCGCTCAGCGCCGCCAGGCGGACGAAATCCTTGCTTTGCAAAAGAGGCCCCTTGGCGCTGCTCGCCAGTTCAAGCCGGGTGCGGTAAATCCCCGACCCGATCACCTGCGAAGCATTGCTCAACACGATGCAGGGCGAAGCATGGCAACGCCAGGTACCGGGACCGAAAACCAGCGACTGGCCGATACCGAGGCGAATGGTCGTGCGAATGTCACCGCCGCCGAGCACGGCGATATCGCCCTGCCGCTTGCCCATCCGGCTCACCACGTTGTTGATCCGCTCCCCGGTATCGCGCCCGACCAGGCTGTCGGCATCGACGGTATGGGCCGGCGGGATGAGAAAGGCCCGGGCCGGCGCAGCGCAGGCCAAAAGCAGCAGCAGCGCGAGAGAACGGCAGGACAACGAGGAGAAGCAGGTAAATTTCATGAACGTTTTCCCAAAATCCGCTTCAGCACAGTCACGAAGCGGTGGAATTGCAAAAGATTGCCGTCAGCGGCGCTACAGCCTCACCCCACTCGGCGCACGGCGGCGAAAAGGGCGGCTAGCCCCCGCTTCCGCCGCTGCGCCGCTGTATCGGCCGCCTGGGGACGGAGAAAATATCATAGTTGAGGAAGGCCAGCGCCAACTGCACGCCCAGAATCACCGGCAGCGCGGACAACATCACCGTTCCTGCCGTTGCCGGAATGCCGCTATGGATCGACTCGCCCCAGGCGAAGACACCGTAGGTCACGCCGAAAGCCAGCAACAGCAAACCGAGCGGCAGTTCGATCGAGGCAATCGACATGTCCCGCAAATAATAGTTGTAGAAAATCCGCTTGCCGAAATTGCGCAAATGCCCGGCCAGGAACTCCGGGATGATCCGGCCGATGCGCAAACCGCTCACCTCATCGGCATAGCGTGCCGCCATCGGGATATCGACCACCACCGCCCGCAGCAGGTTGAGGCGGAACAGCATGTCCGACTCGAAGAAATAGCGGCGGCTGATCTTGTCGAAATCCAGCCGGGCCGCCACCGAGGCATGGATTGCCGTATAGCCGTTGGTCGGGTCGAACAGGTTCCAGTAGCCGGAAGAAAGCTTGTTGATCAGCGACAGCGCCGCGTTGCCCAGCAGGCGCTCGCTCGGCATGGCGCTCAAGCCGGCGGGATCGTGGAAACGGTTGCCCTTCGCGTAGTCGGCCCGGCCTTCGACAATCGGCGCAACGAAGTCCGGAATCAGGGAAGGGTCCATTTGCCCATCCCCGTCGATCTTGACGATCACCGTCATCCCCTCGGCCAGGGCCGCACGGTAGCCGGCCAGCACCGCACCGCCCACGCCCTGGTTCTCCGCCAAGCTGACGACGCGCACCCGGGAATCGCCCCCTTCGCGCTCCACCAGCGGGCCGGACCCATCCGGACACGCATCGTCCACCACGTAGATGGCGCAGACCTCCGGCCCGATTCGCCGTATGACATCAAGCACATGCCGGGTCACCCGGTAGCAGGGAATGACGACCGCGATACGCGCCGTCGAGACTTCACTCATCAGCTGTCCCTTCTCATCGCTTGCCTTCGTCCGCCGCCGAATTGGCCGGCATCTCGGCCGGCATTTCGGCCCACTGCCCGGTAAAGACCGAAGGCGCCGTACCCACCGGCACGGGCGCCAGATAGTAGCGCTCAAGTACCGCCCGGCTGGTGACAAACAAGGAAATCAGCGCCAACGCGATCACGCCAACCGCCGCCAGGCGCTGTCGCCAGCCCTGCCCCATCCCCGCCGAACCGGCCAGGGCGTAAGACAGCAAAACCAGCGGAATGGTGAAATAGCGTCCTTGCACGCCTTCGATGACCGTCGGCGCCAGCGGATTCCAGGTGACCAGCAAGGCCAGGAAGACAATCAGCAGCGAGAACCCGGCCATCAGGCCGAGGCAAAGGCGGCCAACCTCCTGCCGCCGCAGGCTGACCGCCAGGCCGGCCAGGACGCACAGCCCGCTCGCCAGGACGCGGTAAGCACCGCTGCCCAACGGCGTATCGAGCCAGCCCAGAATGCCGATGAACGACTGCAGGTAAAAGCGGCGCATATCGGCATTGGCCCAGGTACGCAGCAGGGCGCCAAAGAACTCGCCGGGTTCCGCCAGGTAATGCGCCACCACGGCCGACGTGCTCATCCCCGGCGTGGCCCGGGCAATGTAGGATGAACTCACCGCCAACCCTGTCCAGGCCAAAGCCAGGACGCTGGTCGCGCCGAACAAAAGCCAGGCCGTGCGATCGCGCCGGACCAGCGCCACCAGTCCCGGCAGCAGCAGCAAAGGCAGAAGATGGACGCGACAGGTGGTCAATAACAGCAAGGCCAGCGCCAGCCCCCACAGCAGATGCGGCGCCGGCCTTCCCGGCTGGCGCATCAGGCGCATGAACAAGGCGCAGCACAGCAGCGCCAGGCCGACGCTGATCCCGTCGAGGCTGGGCGAGGCCCATTGCACCAGCGACATCGGCATGACGAGCAAGCCGAGCAAAAGCGGGTTGGCCGGGTATTGGGCCAGCGCCAGCGCCACCAGGCCCAACGCCGCCAGCAAGGCAAACAGGCGCGCCAGCCAGTAGCTGTGAGCGACGCTCAAATCCAGTATCTTGCCCAGCCAAAGGCCGCTGGCCTGGGGAAAATACACCAGGGGCATGTTATAGGCCGCGCCGGGTGCCGCGCTGAACCGGCTGACCCCTTGCCAGCGAATCTGCTCGCCAGCCTGCACGACCTGCCGCGAAAGCCGATTCTCGGCATTGTAGGGAATGCTTTCGTAAGCCTGGAAAAAGCTCACCAGCCCGGCATCGACCGCGACGCCGGCATAGGCCTGATCGGGCGGCTTGCGCATGACGAAATCGCCGGAATACAAACTGTAGGCTCTGACCAGATGGGCAAATTCGTCGGGCGATTGCAAAGGCGGCAGCAGCGACTGAATGATCCCGGCCAGAAAAAGCAGGCCCAGCGCCCATAAGGATACGGCGCAGGGCTTCGCCGCCATGTCGCGGCCTTCGCCGGTCGCCGCCGAGGCAGGCTTAAACAGCATCGTCAGCGCCACCGAAAATGGCCGGCGCGTCGTGTCGCGGTCGTTCCATCACCCCGTCCCTACCTCGCACAAGCTGCTGCATCGTCAAGAATTCATCAAAATTCGGAGACCCGTATGATACTTGAGTCGGCCGCCCGGCAGGCAGCTCGCCGCCCGGCATTGGCGCTCGGCCAATCGGCCCGAATCGATCAGGCAGCGGGCATCCGGCTGACCGGCCGAAAAAAAAGCCCTCGCTTTCCCGAAGGAAGCGAGGGCTTTGGCTTACCGGGCGAACCCGGTACCCCGTACAGGGCCCGAAAATCCGGACCCTGAACTTCGCCTGATTAGATCAGAACGTTGGTGTAGGTCACCGAGGTGCCGAAGTCAACCGTACCGATCAGCGTAGCAGCGGTAAAGTCGGCGGTGGCGTTGGTAGCCAGACCGTTGAAGGTCAGTTCGAAGGCAGCGTATTCGCCCTTGTTGTCGTCGTTCTCAACCAGAACCACAGCCTTGCCGATACCGCCAACCAGGGAGGTCGGAGCACCAGAAGAGGTGTAGGTGGTCAGTGCGTTCAACGAAGCAGCGGTAATGCCTGCGTAGTCGGCCGAACCGGTGTTGGTCGAGTTGATCGCAGCCAGCAGCTTGGCGGCGGTCAGTTCGCTGAACTTGGCGGTGGTGTCGTTGAAGTTCAGGCCAGCGGCGAGGACGGTAACCGAGTTGGCTTCCGTGATCGCATCAGCGTTCAGGGTGGTGGCGATACGGGTCTGCGACTCGGTGGAACCCGAGAGGCTTTCCTTGTTGTTCAGGTAGGACGTGAAGTCCAGCTTGTCCAACGAGCCAACAACGTTGGTGCCATCTTCGAAGTTGACCACGGTGTCCTTGCCCAGATCGTAACCCTTGAAGACCAGGGTTTCGTTCGCAGCAGCGCTGGAGCTCAGTACCAGGACGTCGTTGCCGGTGCCCAGGTCGATGAAGTTGTCGGTAGCGGCGGTGCTTTGATCGCCGGTGGTGACCAGAACTTGACCGGTGCTCATGCCTTCGTTGTTGTTCAGGTCGGTGACCGAAGCAGCTTGGGCGGCCTGAGCGGTAGCGATGACGGCAGCGGAGTTGTGGGCGAATGCCTTGTAGGCGGTCAGAACGCTGGTTTGTTCCGTAGCCGACAGGGTGGTCACATCAACGCCGGAAACCGACAGCAGCAGGTCGTTGTCGATGAAGGTGCCGTCGATCAGCGACTTGATGGTCAGGGTGTTGAGCGGGCCGTCTTGAGCCAGCAGCAGCTTGCTCAGGACCGGGTCGGAGTTGATGGCCAGCTTGATAGCCTGGTTCAGGTACATTTGGTTGACAGCGTAGTTGGAACCGGTCGGGATATCGACCGTGACTTCCCAGCCATTGGTACCCGCAGCAGCAACACCACCAGGGGCCACACCGGTTACACCGCCGGATGCGTCAGCCGAGGAATCGCCGGAGAAGGTCACCGTCAGCTTGCCCTTGTACAGGAAGATGTCGGTGTTGTTGGCCGGAACGCCTTGCAGGTCGGTCAGGGTCGGTGCGGCGCCAACAGCGCTCACCACCCAAGTAGCAACATGGCTGGCATCCAGAGCGGAGTTGTCGGTATAGACGGTGTCGGTACCGGCACCGGCGTTGATGATGACGTCGCCCGAGCCCGGCTTGTTGATGGTGTCGTTACCGTCGCCACCGTTGATGGTGACGTTGTCCAGAGCGGCTTGGTCGGCGTACCAGGCAGCGCTGCCCGACTTGTCGATATTGAGCGTCAGCTTGTCGTCACCGGCACCGCCATTCAGCGTGAAGGTGAAGTCTTCGCGGGCACCCAGGGTATTGGTGCTGCCAGCGACGGCGCCGTCGATGGTGACCTTCATGGTGTCGCTGGCCGAACCGCCGGAGTAGACGAAGGCGACATTGTCGGCAGCCGGAGCATTGGCAGCGACGTCAACCAGGTTCAGGTACTTGGCCTTGGAAGCAGCGGTGATTTCAGCGGTGAATTCCAGCTTGCCGGTCATGGCAGAGCCGTCGATCAGGCGGACATCGGAGAAACCGAAGGCGTTGTGTTGATTCAGGGTACCCGGCAGAGCTTCGTTCTGGGTATCGGTATTGGTAGCGTCGCCATCAACGTTGCTGACCGAACCGTTAACCGTCAGGTTACCGGCATCCTTCACCGTGGTGGTGTAGGCGGTGCTGTTGCTGCTGGTCGCGCCATTCTTGATGGTGACTTCCTGCAGGGTGTTGTTGGTGGAGTTGATGGTTTGCAGCTTGCTGTTGTCGCGCACTTCGATTTCGAAGCGCTGAACACCCTTGGAGGTCGAGGTGTCGCCAACAGACAGGCCACCGATCACCAGGTCGCCGCCGGTCGAACCACGGCCCACGTCGTCCAGGATAACCTTGGAGGTTACCAGGTCGGTCGAGGACGTTGCAGCGTTGGAGATGTTGGTGTGCAGACCCGAGCTCGGCGGCACGGTGCCGGTTGCGGTAACCCAACCCACAGCCGGGTTCAGGGTGATGACGCCACCAGCGGTGTCGGTCAACAGAATCTTGGTGCCGGTAACCAGCTGGCCAGATTCGGTATCGTAACGGTTGAAGTCGGCACCCAGGGTAACCGTGAAGTTGGCCAGGGCCGGGTTGGTGGCCTTCAGCTCGTTGATGCGGGTTTCGATGGCAGCGCGCAGGTCAGCGTAGGTCAGCGCGGCGTCGATGGCAGCGGATTGAACGACGACAGCCTGACCGTTCAGCAGGAAGCCGAAACCGTTGTACGGGTTGTCCTTCAGCGGGCCGGTACCAGCAGCCTTGCTGCGGGTGTCGAGCAGTTCCAGGGACAGGATGCTGGTGGTGGCGGTTTGGTTGCGCAGCGACAGCTGGTCGAAGTAAACACCGAAGTCAACATGGCCCGGGTCGGTTTCGACCATGGCAATGGTGATGTCCTTGGTGATCTGGTTCGCAGCGATGCGGACATCTTCGATCAACAGGTCAGCACGGCTGTTGTTGTTTTCCCAGGTGGTAACGCCTTGCATGCGCTGTGCATCGATCTGCACTTCGTTGGTCAGCGAGGTGTTGTTGTCGGTGGTATCGGTCGACTTGTGCTCGGCACGCAGTTGAACGTATTCAACGCCGGTGGTTTCCGGGGTGATGGCAGCCGAGGTCGAGATATCAGCGTAGAGGGTATCGAAGCCGAGACCGCCCTTGATGATGTCGCCGGAGTTCAGCGTGTTGGTCGGGCTCAGGTAGGCCTTGAAGAAGTCGTTGCCCGAGGTGCCAACCAGGTTGTCGATGGCGGTGGTCAGGTTGAACGTCGTCAGGTCGATGCTGTCCGGGAAGTTGGACGGCAGCAGGTTGCTGGCAACGGTGGAGTAGTTGAACGAGTAGTCCAGCTTGTTGTTGTATGCGGTCTTGGCGGCCAGCAGGGCAGCATCGGAACCAGCATAGTTGGACACGGCATCAGCCAGGTTCAGGACAGCACCAACGCGGTTAGCGGCGTTTGCACCGATGAAGGCCTTGGCGGTATCAACGCTGAAAATCGAGTTCAAACCCAGGTTGTTTAGGGTCAGGGTAGCCAGGTCGGTATCGGAGACATTGGCGAAGATTTGATTCAGGGCGCTAACGTAACCCGTCGAGCCGAAATCTTTGACATAGCTCAGGTGGTAGTCGTAGTTAGTTTTGCCCGGGGCGGCGTTCGCCAGGGTGGAGAAAGCGCGGAGAACCAGAGAATTATTAGGCAGCAGCAACATGCGTTGTTCCTTTCCAATTGAAAAAAAGACACCTGAATAGGTGAAGCCTATTTGACAAGCTTGGGGCGGAATTTACCGGTGGACCCTATTCTTGGCAAGTGACGGTGATCACAACTTCATTTTTTTTATCGCTTTTTTTGCGTTTTTTTTCACCACGTCCAACGCAGGCCAGCGTAGACGATGCGCGTATCCACTTTGTAGAGCGCCAGATTTGAGCGCTGTTCCAGCCATTCCAGGCCAATAATGGGCTCAACAACGGTATTGAGATACGTATATTCAAGACGATAGGCGGTTTTGTTAATTTTTCTTCTAAGGTTGTTTTCTAGCAACAAACTGAAGCCTTCCTGATCGGCCTGATGCTCGTAATCGACCTCCGCATTCAGCCGATGCGCCCCGATCGAGGTCTGTTTTCCGACCAGAAAACCGGCTCGAATTTGATCGCCGCCCGGCCGATTTCCATATTCGGCCAGTTCGTAACCATAACGCAACCTGGCATGCCATCCGGATTGAACGCACTGGGTCTGCATCATCGCGCCGGCATAACTGCCGTTGAGGACGCTGACGCGTGGATACGAGCGGTACTGAACTTCGCCGCCGAGGCGCCAACGGCAGGCGCCTTCGTCGGCCGCCAGGTCGACGCCGCTCCCCAGTCCGGCCATCTGGTAGATATCGCCCGACTGCGTATTCAGGTTCTGCAATGCGGCAAGGAAATACGCCCCCTGTTGCCGGGCACCGACCCGTTCGAGACTCATCCCGAACAGATTGAAGTCGGTGTCGCTATGCACCGGCGCATGCCTGAAATTCGCGGCCAAACCGATATTCCAGTAGCTGCCGTCGCTGCGCAGGAATCTGACGTCCTGACGCCAGTCGATGCGCCCGAAGCCGCCCGCCCGGGGCTGCGAATTGGGGTCGATGGTGACCGGCAGGATGCCGCCGGGCAAGGTCAGATCAAGCTGGCTGAGACGCGTGCTACCCAATAAATTGTTGTCGTGCCCGCCAATCAGCGACAGGCTTTGCCGCAACAGCGTCACCGACTCGGTCGCCGCCAGTTGCCAGAGCTGGCGCCGTTCGCGGATAGTACGCTGCAGCGCCACCGGCAGGCGCGGCTCCTCTTCGAGTTGCGCCAACAAGGCGTCGGCCGACAAACGCTCACCGGCGCCGTCAAGCGCAATGGCGTATTCGAGTTGGGCCGGCCAGTGATCCGGCTGCTGCATCAGCACGCTTTCCAGACGATCGACCGCCTGATCGTAGAGCTTCAGCGAATTGAGCAACTGCCCCAAGGCAAAGAGGAAGGCGACGTTCTTTTTGCAGCCCACCTCTTCGGGGAGCAATCTGGCGACCAGGTCGCCGGGCGATTCGCCGGGCTGCGCCTCGACTTCGCAGGCCGACGCCCCGACTGCAGGCGCGGCATGGGCGAGCGGCGCCAGCAAACCGACAGACAACAGCCCGGCCAGCGGCAAACGGCCGAAAAGAAGATGCAGCACTCGCTCAAACACAGTTTCTAAGCGGGTAGGCGTAAATGTGACAAGGGGAAACAATCCCTTCCAGAAGGAAGACGCCTTGCGACTCGAGCTGATACTGCCCAAGATAGGCCGCCAGGTTTTCTCCGATCAGGATGGGATGCGCGAGTTCGACCGTCATCTGCTCTAACCGGACCGCGAGCGTGATCGCCCGGCCCATGGCCAGGTGGGTACGCCGGCGAGCCAGACCGAAGGAGCCGACGGTAGCCGGGCCGCTTTCCAGACCAATCCCCAGGGCCAGGGATTGCAGATGCCCCGGATCGGGATCCGGCAGGATATGCCGCGAGGCAACCAGCAACTCCCGTGCCGCCTGCAGGGCATGCTCAGCCCCCGCTCCGGCATCGGCGCTTTCTTCCGGGCCGCTCCAGATTGCCAGGATGCCATCCCCGTGAATGGACTGGACCATCCCGCCGTGCTTCTCGACGATCATGGTGGCCGCCGAGATCAGCGCATGCAGCACGGCCGTCGTTTCTTCCGGCGGGCGAACTTCGCAATATGCCGAGAAATTCCGGATATCGGCGTAAAGGGCGATGACGTTACGCCGCGCCGCATCGATCGCGCCCGATGGATCGCGCACCGCCAGGGCGGCGGCAACCGGCGCCGGAAGATAGCTCGACAGGTGGGCATAGATGCGATCGCGCTCAACCCGGCTGCGTGCATGTTCGACCACCGACAAAATCAGCGCCAGAAGAACAAGGTACAAGCTCCCCGGCAACCATTCGACCCAGAAAGAATACCGGGTCAGAAGCCACGCCTTGATCAAATAGGTCACGACAACCAAGAGCACGGCGCCAACGATCAGCCCCGCAATCGGACGACTCCGTCGCAAGAAGACGAAGAGCCCGCCTCCGCTCAGTATGACGAGCAGCGGGAACAACCATTTCAGACGCGGCACGACCGGGATGCGATCTTCCAGCACCCCGAGCAATAACTGGGCATGCACTTGCAAGCCAGCGCCCAGCCCGGTGAACGGCGTGGCAACCCGATCATTGACGCCCAGCGCCGAACTGCCGATCAATACCCAGGCATTCTCGAAGAGCCCAGCCGGATAGTCCCCAGCCAGGAGCTGCTGTGCCGACACCGCGGTCAGGGCATCCGGATGGACCAGCCAGGGAATCCGGACATTCCCGGAAGCATCGAGCGGCACCACCCCGCTGGCGATGCCCAAGCCTTGAATTTGCCAAGCCGGCCCGAGCAGGCCACTCCCCGAGGTGACGGACAAATGCGAACTCTGCCCCCCCTGCATGGCGGCCTTCATGAACAAAGCCGGATAGGGCCGGTTTTCAAAGCAAATCAGCGCCGGCTGCTTGCGCACGCTCCCATCTTCCGCGACCAGCGGCGTAATGTGGCCAGCCGGAATTTTTTCAAACTGGGGGGCATTCGCAATATAACGTTCGGAAATCGGGAAAAACGCCGGACACGCAGGCCAGTCGAGCGCCGACGAGACCTGGCCCTGCTGCGCCGCATTGCTTCCCTGGATGGCGAAAACCTGGCTGATGACCCCGTGATTGCGCTGTAAACTGCTCAACAGACGCTCGTCGCCTGCGGCCGGCGCGGGAAAAACAATATCAAAGACCTGCAACGCCGCCCCGGCCTCGGCCAGCCGGTCGGAGAGCAACGCCACGCGCTCACGCGGCCACGGCCACCCACCCAAACGCTGCAAGCTGGCTTCGTCGATATCGACGACGACGACGCGCCGCTCAGACTCCTTGCTGGCCGTAAGGCGCCAGACGAAATCGCTCGCCCGCTCCTCAAGCGCAGCAAATGGCGCCGGAAAGGCGAGCAGCAACGACAACCAGATTGCCGATGCCAGCAGGACAGAAAGAAGTGCGCTAACCGGAACGGAGCTTAACTGACGAATGAACCGCAATTAATCCGCCCGACTCAAGCCCAAACAGGCGCACGACGGCCATGCGCCGTTACCGAGGATAAAGCGACGAGCACGACGACCGACGTAGAGACAGGCAATGCGCAGGCTCAATCAACGCCCCCAGAGGGTGATGCCGCTGACCTTGCCGTAAGCGATGTCCTTTTCGAACTGATAGGCCGCTTGCTTGCTATCGAGACTGAAGGCACCGGCCATGCTCGACGCACCGGGCGAGTTCTGCATCAGACCGGTCGACGTCACCTTGCCACTTGAGGCAAATTGCGTCTGACCAAAGCTGCCGGACAAGGCGAGCGAGGTGGCGTAGCTTGCATGCGCAAAATCGACATCGAGTTTGCCGGCGGAAACGGCCACCGGTTCGTAAACGATGCCGGGACGGCTGAAGCTTGCCGACGCGTCAACCAGATTGAACGACACGGTCGACGCCGGCGGCGAAAAACTGGAGCGCGTCGTCTCGTCCCGGTAAAGGGTGATGAAGAAATTGCCCACGACCGCCTGCCGCGAAGCCGCCTCGGCCTCATCAAAGCGCTGACTGATACTGTTGGCCGGAATATTCCATTCCATGGCGTTTCTCATCCAGACCAATGGACGGTCGTTCGGCGTGGTCACGGCGGGTGTGGCAGTTGCCCGGTCGGGCAATTTGCTCTCGACCAGTTGCCCCATCAGATTCTGGTTGAGTGCGACTTTTTCACCGCTTTCGCCGCTTGCCCCGCTTTTCTCGGAAGCGAGGACGGTCCCCTGCGAGCGCTCGGCCAGACGCGCCGACATCGAAGCACGGTCGAGTCTCGCCTCCAGGTCGACCGCCTGGACCAAGCGCGGCACCTGGCCGCCGCTTTGCACCAACTCAAGCATCTTGCCGGCCATGTCGGCACTCAACAGCGCGCTCTTTTCGGCGTTGCACGGCCCCAGTGACCCCAGGCACCCGCCTTCCAACGGCGACATGACGATCGCCCCGGAGATGACCGAGGCCTGCGTTCCCAGGCTATTCGCCTTGACAACGAAATCGGTTCCCTTGATACCTATCGCCGCAACCGGCGTATTCAGGCGGAAGCGCTCCCGGGAATGCTCGCCCCATTCACCGGTAACCGAGCGAACGACGCCCTGCTCCAGCTGGAACTTGATCGCCCCCTTGCTTCCTGCCGTTTCATTGCGATATTCCTGGATGTGCAGCCGGCTCATCGGCCGAACGCTGACCAAGCCACCGTCGACAAAACGAATATGCACATGACCGCCAGCAGCGGTTTCGATGTAATCCCCGGCGCGCACTGGCGCACCGCGCTTCACCGCGGCGCCATCGCCATCCGCCTGACGCAGACTGGCCACACCGATCACGGTCGTTACTTCGCCCACAACATCTTCCGCCACAGCGGCACTGGCCATCGATGAATAGCCAACCGTTGCGACGACAACGGAGGCCAATAAACGCCTGGCTGTTTTCGAATTTCTGGTCATGGGAATACCTCTGGAATCATCACTTTGCACACTGCATGATACCGCCAATTCGCACCCGGGTCTGTGCGCCTGATCACATTCACGGCCAAGCTTTCGACTTAAACTAGCGGGATGGCAATTCCGCACCAGTACCTGACCCAGTTTCCTCTGCTAGAAAGCCTCCCTGCCGAGGTTTTGATGCGCCTGTCCACCCAGATGAGCGAGCGAAAATTCGCCCGTCGCGAAGTCGCGGTATCAAAAGAGCAGGCCACTTACGAACTGGGCTTCCTGGTCGAAGGACGCCTGCAAGGCGTTGATTTTACGGTAGATGGCCGGGGCGTTGGCCTCTATTTCGTAGACCCCGGCGATTTTTTTGGCGAGCTCTCCGTCGTCGATGGGCAGCGCCCGGCCGAACATATCATCGCCGCCGCCCGCTCCACCGCAATTTTCCTGGCTGGAGAACCGGCCAGGAATCTTCTTTTCGACAATGCGCTCATCGCGCAACGGGTGATGGCCAGGCTTGCCGCGCGCGTCAGGGAAGTCACCGCCCAACGCACGCTGCTTGGACTGCCCAATCCATTTCAGCGCCTTTGTGTGCAATTGCTGCAATTGGCTCGAGCCACAAGCGATGGCAGGCTTTCCGCCGATCCTGCCCCGACTCATCAGGAACTGGCGATCATGATCAACTCGAGCCGGGAAACGGTTACCCGCGCCTTTCAAACCCTGACGCTCAATGAAGCCATCCAGCGCGATGGCAACGTCCTACGACTGCTGCGCCCGGATTTTCTCTCCGCAATTGGCGATGGCCGCCTTGAGCCGCCGAAAAGCTAGTTCAGAGATAGTATAATCATCCGATTTCGGTTGATTAATTCACTCAATCGATATGGTCCCCATGCACCAAGCGTTTTCCCCGCTCATCGCACCTCTCCGCTTTCGGTCCCTGATCGTTCAGTTCATCCGCCGCGACGTGCTCGGACGCTATCGCGGTTCGCTACTCGGTCTGAGCTGGTCATTTTTGACGCCGCTGCTGATGCTCGGCGTATATACCTTTGTCTTCGTCGATATTTTCAAGGCCCGCTGGCCAGGAGTCGAACAGGGCGGCGGTGCCTTCTTTGCGATCAGGGTGTTCTGCGGCCTGATCGTTTTCAATTTTGTCGCCGAAATTTTGACGCGTAGCCCGGGCGCCATCTGCGAACAACCGAATCTGGTCAAGAAAGTCGTTTTCCCTCTGGAAGCGCTGCCGGTTGTCACTGTCGGCAGCGCGCTTTTCCATTTATTGCTCAGTCTCGGGGTATTGCTCGTCGGCGTACTCGCCTTGCAGGGTCATCTGCCGCTGAGCGCCCTGACGCTACCGGCAATATTCCTGCCGCTCCTCGTCCTCATGCTCGGTATCAGTTGGTTTCTTGCCGCCTTGGGCGTCTACGTGCGCGACACTTCGCCAATCATGGCCATGGCGACCAGCCTGCTGATGTTTTTATCACCGGTTTTTTACTCGCTGACCGCCGTCCCGGAAGAGGTTCGCCGACTGATGTTGTTGCTGCCGACCACCCTGGTCATCGAAAACTGTCGGGCGGTCCTGTTCGATGGGATCTGGCCGGACTGGTCAGCCCTGTTCATTCAGAGCATCGCCGCACTGGTCATCGCAATTATCGGTGCCGTATTCTTCCAGTCCTCCCGTCGCGGATTTGCCGATGTCCTCTGATAAACCCGCAATCGAATCGCAAAGCCTGGGCAAATGCTTCGAGCTTTACGCCCAGCCGATCGACCGTCTGAAACAATTGCTCTGGAGAGGGCGAAAGCAATTCAGCAAGTCTTTCGTCGCCCTCGACAACATTTCATTTTCTGTCCGCAGGGGTGAGGTTCTGGGTTTGGTCGGGCGTAACGGCGCCGGCAAATCGACCTTGCTGCAATTGATTTGCGGCACGTTGCAACCGACCTCCGGCACGCTTGCCGTCAATGGCCGAATTGCCGCCTTGCTCGAACTGGGCGCCGGTTTCAACCCCGAGTTCACCGGGCGCGAGAACATCTTCCTCAACGGTTCCGTACTCGGGCTGACTCATCAGGAGATCGAAGCGCGCTTTGAGCAGATCGTCGACTTCTCGGGCATTGGCGACTTCATCGATCAGCCGGTAAAGACCTACTCCAGCGGCATGTACGTCCGCCTGGCATTTTCCGTCGCGACCTCCATCGACCCGGACATCCTGGTTGTCGACGAGGCCCTGTCCGTCGGCGACGGCGCCTTTGCCCGCAAATCCTTCGAAAAAATCATGGCGTTGAAGGCCAGGGGGGCAACGATTCTCTTTTGCTCCCACTCCATGTACCACATCGAGGCCATCTGCGACACCGCTCTTTGGCTGGAACGCGGGCAATTGATGGCGGCCGGTTCGCCAGCGGAAGTCGTATCACGCTACCAGCAGTTCCTGAACGAAGTCGACGCCCCGCCCCCCCCTGCCGCCACCCCGCTTATCCAGACGGCGGACAGCATACCGACGGTCAGTCCGGGCAACGCTCGCCTGCTCCGCATCGAGGCCAACGGCCACGAGCAAAACGGCGCGGCTGCATCGAATGCACCACTGCAACTGCGCGCCGGCGAATCGGGACTGGATATCCATATCCGCTTCGTCGCCGACCCGGCGTTGCCGACCCCCAGCCTGGCATTTGGCATCGACCGCGAAGACGGTGTTTCGCTCACCAGTGGCAGTTCGCTCATTGATCGTTACATCTTGCCCCACCGGTCGGATGGCTGCTACGAGGTCGACCTGAGCTTTCCCAAACTGCCGCTGATGAAAGGACGCTATCAGCTTTCGGTTTTTCTGGCCTGCGAGCACGGCTTGCATGTTTATGACCACGCCCCCAACTGCATCGCCTTCGAAGTCGTGCACACTAGCCCGGCGCAGGGATTCG
>DAIMCQ010000066.1:0-16176 GCA_036726285.1 Azonexus sp.
GGAAGTCAAATAATCCGGGGCTGTCAGTCGCACGGGGGCTTCGGCCCCCGTTTTTCATCCTCAGCAGGAAAACCGATCGTGCCCGCTTCGCCCGGATACCAAGCCGATGTTCGCCAACCTGCATAACCTCTCCCACCACGCCGCCTGGCGCCGCCAGCTGGAGCTGATTCTCGAATCGACCGGCGAAGGCATCTACGGCATCGACCTGCGCGGGCGCTGCATTTTCATCAACGAAGCCGGCGCCGAGATGCTCGGCTACACGCCGGACGAAGTGCTCGGCCGCTCGATGCACTACCTGATCCACCACTCGCACGCCGACGAAACCCTGATGCCGGTCCACGAATGCCGCATCTACAAGGCCTTCCAGGAAGGCCACGGCATCCGCGTCGACAACGAAGTGCTGTGGCGCCGCGACGGCAGCAGCTTTCCCGCCGAATACGCCTCCTACCCGATTCGCGATGGTGACAACGTGGTCGGCGCCGTCGTCACCTTCAACGACATCACCGAACGCAAGCACACCGAACGCCTGCTGCAGGAAGCACACGACCAGCTCGAACGGCGTGTCCGCGAACGCACCGCCGAACTCACCGCCGCCCACGACAACCTGCGCCAGTCGAACGAATCGCTGCGCCGGCTCTCCGCCCACCTCAACAGCGTGCGCGAAGAAGAACGCCGGCACATCGCCCGCGACATCCACGACGACCTCGGCGCCGCCCTCACCGCACTGCAACTCGACATGAACTGGCTGCGCCAGCGCCTAGCCGGCGACGAGACGCTGGCCGGCAAGCTCGACGACATGCTCGAAGTGGGCAGCGAGGCGATGAGCGCCGTGCGCCGCATCCTCAACGACCTGCGCCCCGGCGTGCTCGACCACCTCGGCCTGTGGCCGGCGCTCGAAACCCTGCTCCAGGAATTCCAGCGGCGCAACGGCATCGCCTGCCGCTACGTCTGCCCGCCCACCGTCGAGCGCTGCCGCCTCGGGCGCGACGCCGAAATCGCCCTCTACCGCATCGTCCAGGAAGTGCTGACCAACGTCTCCCGCCACGCCGGCGCCCGCAATGTGCAACTCGTCGCCAGCACCGAAGGCGATGCCCTGACGCTGCGTATCGCCGACGACGGACAAGGCATGCGCGTGCCGCCGCAACCCACCTCCTTCGGCCTGCTCGGCATGCGCGAACGCACCCTCGCGCTGGGCGGCCGGCTCAACATCGTCAGCAGCCCCGGCGAAGGCACCACCGTCGTGCTTTGCCTGCCCGGCGTCGTGGCTGGCCAGCAAGGAGCCAGCGCATGACCCGCATCCTGATCGTCGATGACCACATGATCATCCGCCGCGGCCTGCGGCAGATCCTCTCCGAAAACCCCGCCATCGGCGACATCCACGAAGCCGAAGACGGCCCCGCCGCGCTGCGCTGCCTGCGCGGCACGGCCATCGACGTCGTGCTGCTCGACATCGCGCTCGGCGAACGCGACGGGCTGGACGTGCTGAAAACCCTGCACGGCGAATTCCCGCGCCTCGGCGTCATCATGCTTTCCGTGTACCCCGAGAACCAGTTCGCGCTGCGCGCCCTCAAGAGCGGCGCCCACGCCTACCTCAACAAGGGCTGCAACCCGGACATCCTCTACGCCGCCATCGCCAAGGTCGCCAGCGGCGGCCTCTACGTCACCCCCACCGTCGCCGAACTGCTCGCCCACGACGTACGCGGCGACACCGACAGCGAAAAACCGCCACACGAAACCCTCTCCAACCGCGAATACCAGGTCCTGAAACTGCTCGCCCAAGGCCGCAGCGTCACCCAGATCGCCCAGCAGTTGACGCTCTCGGGCAACACCATCTCAACCTACCGGGCGCGGATTTTCGAGAAACTGAACTTGAACAACCCGGCGGATTTGTTTGCTTATGCGGTTAGGCATGAGTTGATGAAGTGACTACGTAGAACTCATACCTGAAGTCGATTACAGGTTGGTCATCGGCCTTTGCAGACCTATCGAGTTACGCGGCAAATCTGCAAGCAAGCCTTTGCATAGCAGCCGGTGGAGATCGCGCCGGAATTTACAGTTCGAAATCAGGGAAGTGAGCGGCAAATCTCAGAGCCATAGCGCTCCAAAAACTCTGCGGTTACACCTGCACTAGTGTGAGCTGCATATTTCTGATAACGGTCTTCTTTCAAGTAGCTCGCGTAGTCACAGACAGCTTTCGCACTAAAAAATAATGGAGTTGGCCGTGTTGCCTTCCTAGCAGCACAATAGACACCATATGCTTCCATCTCCAATCCAATTGTCGTTCGATTCTGATGCTTGCGAATATCATCAAATACGCTTGCGTCCGCAATAACTGCAGGGCCGCAAGCCGAAGGCGCAACGAAAATTTGTGGCGGATTACGTGGCTTTTCACCTGGCCACTTGTCTGCAAGCTGCGCAAGAAAAGCTCGATCTCTTGATAAATTCTCAAAATGTGCTGCGATATCTTCATCAATATTTATGTAGTCAGGAGCATTTGCAACTGTTTTTACGCCGTCAGGGGTTGCTGTAATTTTTGAACTCTGCGTGTAGTCCCAACAGGGATTCGCGACAATAACGTCACCGAACGCAACCTTCTCTTCAAATCCCGCACATATTCCAGCAAGTGCCACTATCCTAGGACGGAAATCGCGTATCAACTTTGCTGAAAGTAACGCGCTCTCGGTTGAACCCATTCTCAGGCAGCATCCCGCAACAACTGAAAGCAAAGTCCCATTTGAATTGAGAGTACCCTTTTGGACATATGTTGAACGATCAATCAGGACTGGCTCATCAAATTGGATAGCAGTCCGAGTCAGCGCCTCGAATTCAGGGTGGCGCAGTGCCGTTATCAAACATACATCCGTTTTATACTGCTCCGCGTCCTGAGCGGCCTCGCTAGATATTGCGTGCTCAATAAGAGCAATCAACCGCTGCTCCCATGGAGCTCCTCCAGCAGTCTTCAAGAGAACCCAAGGTTTCGTCTGAAAGGCATTATCTACAGCATCAATGTGATCACGCGAAGCTGTAATGCCAATTATATATTTAGGTAGCTTTAAATCAGGGTCTTCTTCGAGATGATCGAGCAATCTCACTCCACCATCGTCAATCGGTTCCCCCCAAGGTGTCTCGGGCAATAACATATCTAACACCAGCACATCAAAATGATGCTCTGCCAATTTCGCAAGGCCGTCTCTGATACAACCAACGAAAACAAAATCATCACCCGATATCAAACTGCCATTTAACTTGGAAATGAGTGCGGAGTATTTGGCGGGACTATCATCCACAATTAGAATTTTTTTCATAGGTTATCCAGAAATTCCTTAAGGCGTTTTGCCCAAGCATCAGTACTATGGTGAAAATAAATAAATCCCATATACAACCCGGGGAAGTCTTTCGATAGAGAAGTGTCCAACTCTTTGAGTTTCACTTCCTTCCCACCTTCTTTCTTGAACCCCGGCAGTTGAGTAACTAGCATTACACGAGACTCAATCTCCAACTCCCACATGTAAGTAAGTATCTGCCGCCCCCCAAAATCCTGCTGACGGCCACTCGACGACACATTCGGCCCTTCGTTAAAGGTTGGAAGCGACATATCTAACAAAATACAATCGAATGTTGATTCATCCAGCTTACGAATAGCCTCGTTTACCGACCTTGCAATGACAAGTTGAACCTTACTACCCTCTACGGCATCTTGTATCTGGGTAAGCTTCGGCAAATCATCTTCAACAATAAGTATTTTTTTTGTCATGCTGATTGGGTTGTCAGAAGAAAGATAGGAACCGCGAACAAGACTCGAAAATAAGCATCATCAATCATTCCGAATTCGACAAGCTTGTCATCACTACCTTCATAATTTAAAAGTGAAGCTAGCCGAACAAGACCTGTCTTGTTCCTACGCCTTGCAACAGACTCAAACTGTCGATCTCTAATTTGCTCTGTGGCCACACGAACATTTTCGTTAATGAGTGAAATATCCTTACATGACGAAATGGCATTTTGCACCTCAACCTCTACACTATTCGGCTCTTTCCATTGAATAGAAATCTGAATGGGTGGCCTATCAGTAAGCAAAACAGGGGAGTCGTAGTATCCTGAGTGCTTAAGGATATTCCCAAATATCAAAAAAGCCACATCGTTAATCAATTGAAAAGCTGTTGGAGTTAATAATACATTGGCCCGCTCATCCACATCCCACTCAACCGCCGCCTCAAATTGAGGTCTCAGGTGCTTAAGAGAGGTAATACCGATCTCGATCCCTGTCTTCAGGAGATATGAGGCACCAAGATTAGTGAATTGAGGAGGAGCAAACCATCTTGAGACTTTAGATGCAGCTGCATTTATGTCCTCTTTTGCGGCTGCAATTCTCGCGGTGAACCCAAATAGATTTGGGATAATTTTTTCAACCGCCATATCGAGAGAACTTAGCTCAATTAGAATTTGACCGGCTAATGTTGTATTGACAAAATCAGCTGCTTCACTCAACGATTCTTTCAGCGCAGGCCAGAAAAACGTTGTCGCACAATACTCTGCGAATTGTTCAACGGTTGCCTCATTAGAAAGGCTTGTTTTCGCTTGTAGAAGCCACATCGTTAACTGTCGCCGCTTGGCTTCATGAGTTTTCGGCCATGGACTAATAAGGCCATCTGGATTATCCACGCTTCGCACGTGAACGAAACGGCTGATTGCGCCATCAAGGAGTGAATCGATGCTTTGAGAGAACGAGTTTAATAATTTGTTAAGCTTATCGCGGCAGTCGGTTGGAGCAATTGACAGCCAGTGCTCATTCGATTCATATTGATTCGTTGTTGATTCAATCTTCGTAATCAGCAATCGCTTTTCTAAAGGGTTTCTAAAAGCGCCCTCAAGGGAACCATGGCGAACTCTAGAGCCAAGATACGCATCAAGACCAAAGCGTGGCAACGACAAAAATTGGTTGGCACACTCCTCGATCAACTCAGCTAATAATAAATCTGCATTAATATCATAGTTATCAAGGAAGCTCCGTATTTCTAGGCTATTATCAGCTTTCTTCAGAATTGCAAGAATAGTACGCTCCAAATCAATATTTGCCGCTTGGATTCCTGCATTTGCATAATCTCTGTATCGTAGAAATTGCTCGTTAAGTACTTGATGGCACCACCGCTGCAATCCGAGCATATCTACATAGACGCGAGAACTTTCAACCTGCTGAACCCCATCCTCAATGGATAGACGCCTAGTCAGCTCGATAATCTCATCGTCGTAATTGTTACACCGCTCCGTATCCAATTCAGAGAGCAAAATACAAATTTGCAACCGTTCTCGATCAAGGTCAGTTGGATTGCTGAATGCAGAGCTCAACTCCATTATTTCTTGAGTACATACGTTTCTGAGAAAGAACAAAAACTGCTCACTATCGAATTCAGAAAATTTTGATCTAAGCTCGGATGGTTTTGAAACACCATGCGCTTTATGAAACTGCTTCCAAGCAACCTTAAGAGAAACATCTTTCGTGCTTTCGTGGGTAAGCGTAATATATAGATACAACCCAATTGCCAAACATGGTTGTCGCTCCAATTGCTTTAAATCGCGAAAACCACGATGCTCAAAAAGCTTAATAAATGGAAGAGATCTTATTAGTGCTGGCTGCGATACTGCTGTACTAACGGAGTGCTGAATCGCACCATATACATCTCCCTCCAAATGCAAGAACCAAGCTCGTAAAATAGCCTCTTCCTGCCGAAAATATGTTAACTTACTGAGTCGTAGTCCATCGAGACTAGAAAACACTAGGCCACTCTCGCTCGTTAATCGGCCATAGCGTATTTCGGCATAACACATGGCCTCTCTGGACAATAGTGAACAAGGCTTTATTGGACCTAAGTGCGAGAGCGTTTCGTATTGCCACGTTGCATCGCAATCGCTTTCGATCAATGCCAGTGCCTCATTCGAACGGCGTTCTCCCAACAAAGATAAAGCACACAGAATGGATGAATATTTGGACCGAACGGCTGTTTGTATCGCTATCTCCCCTAAGATGCTCATGCTGGTTTCGTTCAGCAAGTTTGCGATACATGCGCTAATAGGCAAGAAGCGAAGATTCAATGACAGACGCTCAAGCGCCTGGGCGGCTAAATCTGCGCCATTATCTTGCAATAAAAACTGCGATAGAAGCGGCAATAAATAACCGAGAAATTCGTTACTTTCTACTGACACTATGAATCCAAGGGCACTTAACTTGGAAGCCAGCAGAATTGCTACAGGATCATCGGGATTTGTTGAAAGGCGATCCGTGACCAGACCCACTGACTGATCATATTCCCCAGATAAAAAACAATTCAGATAGTCTGGTGATGACGGTATATACTTTAGAGTTTCATTTGAATAAACAACGCGAAGACCTTTTATACAGTGATCTTCGATTAATCCGAGTTTTTCGACTTGTTCAAAAACTCTGTCACGCTTCAATTGAGCCGACTCATTTATGGCGAGCAATACATCTATATAAGTTTCATATAAATCAATAATAGAACTACTTGCCTCGTAGCAAAGTATATCTGCAGCTTCACTTAGACTAAGAGTTTGGGCTCCAATTAATTTATATAAAATATATGACATTTGGTCATTTTTTGTACTCCACGCCTTTGCGCGCTCCCTAAGCCTCGATTCAAAACTTTGCTTTGTGACACGTGCTTCATTTCTCTCACCAATGTGACTTGCGAAGAAAGCGACAAAAGTTCTACGGTCCCGTGAAATAAAATTATTTACGAATGCTTTTTGCCGCTCAAACCCTCCTACTAATGCCTCAGTTGCTATACGAAATTCAAGAGTCCAGAGTGAATAGCCACAATCCTCATCAATTTTATCTAGGAGTGCTATTGCGCTGGAGTAACTCCCTTGGCTGAACTCTTCCAGAAACCGATTTCGCAGTGATAAGAAAGTCTCAATCGTTTTTCTGTTGTTTAAAATTAGTGTCGTAGCCCAAGCAATTTCTCTGTAAACATTTACAGTATCCAATGGAACGACAGACTGTATTTGAGTCGGCTTTTTTATTGGTTTTGCTGAAGCCACCGCAATAGGTGTCATAAGGCTCGACATACTGAATTTAAACATTCTGTCGAAATCTCGTGGAGATGCATCATTTTTAAGGCTGTCTAGCGCGGAGTACATGCGTCCCCAGTTCTTCTGATCACCAATTGCGCCACGTAATTTGTTAATTGGGGATGTAGGTTTTGATGCGCTCTGCGCCTGCCTCCCTCTACGCTTCTTTGTAGAAACTTGCTTGTTTATACTCATTTTTATTCGCTTTTTCGGCAATATTTCAGTACTAGATGCTCTGTAATAGGGCCATTTTCTGTGTCATCCCTAACCATATCTCAGAGCAACTCGAAAGCCATCTGGTCGCTTGCGTGCCAGTGACATAAATATATTGTATGCCATTAGGCTTAATGACAAAAATATTGCGTAACTATCATCAAGGCTGCATCACGATAAGTTGTTGCGCGAGCGATAATGATTGTTCCATCAGAACTACGGCGGCTTTGGCCCAAGCAAGCAACAGAACCATTCGTGGCTCGTCATTAGCAATTCAAGTCGTCTGCTCGCGTTAAATAACATCTCCCAAATGCCTGCAAAAATCATTGTTAGCATGGGGCATATTCAGTTCTGCATGAGCGGCGATATACAGGCCGCTACCCTGACCTAGTTTGCTACCCTCTCCATCGACCGCGTCGGCCAAAGAAGCCCCCTTGTAGTAATCCCCCTACACCCGAATCACAGTTGTCGTGATACCGCCCCCCGACCGGTATCGCCAGAATGATCTCCATCGGCCGGCCTTCGTTTCTGGCGAAGGCGGCCCCTTTCGGGAGGTCGTCGCATGGCTCGCAAACAGGGATTCAGGCTCGGCATCTATGTCTTCAAGGATGCCGAGATCGTCGATTACGCGGCGCCGGCTGGGGTGTTTTCGGTGGCGCGGCGGCTGGACCCTGAGCTTGATACCTTCCTGATCGCCGAGGCTATGCGGCCGGTGCAGACGCAGGCCGGCTTTACCGTCATCCCCAATTACAGCTTCGCCGACCAGCCGGCGATGGATGCCTTCCTGATTCCCGGCGGCTACGGCACGCGGCAGGAGCTGAACAACGCCAACCTGCACCGCTACATCAAGGCGCTGCCGCCGGATTGCCTGTTGACCAGCGTGTGCACCGGCTCGTGGATCTATGGCCGGATGGGCCTGCTCGATGGCCTGCCGGCGACCAACCGCAAGGAGCCGGACCGGCTCGAAGCTTCGCACATGGGCAAGACGCCGATTGACCGCCTGGCCGAGATCGCCCCGGCCTGCCGGGTCAGCCGGGCGCGGGTGGTCGATGCCGGGCGCATCGTCACCGCCGGCGGCATCGCTTCCGGCATGGAGATGGGCTTTCACCTGCTGCGCCGGGCCGGCTACGACGAGCCTTTCATTGACGACGTTGCCCGCGTCATGGAATACCACCGCGCCTACGAGCTGTACCGGCACGACATTGAATTCAACGAACCCGCCTGACTTTTCATTCATCGATTTTCCAGAAGGAGATAGCCATGTCTGCTTTCAAGGACCCTTTCAACGACGGCACCCAGCTCGGCAGTTGCAGTTGCGGCCGGCACCACTCGCAGGCCGAACACGATGCGGCACTGGCCAAGGCCGCCGATTTGCCGGTCGAAGCCAATGAGGAAGCGCTGAACCGCCGCACCATCGAGTCGGCGATCATGCGCGCCGTCTTCCCGGACGACGGCGAGCGCCGCCGCTTCCTGCGCGCCGTGGGCCGTTCGACGGCGTTGGCGGCGCTGTCCAGCTTCTTCCCGCTCGGCGCGCTGGAGGCGATGGCGCAGGAGAAAGGCCCGCTGGAAAAGAAGGACCTGAAGATCGGCTTCATCCCCATTACCTGCGCCAGCCCGCTGCTGATGGCCGACCCGCTGGGCTTCTACAAGCAGCAGGGGCTGAACGTGCAGATGATCAAGACCGCCGGTTGGGCGCTGATCCGCGACAAGGTGCTGAACCGCGAATACGACGCCTCGCACATGCTGGCCCCGATGCCGATTGCGATGAGCATGGGCATCGGCTCCAACCCGCTGCCGCTCAATGTCGCCACCATCCAGAACACCAACGGCCAGGCGATCACGCTGCACGTCAAGCACAAGGACAAGCGCGATCCGAAGCAATGGAAGGGCTTCAAGTTCGCCGTCCCTTTCGAGTTTTCGATGCACAACTTCCTGCTCCGCTACTACGTCGCCGAGCACGGGCTGGACCCGGACAAGGACATCCAGATCCGCGTCGTGCCGCCGCCGGAGATGGTGGCCAATCTGCGTGCCGGCAACCTCGACGGCTACCTTGGCCCCGACCCCTTCAACCAGCGCGCGGTCTATGACGAGGTGGGCTTCATCCACATTCTTTCCAAGGAAATCTGGGACGGCCACCCCTGCTGCTCGTTCGGCGTGCCGACCGATTTCGTCAAGCAGAACCCCAACACCTTCGCCGCGCTCTACCGCGCCATCCTGACCGCCGCCAAGATGGCTCGCGACCCGAAGAACCGCCCGATCATGGCCGAGGTGCTGTCGCCCGCCGCTTACCTCAACCAACCGAAGACCGTGCTCGAACAGGTGCTCACCGGCAAGTTCGCCGACGGCCTGGGCAGCGTGCAGAACGTGCCGACCCGCGCTGACTTCGATCCCTTCCCGTGGTATTCGATGGCGGTGTGGATCCTCAGCCAGATGAAGCGCTGGGGTTACATCAAGGGCGACGTCAATTACAAGGACATCGCCGAGAAGGTGTATCTGATCACCGATGCCCGCAAGCACATGGCCGAAATCGGCATGCCGGCGCCCAAGGAGAATTACGCCAAATTCAAGGTGATGGGCAAGGAGTTCGACCCGATGAAGGCCGACGCCTACGTCAATTCCTTCGCCATCAAGAAGGCCTGACGAAAGCCCGCCATGAAAAACGAGCACTGGAAAAGCCTGCTGCTGTCGGTGGTGCTGTTCGCCTTCTTCATCGGCGTGTGGTTCGTTGCCACGCAGCCGAAGGAAAGCGCCCAGCAGGCCGCGGCACAGGACGAATACGCGGCGCTGATGGGCAAAGGCGCCGCCAAGTCGGGTGGTTTCCCGCCGCCGCAGGAGATTGGCAAGGCCATCGTCACCCACCTGTCCGACCCATTCAAGGATAACGGGCCGAACGACAAGGGCATCGCCATCCAGCTCGGCCATTCGCTCGGCCGGGTCGGCCTGGGCTTTGCGCTGGCGATTCTGGTGGCGCTGCCGCTCGGCTTCACCATCGGCATGTCGCCGCTGCTGCACCGGGCGCTCGATCCCTTCATCCAGGTCCTGAAGCCGATTTCGCCGCTCGCCTGGATGCCGCTGGCGCTGTACACGATCAAGGATTCGGACCTCTCGGGCATTTTCGTGATCTTCATCTGCTCAGTTTGGCCGATGCTGATCAACACCGCCTTCGGCGTCGCCAATGTGCGCAAGGACTGGCTGAACGTGGCCCGCACGCTGGAGGTGCCGCCGCTGCGCAAGGCACTGACAGTGATCCTGCCGGCCGCCGCGCCAACCATCCTGACCGGCATGCGCATTTCGATGGGCATCGCCTGGCTGGTCATCGTCGCCGCCGAAATGCTGGTCGGTGGCACCGGGGTCGGCTACTTCGTGTGGAACGAGTGGAACAACCTGGCGCTGCCCAACGTGATCTTCGCCATTCTCGTCATCGGCGTCGTCGGCATGATCCTCGACCGCTGCTTTGCCGGCCTGCAAAAGCTGGTCAGCTACACGGAGTAAGCGCCATGGCCTTCCTGCAAGTCGAAAACCTCGCCAAGTCCTACCCCGGCAACGATGCGCCGGTGTTCGAGAACGTCAATTTCAGCATCGAGAAAGGCGAATTCGTCTGCATCATCGGCCACTCCGGCTGCGGCAAGACGACGATCCTGAACGCGCTGGCCGGGCTGGAAAACGCCAGCCAGGGCAACCTGATCATGGACGGCCGCGAGGTCGTCGGGCCGGGGCTGGATCGCGGCGTCGTTTTCCAGAGCCATGCGCTGATGCCGTGGATGAGCGTCATCGACAACGTGAAATTCGGCGTGCGCTCGCGCTGGCCGGACTGGAGCAAGGCCCAGATCGAAGCCCAGGCGACGCAGTACCTGGAGATGGTCGGCCTCGGCCATGCCCTGCACAAGAAGCCGAGCATGCTCTCCGGCGGCATGAAGCAGCGCGTCGGCATCGCCCGCGCCTTCGCCATCCAGCCCAAGATGCTGCTGCTCGACGAACCCTTCGGTGCCCTCGACGCCCTGACCCGCGGCACCATCCAGGACGAACTGCTGAAGATCGTGCAAGCCACGGCGCAAACGGTGTTCATGATCACCCACGATGTCGATGAGGCGATCCTGCTTTCCGACCGCATCCTGCTGATGAGCAACGGGCCGCGCGCCCGCATCGCCGAGATTGTCGAAGTGACGTTGCCGCGCCGCCGCACCCGCCATGACATGCACCACGACCCGCGCTTCTACCGCATCCGCAATCACCTGGTCGATTTCCTGGTCAGCCGCTCGAAAGACCCGAAGCCGGCTGGCGAAATCCATCCCCCGCTCGTCCGCCCCGGCGAAGACGAACCGCTTACCGCCTCACTCGCAGCTTAATTTCTCAAGGAGACCCACCATGAACCGCGAAGAAGTCACCGACCTGATCGTCACCCAGAAAATCAAGAAAAAGCTGACCTGGGCCAAACTGGCCGAAGTTGTCGGCCACAGCAAGGAATGGAGCACCGCCGCCCTGCTCGGCCAGATGACGCTGAGCGAAGCCCAGGCCAAGGCCGTTGGCGCAGTGCTCGACCTGCCGGAAGAAGCCGTCACCCAGTTGCAGGTCGTGCCCTACAAGGGTTCGCTGCCCACTGCCGTGCCGACCGACCCGTTGATCTACCGCTTCTACGAACTGATCAGCGTCTATGGCACGACCTTCAAGTCGCTGATCCATGAAGAATTCGGCGACGGCATCATGAGCGCCATCGACTTCAACATGGACCTGACCCGCGAAGCCGACCCCAAGGGCGACCGCGTCAAGATCACGATGAGCGGCAAGTTCCTGCCCTACAAGACTTACTGAGCGCCCTGCCGCTGGGTCGGGCGGATGCCGGCATGGCACCGCCTGCCCACTGCTAGATCCGGGCAGCGCTCAGGGATGGTGTTTCCTGGCCGCTGCCGGCTTCTCGATATAGCGCAGTTCGACCCGACGCATCGTGCTGCGGCATTCCGGTGAAGTACAAGCGCGGCCCTGTTCGCCGCCGGCGTTGTAGCGCCGTATCTGCTGCGGTCGAACGCCGAGTTCGCGCAGTTGATGCTGAACGGCGGCGATACGGCGGTCGGCCATGGCCAGGTTGTAGGTCCGGCTGCCCAGGTCGTCGGTCATGCCGACCAGCATGACCTTGAGTTCCTTGTTGTCCTTGAGGCGTTCGGCATGACGGCGCAGCGTTGCCAGGCCTTCTTCGTTGATGTCGCTGCTGCGCGAGGCGAAGAACACGCTGTTCTCGCGTACCGGCTCGGCCATCGGTGCCGCTTGCGGCGCTTCACCCACGGCTTCGGCGGCCGGCGCGGCGGCTGTCGTTTCGAGCGGCGTGCTCGCCTTGTTGGCTGGTGCCGGCGGCGTGGCACAGGCGGCCAGCACCGTGGCCAACAGCAGGCCGAGCGCCGTCATGGCGGCGGGACGCTTACCCGCCGACAAGATTTTCTCCAGCGGCGCCCGGCATGTTCGCCGACTCATCACCCCAATCCTTGCATTTGAAAAACATCGTTTGGCTCCTTCATCCCGATAACGCGTGTTGCAGCAAATAAACGCCGGCGCCGGCAAAGTAGCCGACCAGGGCGAGACCGCTGATTTTTCGCACGTACCAGAAAAAATCAATCCTCTCGAGGCCCATCGCCGCCACACCGGCTGCCGAGCCAATGATCAGGATGGAACCCCCCGTCCCGGCACAATACGCCAGGAACTGCCAAAGGAAGTGATCGGCCGGAAAATCGGCCAGGCTGTACATGCCCATCGACGCCGCGACCAGCGGCACGTTATCGACGATGGCGCTGACCATGCCGATGATGAGGACGATGATGTCCTGGCGGCCGACGGTCTGGTTCAGCCAGCTGGCGAGATCGCTCAGGATATGGGTGTGTTCGAGCGTGGCGACGGCAAGCAGGATGCCGATGAAGAAGACCAGCGAACTCATGTCGATCCGGCTCAGCGCATGCACCAGGGTGAGATGGTGTTTGAACTCGTCTTCCTTGTGCCGATGCACCAGGTCGCCAACCAGCCACAGAATGCCCAGCCCGAACAGGATGCCCATGAAGGGCGGCAGATGCGTCAGCGTCTTGAAGGCCGGAACGGCAACCAGGATGCCGATGCCGAGAAAGAACATCAGCTTGCGTTCGAAATCGCTGGTCTGGATGCCCGAGCCGTGGCCGGTCGAGACAGGTGCCACGACGGCTTGCCCGCGCAACACGTAGGCGGTGATCGCCAGCGGGATGAGCATGCTGACCAGGGCCGGTAGCAGGACCGACTTCATGATGGCCAACGCCGTGATCTGGCCGCCGATCCACAGCATGGTCGTCGTCACGTCGCCAATCGGCGACCAGGCGCCACCCGAGTTGGCGGCAATGACGATGATGCCGGCAAAGAACAAGCGGTCTTCGCGCTTGGCCAGCAGTTTGCGCATCAGCGAAATCATCACGATGGTGGTGGTCAGATTGTCGAGCGCCGCGCTGAGGAAGAAGGTGACGAAGCCGACCAGCCACATCAGGGTCGACAAGCGGGTCGTACGGATGCGCTGGGTGATGACCTCGAAGCCATTGTGCGCATCGACCACTTCGACGATGGCCATGGCCCCCATCAGGAAAAACACGATCTGCGCCGTGCCCATCAAGGATTCGCCCAGCTGCTCGCCGACCAGATGCTGATCCCCGGAGAGCAGCGCGTAGATCGTCCACAGCACGCCGGCCCCGACCAGGGCCGAAGCCGACTTGTTGATCTTCAAGGGATGTTCGAGCGCAATCGCGGCGTAGGCGACAACGAAGACAAGGATGAGCGCAGTCGGCATATCGGACCCCGGCAAACCAGGCAGGCAAAAGAAAGACGCGACAGTAGCGCAGCCTAACCGTAAAATAAATTCGATTTAATTCAATAAAAACATCGAGAAAAACGACGGCTCATGAACCACAAGCATCTGTTCTATTTCTGGAAGGTGGCCAAGGCCGGCAGCATCGCCAAGGCGGCCGACGCCATCGCCATCACCCCGCAGACCCTGAGCGGCCAGATCAGCCTTCTGGAAAAAAGCCTGGATACCGAACTGTTCGCCAAGCAGGGACGCTCGCTGGTCCTGACCGAGGCCGGCAAGCTGGCGCTGGAATACGCCGACGAGCTGTTCGCCCTCAGCGCCGAACTGGAAGCAGTGATCAAGCACCACCCCAAGGGCCGCCCCAGCGAATTCCGGGTCGGCGTCTCGGATGCCGTGCCCAAATCGCTGGCCTATCGGCTACTGCAACCGGCCATCGGCGGCGAACAGCCCACCCGGATCATTTGCCGCGAATGGCAGCTCGACCGCCTGCTCGGCCAGTTGGCGGTGCATCAACTCGACCTGGTGATTTCCGACAGCCCGATTCCCCCCTCCTACAGCGTGCGTGCCTACAACCACCACCTGCTCGAATCCGGACTCAGCTTTCTCGCCGCACCGGGCTTGATGGCCAGCTCGCCCGCCAGCTTTCCGGATTGCCTGAACACACTGCCGCTGATGCTGCCGGGCGAGGATTCGGCTATCCGCAGCAGCCTCGAACCGTGGTTCGAACGCAAGCGGATACGGCCGCGCATTGTTGGCGAATTTGACGATACGGCCTTGATGGCAGCTTTCGGCCGGGCCGGTACCGGGCTGTTTCCAGTCCCCAGCATCGCCGAGTACGAATTCGTCGCCTCGGGAGAACTCGCCGTCGTCGGCCGGACCAGGGAAGTCACCGCAAACTACTACGCGATCTCGGTCGAACGCCGTCTGACCCACCCTTGCGTCGTGGCCATCACCCGCTCGGCGCATCGCTTGAACGAAGCGCGGATAGACGACAACGGGGGGCAATCCCGAAAATCTTTACCGATGCTCGGCCAACATCCGCCCGAATCACCTCGACGCCTCTAAAGCATCTGATGGCGAACAGATTTTATTTTTCTGTAACGATCATGCGAAAAATCGCGTAAAGCCTCAATCTTCTGGGGCTTCGGAATTCACTCCATTGATTGCGCCGCATAAAAAATGTCAATTACATTAAATCAAACATTTGTTCGCTGAATTTCTTAGGCAATATGTTGATTAACATCAATAAAAATTTTGCTGCGGCGCAACAAGCAATGAAAAATATTGCTAGAATTCCTGCGCTGTAATTATGAATTTTCAACAAGGAGCCTCCGATGTCTATCAACACCGAACAATTTGCTGCAGCCAACAAGGCTGCCGTTGATTCCCTGCTGTCCGTCGCTAACACCGCCCTGGCTTCTGCCGAACGCATCGCCACCCTCAATCTGGAAACCGCCCGCGAACTGGTCGAAGGCTCCGTTTCCGGTGCCAAGGCGCTGATCGGTGCCAAGGATGTCAAGGAAGCCGTTTCTATCCAGGCTTCGCTGGCCCAGCCGAACGTCGAAAAGGCCGTCGCCTACTCGCGCTCGGTTTATGAAATCACCGCCCAGACGCAGGAAGAACTGAGCAAGCTGATCGAAGCCCAGTTCGGCGAATTCCAGAAGTCGGTTGCCGGCCTACTGGAAAAGGCAGCCAAGTCCGCCCCGGCCGGTAGCGATGTTGCCGTCGCCGCCGTCCAAAGCGCAGTCGCCGCAGCCAACTCGGCATTCAGCAACATGCGTCAAGCCGCCAAGCAAGTCACCGATATCGCCCAAAGCAATATCGCCGCCGTCACCAGCGCAACAACCAAAGCAGCAAAAAAGACCAAGTAAACCAGGTCTTCGATCATTTAAGGACTTCGACATTTCACTCGAAAAGTCGACCTAGATGACAATAAAAAGCCTCGCTAAAGCGAGGCTTTTTATTGTCAATGTAACCCCCAGTCCAGCAGGTATAAGCCGGTAGGTGTAAAAGCAAGAAGCCCCGTTACGGGTGAGTAACGGGGCTTTAAATGGGGTAGCCTGGCGGTGACC
>DAIMCQ010000067.1:0-15977 GCA_036726285.1 Azonexus sp.
GTGGGGGGACGGCCGTCCCGGCTGGCATATCGAATGCTCGGCGATGGGTAGAAAATATTTCGGTACGGATGGTGTGAGGGGGCGTGTCGGACAGTCTCCGATAACGCCAGATTTTGTAATGCGTCTTGGTTATGCGGCGGGGCGGGTCTTGCAGCAGAGTGCGGGCATGGCGGCAGGGGAGCGCCCTTCGGTATTGATCGGCAAAGACACTCGTTTGTCCGGTTACATGCTTGAATCGGCCCTTGAGGCGGGATTTGCTGCTGCTGGTGTCGATGTTTGTCTGGTTGGACCAATCCCGACGCCTGCTGTGGCTTATCTGACGCGCGCATTGCGTTTGCAGGCGGGGATCGTGATATCTGCTTCGCACAATCCTTACTACGATAACGGAATCAAGTTCTTTTCCGCTCAGGGTACCAAACTGCCAGACGAAGTCGAGCAAGCAATCGAAGACTTGATCGATCAGCCCATGGGGTGTGTGCCTTCGGCGGGACTGGGGCGGGCCAGGCGGATCGACGATGCAAGAGGGCGCTATATCGAGTTTTGCAAGAGTACGTTTCCCAACGACCTCGATTTGCGCGGGTTGAAGATTGTTGTCGATTGTGCGCATGGTGCCGCATATCAAACAGCTCCCGACGTATTCCATGAATTGGGTGCCGAGGTTGTGACGATTGGTGCCCTGCCGAATGGTTTGAACATCAATGATGCTGTGGGTGCGACGGCTCCGAAGGCACTGGTTGAGGCTGTGCTGGCGCATCAGGCGGATCTGGGTATTGCTCTCGATGGTGATGCGGATCGCATCCAGATGGTTGATCGGAACGGTGTTCTCTATGACGGGGATCAATTGCTCTATGCAATCGTTTGTGGGCGGGCGCGTCATGGCGAAGTGGCGGGCGTGGTCGGGACCTTGATGAGCAACCTGGCTTTGGAGCACGCTTTTGCCAAGAAAGGGATCCCTTTTGCGCGTGCGGCTGTTGGAGATCGCTATGTTGTCGAGATGTTGAATCGTAACGGTTGGCTATTTGGTGGCGAAAATTCTGGGCATATTCTGGCGCTGGATCGCCATACGACGGGTGATGGCACGGTCGCTGGTCTGCAGGTGCTTGCTGCGATGCGTGAGTCGAAGTCCAGTCTGGCGGAATTGCTGGGGGGGCTGGTTCTGTATCCGCAGAAGCTTATCAACGTGACGATAGCCAAAGGATTTCCTTGGAAGGATGATCCGGCAATCCAGGCGGCGTTGACTTCGGTCGAGTTGCAGATGGCTGGGCGGGGGCGTGTGTTGTTGCGCGCATCGGGTACCGAGCCTTTGCTGCGGGTTATGGTTGAAGGCGAGAGTCAGTCCGAAGTGGTGGCCGCTGCCGAGGAGTTGGCGCAGGTGGTCAGAGAGGCCGTGCAGTCCTCCTGAGCGGCGGTTGATCTTGACCGTAAATTGTGCTGCCGGCTATAATTCGAAGGTTTTTGCCACGCAGTTCTGAACAATTCATGCGAAAAAAGCTTGTTGCCGGAAACTGGAAAATGAACGGCGATCTCCGTTTCAATGAGGGATTGTTGAGCGGAATATTGGCCGGTTCGGGTGATGTTGCGTGTGAGGTGTTGCTCTGCGTGCCTTATCCTTATTTGGCTCAGGTTGGTGGGGCGTTGCGAGGGTCGGCTATTGCTCTGGGGGCGCAAAATGTCTCCCAATACGAGCCTGGAGCGTATACGGGGGAAGTGTCTGCATCGATGTTGGCGGACTTTTTTTGTCGTTATGTTTTGGTTGGTCATTCTGAGCGGCGGACTTTGTTTGGCGAGTCCGATCAACTGGTGGCAGAGAAGTGTGCCGCAGTTTTAGCGGCGGGCATGTCGCCCGTATTGTGTGTAGGCGAGGTGTTGGCAGACCGCCAGGCGGGGCGGACGGTCGAGGTGGTTTCTCGGCAGCTGGCTGCGGTCATTGACTTGCTTGGGGTGGATGCAATGGCTGATGTTGTTGTCGCCTATGAGCCGGTTTGGGCAATTGGGACTGGTTTGATGGCAACGCCAAGTCAGGCTCAGGGGGTGCATCGGGCGATTCGGGCGCAAGTGGCTTCGTTGTCGCCGCGAGTTGCTGCTGGTCTTCGTGTTTTGTACGGTGGAAGTGTCAAGCCGCAAAGTGCGGCTGAATTGTTTGCGCAGCCTGATATCGATGGTGGTCTGATCGGTGGGGCGGCGTTGGTTGCGGAAGATTTTCTTGCGATTTGCCGCGCTGCAAATTGATAGGTGTTGAAATGAACTGGTTGTTTTCCTTGGTATTGACGGTCCATATTCTGGTCGCTCTGGTAATTATCGGCTTGGTGCTGGTGCAGCATGGCAAGGGGGCTGATATGGGTGCTGCTTTTGGGAGTGGTGCATCCGGGAGTTTGTTTGGTGCGTCCGGTTCGGCAAATTTTCTTAGTCGTATGACCGGTATTCTTGCCGCCGTCTTTTTTGTTACTAGTCTGACTCTGGCTTATGTTGCGTCCAATAAGCCAAAAACGACTGGTAGTGTGATGCAAGAAACGTTACAATCGCAGGCGGTTTCGCAGCCGGCTCCGGTTGCTGCTGATTCGCCTTCCGTCCCGGCTGATGCGGGTTCTAAGGCGAAAGACATACCAAAATGATGTGGCTGGCCGCTTGGTAATGTTCCTCGCTAAGTGGCTAAAAAAATAGTGCCGACGTGGTGAAATTGGTAGACACGCTATCTTGAGGGGGTAGTGGCGCAAGCTGTGCGAGTTCGAGTCTCGCCGTCGGCACCAATTGGGGCAGTGGTCGCAAGGCTTGCTGTTTCTTACAAGAAACTGAAAATTGGCGGCGGATGATGGAAAACTACTTTCCAATCCTGATGTTCGTGCTGGTAGGGGTTGCAATTGGCGTGCTGCCCGTTGCGATGGGGTTTCTGCTCGGTCCAAGCCGGCCTGATCCCGAAAAGCTATCTCCCTATGAGTGCGGCTTTGAGGCATTTGAAGATGCGCGCATGAAGTTCGATGTGCGCTATTACCTGATTGCCATTCTCTTTATTCTGTTTGATCTGGAAATTGCGTTTCTTTTTCCTTGGGCTACTGTCTTTAAGGATATCGTCGCGACCGAATCGATTAAATTGTTCGGTTTCATCGAAATGCTGGTTTTCGTTGCCATTCTGGTTATCGGCTATGTATATGCCTGGGCCAAGGGTGCGCTGGAATGGGAATAAAGCATGGCTATTGAAGGTATTCTCCAAGAAGGCTTCGTTACGACGACGGCCGACAAGCTGATTAACTACATGCGCACGGGCTCGATGTGGCCGATGACATTCGGTCTGGCCTGTTGCGCAGTCGAGATGATTCATGCGGGCTGTGCTCGTTACGATTTGGATCGTTTCGGTATCGTTTTTCGCGCCAGTCCGCGCCAGTCCGATGTGATGATTGTGGCTGGTACGCTGACGAACAAAATGGCACCGGCCTTGCGCAAGGTTTATGACCAGATGTCCGAGCCGCGCTGGGTAATCTCGATGGGGTCCTGCGCGAATGGTGGTGGTTACTACCATTACTCCTATTCTGTGGTGCGCGGTTGTGATCGGATTGTGCCGGTTGATATTTATGTGCCGGGCTGCCCGCCGACGGCTGAAGCCTTGTTGTACGGGCTTATTCAGCTGCAGAACAAGATTCGTCGAACCAATACCATTGCTCGTTAATTGCCAAGGCTGATCACTATGTCCGCCAAGCTGGAAACGCTTAGCCAAAATCTACAAAAGCATCTCGGTGACAAGATCGTGTCGCTGGTGGTTGCTTTGGGTGAGGTGACCATTGAGGTTGCTGCAGCCGACTATCTTTCCGTAATGCAAGCCTTGCGTGATGAAGCCGAATTGGGCTTCGAGGAGCTCATCGATCTTTGTGGTGTTGATTACTCCACCTATGGCGATGGTGCTTGGCAAGGGAAGCGCTTTGCTGCGGTGTCGCATTTGTTGTCTCTGGCAAACAACTGGCGCTTGCGCGTCAGGGTCTTTGCTGAAGACGACGAGTTTCCTTCGGTTGCTTCGGTGACTGGGGTTTGGACCAGCGTGAACTGGTTTGAACGCGAGGCATTCGATCTTTATGGCATTGCCTTCGTTGGTCACAGCGATTTGCGTCGCATTCTGACGGACTACGGATTTATCGGCCATCCTTTCAGAAAGGATTTTCCGATTTCCGGTCATGTTGAAATGCGCTACGACCCGGATCAGGCGCGCGTGATCTATCAGCCGGTAACTATCGAGCCGCGCGAAAACACCCCGCGCATCGTGCGCGAAGATACTTTCGGGGATACCGCCCATGGCTGACATCCGCAATTTCACCCTCAATTTCGGTCCGCAACACCCGGCAGCGCACGGTGTGCTGCGTCTGGTGCTGGAGCTGGATGGCGAAGTCGTCCAGCGCGCCGATCCGCATATCGGTCTGCTGCATCGTGCCACCGAAAAACTGGCTGAAACCCGCACCTGGGTTCAGTCCGTTCCCTACATGGATCGTCTCGACTACGTGTCGATGATGTGCAACGAACATGCTTACTGCCTTGCTACTGAAAAGTTGCTCGGTATTGAAGTGCCGGAACGGGGCAAATACATCCGCACGATGTTTGACGAAGTTACCCGTATCCTCAATCACTTACTGTGGATCGGTTGTCATGCGCTGGACGTTGGTGCGATGACCATGGCGCTGTACACCTTCCGTGAGCGCGAAGACCTGATGGATGCCTACGAGGCGGTATCGGGGGCACGCATGCACGCAGCCTACTATCGTCCGGGTGGTGTTTATCGCGACCTGCCGGATCGCATGCCGCAGTACCAGGAGTCGACCTGGACCAACGCCAAGGCGGCCAAGGAAAAGAACGAGAATCGCAGTGGTTCATTGCTCGACTTTCTTGAAGATTTCACCAACCGCTTCCCGACCTATCATGCCGAGTATCACACCCTGCTGACTGACAACCGCATCTGGAAACAGCGTCTGGTCAATGTCGGCGTCGTGACGCCGGAGCGTGCCCGGCAGATGGGCTTTACTGGAGCCATGTTGCGTGGCTCCGGCATTGCTTGGGATCTGCGCAAGAAGCAGCCTTATGCGGCTTATGACAAGATTGATTTCGACGTGCCGGTCGGTGTCAATGGGGATAGTTATGACCGTTATCTGGTTCGTATGGAAGAAATGCTCCAGTCGAACAAGATCATCAAGCAATGTATCGCTTGGTTGCGTGCCAACCCAGGGCCGGTAATCACCGAAAATCACAAGGTTGCCCCCCCTTCGCGTGAAGGCATGAAGTCCAACATGGAAGAGTTGATCCATCATTTCAAACTCTTCACTGAAGGAATTCATGTTCCCGCGGGTGAGGCCTATTCTGCTATTGAGCACCCGAAGGGTGAATTCGGCATTTACTTTATTTCCGATGGTGCCAACAAGCCTTATCGGATGAAGATCCGGGCTCCGGGTTATGTTCACCTGGCCGGTATGGATGAAATGTCCAGAGGCCACATGCTTGCCGACGTCGTTACGATTATCGGTTCCCAGGATATTGTTTTTGGCGAGATCGACCGCTGATGTTTTCCGCTGAAACCCTCCAGAAATTTGCGCGCGAAGTCGCCAAGTACCCCGTAGATCAGAAACAGTCTGCGGTCATGGCCTGTCTTGCGCATGCCCAGGAAGAAAAAGGCTGGCTGCCTCCAGAAGCTATCGAGGCTGTAGCCGTTTATCTTGGTATGCCGCCGATGGCGGCTTACGAAGTGGCTTCCTTCTACAACATGTATGACCTGAAGCCGGTCGGCAAGTACAAGATTACCGTCTGTACAAACCTGCCCTGTGCGCTGTCCGGCGGCTACCATGCCGGCGAATACGTGCAGAAAAAGCTCGGTATCGGCTATGGCGAAACCACCGCTGACGGCAAATTCACACTCAAAGAAGGCGAGTGCATGGGCGCCTGCGGTGACGCACCGGTGTTCATCGTGAATAACCGGTCGATGTGCAGCCACATGCATCCGGAACAGATCGACAAGCTGCTTGAGGAGTGCAAATAATGGCGATGCTTGGCTCGATCAATGGCGTCCTCATGGAAGGGCTGGACGGCGACAAGACCTGGCGACTGCAGGACTACGTTGCGCGCGGTGGCTACAGTCAACTGCGCCGTATCCTGGAAAATAAGCTGTCGCAGGAAGATGTCATCGGTGAGGTCAAAAAATCGGTGCTGCGTGGCCGGGGTGGCGCAGGCTTCCCGACGGGGCTGAAATGGTCCTTCATGCCCCGTTCTTTCCCGGGTGACAAGTACATCGTCTGCAATACCGACGAAGGCGAACCGGGGACTTTCAAGGATCGCGACATCATGGCCTTCAACCCGCATGCGGTGATTGAAGGCATGGCTATTGCAGCCTACGCAATGGGCGCAACTCGGGGTTACAACTATGTGCACGGCGAAATTTGGGAAATCTACCAGCGTTTCGAGGCTGCACTAGACGAGGCGCGTGCCGCTGGCTTTATTGGCCAGAAGATTCTCGGCTCGGAGTTCAGTTTCGAACTCTTCGCCCACCACGGTTATGGCGCCTACATCTGCGGCGAAGAAACTGCGCTGCTCGAATCGATCGAGGGCAAGAAGGGCCAGCCGCGCTTCAAGCCGCCATTCCCGGCCTCTTTTGGCCTGTACGGCAAGCCGACGACGATCAACAACACCGAGACCTTTGCGTCGATCCCCTTCATCTTGAAGATGGGTGGCGAAGAGTTTCTCAATCTTGGCAAGCCGAATAACGGCGGAACCAAGTTGTTCTCAGTTTCCGGCCACGTGAATCGTCCAGGGAATTACGAGATTCCGCTTGGTACGCCATTTGCCACATTGCTCGAAATGTGCGGCGGGATGCGCGGCGGGCGTAAGCTCAAAGCTGTCATTCCCGGCGGTTCTTCGGCACCGATCATGCCGGCAAACGTGATCATGGATTGCACCATGGATTACGACTCGATCAGCAAAGGCGGTTCGATGCTCGGTTCCGGTGCGGTCATCGTCATGGATGAGACCGTCTGTATGGTCAAGGCGCTGGAACGTCTGTCCTTCTTCTACCATGAAGAGTCCTGTGGTCAGTGCACCCCCTGTCGCGAAGGAACAGCCTGGATGTACAAGGTAGTTCATCGCATCGAGAACGGTCTCGGCAAGCCGGAGGATCTCGATTTGCTGAACAGTGTTCTGGGCAATATCGCAGGGCGGACCATTTGTGCTCTCGGCGATGCTGCCGCCTTTCCGGTACAGAGTTTCATCAAGCATTTCCGTAGTGAATTCGAGTACCACATCGAGAACAAGACCTGTCTGGTTCCGAAGGATGTGCAGTGGGCAGGTAGTGGTTTCCACAAGGCGTCAGTCTGAGTGAAACTGGTCAAGTGATAGATAAAAGAACTGGCTACAAGGTAGCGACATGCTAGAAATCGAAATTGACGGCAAGAAAGCGCAAGTACCCGACGGCAGCACGGTGATGGACGCCGCGCAGCAGGTCGGTGTGTACATTCCGCACTTCTGTTACCACAAGAAACTCTCGATTGCCGCCAACTGCCGGATGTGTCTGGTCCAGGTTGAAAAGGCACCGAAGCCGTTGCCCGCTTGCGCAACGCCGGTGACCAACGGCATGAAGGTATTCACCCATTCCGAACTGGCTGTCAAGGCACAGAAGGGGGTGATGGAGTTCCTGCTCATCAACCATCCGCTTGATTGCCCTATCTGTGATCAGGGCGGAGAGTGTCAGTTGCAGGACATGTCTGTCGGTTATGGCCCAATGAAGAGCCGCTATACCGAAGAAAAGCACGTCGTTTTCCATAAAAATGTTGGACCGCTGATTTCCATGGAGGAAATGAGCCGCTGCATTCACTGTACCCGTTGCGTGCGCTTCGGCCAGGAAATTGCCGGCATCATGGAACTCGGCATGGCGAATCGCAACATGCATTCCGAGATCACCACCTTCCTTGGCCGTACCGTAGATTCCGAACTATCGGGCAACATGATTGACCTGTGTCCGGTTGGTGCCCTGACTTCCAAACCTTTCCGCTACACCGCCCGCTCGTGGGAGTTGCAGCGCCGCAAGTCGGTCAGCCCGCACGATTCGGTCGGTGCCAATCTGGTTGTTCAGGTCAAGCATGACAGTGTGATGCGCGTTCTGCCGCGCGAAAACGAAGAAGTTAACGAGTGCTGGATCTCCGACAAGGAGCGCTTCTCCTACCAAGCCCTGAATTCGGACCAACGGCTGACCAAGCCCATGGTCAAGCAGGGGGGCGAATGGAAGGAGTGCGACTGGAACGTGGCGCTCGATTATGTCGCCCACGGTCTCAAGGATGTTGCGCGTACCCACGGTGGCGATGCAATCGCTGCGTTGGCCAATCCGGCTTCGACTTTGGAAGAACTCTATCTACTGGGTAAGGTCTTCAAAGGCTTGGGTAGCGGTAATGTCGATTTCCGACCGCGCCAGTCTGATTTCGGTAGCGATTTCAAGCGTGCAGGTACGCCATGGTTGGGTCTCAAACTCGCTGAAATCAAGAATCTCGACGCTGCGCTGGTGATCGGATCGTTCCTGCGTAAGGACCATCCGTTGATTGCCCAGCGCCTGCGTCAGGCCGCCAAGAAATACACCAAGGTCAGCCTGCTGTCGGTGACTTCCGATGATCAGCTTATCCCGTTGCACGCTAACCTTACGGTTGCTCCTTCGCAACTGGCCCACTCGTTGGCCGCCGTGGTCAAGGCAGCCGCCGAGTTGAAAAGCGTTGCCGTGCCGGCGGGTTTGGAAGCAGTTGCTGTCTGCGAGACCAGCAGGAAAATCGCGCAGAGCCTGCTTGAAGGCGAGAAGCGTGCGGTTTTCCTTGGCAATGTCGCTACTCAGTCTGCACAGGCCACCCAATTGCATGTTTTGGCGCTTGAGCTTGGCAAGTTGACTGGCGCGACCGTCGGCTTCCTCGGCGAAGCTGCCAATGTGGTTGGCGGACATGCAGGTTGGGCACTACCGTCCGGTGCCAACGCTCGCCAAATGTTCGAACAGCCACGCAAGGCTTATTTCCTGCTCGGCATCGAACCGGAATTCGATTACGGCAATCCCCAAGTGGCCTTCGAGGCTCTGAAGCAGGCCAGTCTGGTTGTATTCGCTTCGGCATTCAAGAACGAACTGGCATTGAATTACGCCGACGTTATCCTGCCGATTGCGCCTTACACCGAAACAGCCGGTACCTTCGTCAATATCGAGGGGCGCGTGCAGAGCTTCAACGGGGTGGCCAAGGCGAAGGGCGATGCTCGTCCCGCCTGGAAGGTGCTTCGCGTTCTCGGTAACGTTCTGGCGCTTGACGGTTTTGCTTACGAATCCAGCGAAGCGGTACGTGATGAAGTGTTGGGTAAGGGGGCCGAGTTCGTCGCTAATCTCGACAATGGTCTGAATGGTGTCTCGATTTCGTTGCCTGCTGCGGTAGAGGGCATGCAGCGTATCGCCGATGTGCCGATCCATTTTGCCGATGCGATGGCGCGTCGATCCCCTGCACTGCAACAGACTGCTGACGGCGTTGTGCCGACGGCTCGTGCCAACGAGCAGACCCTGACTCAGCTCGGTCTTGCAGCGGGGGCCCAGGTTCGCATCAAACAGGGCAATGGCGAAGCCATTCTGGTTGCCAAGGCCGACAACAATGTGCCGCTCGGTTGTGTCCGTGTTGCCGCCGCGCACGTTACGACGGCTGCGCTGGGCGAGATGTTCGGCCTGATTTCCGTGGAGCGTGCATAAATGGACGCAGTGATGAATTTCGGGCAGGGCCTCTTCGGCGGAATTTGGCCGGGGGTGTGGACCCTGATCAAGATCGTTCTGATTGTCGCGCCGTTAATGCTTGGCGTCGCTTATCTGACCTATTTCGAACGTAAAGTCATCGGTTTCATGCAGGTTCGTATTGGACCGAATCGGGTCGGACCACTGGGCTTGATCCAGCCGATTGCCGACGGTCTGAAACTGCTGCTGAAGGAAGTGATTGTTCCGACCGGTGCCAACAAGGGGATTTTCGTCATTGCACCGATGCTGGCATTGGCTCCGGCATTGGCCGCTTGGGCGGTTGTCCCTTTTACGGATTCGCTGGTCCTTGCCAACATTGATGCCAGTCTGCTCTACATCATGGCGATCACATCGATGGGGGTATATGGCGTTATATTGTCGGGTTGGTCTTCCAACTCCAAGTACGCCTTCCTCGGTGCGATGCGTTCGGCCGCACAGATGGTTTCCTACGAAATCTCGATGGGCTTCTCCCTCATTTGCGTCTTGATGGTGTCCAACAGCCTCAATTTGGTCGATATCGTCAATGCGCAGCATCAGGGGCGTCTGGCGGGTATCGGTCTGGGCTTTTTGTCGTGGAACTGGTTGCCGCTGTTGCCGATGTTCCTGGTCTATCTGATTTCCGGTGTGGCCGAAACCAATCGCGCTCCCTTCGACGTTGCAGAAGGTGAGTCCGAAATCGTTGCCGGCTTCTTCGTTGAATATTCCGGCATGGCTTTCGCGGTGTTTTTCCTGGCCGAATACGCCAACATGATTCTGGTTTCAGCTTTGACCTCGATCCTGTTCCTTGGCGGTTGGCTTTCTCCGGTTGGCTTCCTGCCGGATGGCATCTTCTGGCTGCTGGCAAAGATGTCGGTCATTCTTTTCCTGTTCCTCTGGTTCCGTGCCACCTTCCCTCGCTATCGTTATGATCAGTTGATGCGTCTGGGCTGGAAGGTGTTTGTGCCGGTCTGCCTGGTTTGGTTGGTTGTCGTGGGATGCTGGATGATGTCCCCGCTGAATATTTGGAAGTGAGGAGAGACTGATGGGTTCGATGAAGGAAATCTTCAACAGCCTGCTCCTCAAGGAGCTGTTGAAAGGTATGGCGGTCACCGGCAAGTATTTCTTTGCCCGCAAGATCACTGTCCAATACCCAGAAGAAAAGACGCCGCAAAGCTTCCGTTTTCGTGGTTTGCATGCCTTGCGTCGTTATCCGAACGGCGAAGAGCGCTGTATTGCCTGCAAGTTGTGTGAAGCGATTTGTCCGGCTTTGGCCATCACCATCGAAGCTGAACCACGTGATGACGGCTCGCGCCGTACCACTCGCTACGATATCGATTTGACCAAGTGCATTTTCTGCGGATTCTGTGAAGAGGCCTGTCCGGTCGACGCCGTCGTCGAGACTCGCGTGTTCGAATATCACGGTGAGAAGCGTGGTGATCTGTACTACACGAAGCAGATGTTGCTGGCCAATGGCGATCGCTACGAAGAGCAAATCGCCAAGGATCGCGAACTCGATGCCTCTTACCGATAACGGGTGCAAGTGATGGATTTTCAGACACTGGTTTTTTTCTTCCTGTCGGCAATCTTGATTGTCGCCAGTCTGCGCGTGATCACCGCGCGTAATCCGGTTCATGCCGCCTTGTTCCTGATCCTGGCATTCTTTACCTGCGGTGGAATCTGGTCCTTGTTGCAAGCCGAGTTCCTGGCGATCGCGATCATCCTCGTCTATGTTGGCGCGGTCATGGTTCTTTTCCTGTTCGTCGTGATGATGCTGGATATCAATCTTGATCGGATTCGTCAGGGCTTCTGGAACTACTTGCCGCTCGGTGCAATCCTCGGGATTCTCATGGTTTTGGAAATGGGCTTGGTGCTTGGTAGCAAGTACTTCCAGGTTCCTGCAGCGGACGTTGCTCTGCCGGCTGGTATTTCCAACACCAAGAGTATTGGCGCCTTGATGTTCAGCGACTATGTCTATCCGTTTGAACTCGCTTCTATCGTGCTGCTCGTTGGCATGATTGCGGCGATCGTTCTGACTTACCGCGGTCCCAAGAAGACCAAGTACACCAACCCGAATCAGCAGGTCTTCGTCAAGGCGAAGGATCGCGTCCGCGTGCTGCAGATGCCGGTTGAAAAAGACTGAGCCCCGGGAAGACTATGCTAACTCTCTCTCTTTCGCACTTCCTGATTCTGGGCGCGATTCTCTTTGCGGTCAGCGTTGTCGGGATTTTCCTGAACCGGAAAAATCTTCTGGTTTTGTTGATGGCCATTGAACTGATGCTTCTTGCAGTCAATATGAATTTCGTGGCCTTCTCCCATTATCTTCAGGATCTCTCCGGTCAGATTTTCGTTTTCTTCATCTTGACCGTAGCCGCCGCCGAATCGGCCATTGGCCTCGCCATACTGATCGTGCTGTTCCGCAATCTCAAGAGCATCCATGTGGATGACCTGGACAGCCTGAAGGGTTAAACATGGAAATGCAGAAACTTTACCTGCTCGTACCACTTGCACCGTTGCTCGGCGCAGCGGTTGCTGGCCTCTTCTGTCGCGTGATTCCTCGTTGGCTGGCGCATACGGCCACCATCGCAGGTGTCGCCGCTGCCTTCATCCTTTCCGTGATCATCTTCAAGGATGTTCAGGCAGGCCATACCTTCAACGGTCCGGTTTACACCTGGCTGACCAGCGGCGACTACAAGTTCGAAGTCGGCTTCCTGATCGATACATTGACGACCACCATGATGCTCGTGGTGACCTTTGTTTCATTGATGGTGCATATCTACACTATCGGTTACATGCACGATGATCCGGGCTACAACCGTTTCTTCAGCTATATCTCGTTGTTCACCTTCTCCATGCTGATGCTGGTGATGAGCAACAACTTCATGCAACTCTTCTTCGGCTGGGAAGCTGTCGGTCTGGTCTCCTACCTGCTGATCGGTTTCTGGTACACCCGTCCGACGGCGATTTTTGCCAACATGAAGGCGTTTTTGGTTAACCGGGTTGGCGACTTCGGCTTCATTCTCGGTATCGGTCTGGTTCTGGCGCATTTCGGTTCGCTGGACTACGCGACCGTATTCGCCAAAGCGCCTGAATTGGCCAACGCCACCATCAATATCTGGGGCTCGGCTGACTGGTCGTTGTTGTCGGTGACTTGCATCTGCTTGTTCATCGGTGCCATGGGTAAGTCGGCACAGGTTCCGCTGCACGTTTGGCTGCCTGATTCGATGGAAGGCCCGACCCCGATCTCTGCCCTGATTCACGCCGCAACAATGGTTACTGCCGGCATTTTCATGGTCTCGCGGATGTCGCCGTTGTTTGAGTTGTCGACTACCGCGTTGTCCTTCGTGCTGATCATCGGCGCCATCACCGCGCTGTCCATGGGCTTCCTTGGCATCATCCAGAACGACATCAAGCGCGTCGTCGCCTATTCGACGCTTTCGCAGCTCGGCTACATGACTGTCGCGCTCGGTGCATCGGCTTACTCGGTCGCGATCTTCCACCTGATGACCCATGCGTTCTTCAAGGCGCTGCTGTTCCTTGCTGCCGGCTCGGTGATCATCGGCATGCATCACGATCAGGACATCCGGAACATGGGCGGCTTGCGCAAGTACATGCCGATCACCTGGATTACCTCGCTGGTTGGTTCGCTGGCTTTGATTGGTACGCCTTTCCTCTCCGGTTTCTATTCCAAGGACTCGATCATTGAGGCGGTCCAGCTGTCCCATACACCGGGCGCCGGTTTTGCCTACGCGGCCGTCCTGGCCGGGGTGTTCGTGACCGCCTTCTACTCCTTCCGCATGTATTTCCTGGTGTTCCACGGCGAGGAGCGTTTTGGCAAGGCCGGTCACGATGACCACCACCACGATGCGCACCACGCCGATGAAGACGATCACGCGCATCACCACGGCCTGGCTCCAGGTCAGAAGCCGCATGAAACGCCCTGGGTTGTCACCTTGCCGCTGATTCTGCTGGCCATCCCATCGCTGCTGATCGGCTATTTCGCCATCGAGCCGATGCTTTACGGTAATTATTTCGAGGGTGTCATTCATATCAATCATGAAGCGCACCCGGCCATGGAGCATTTGAAGGAAGAATTCCACGGTGCCGCCGCGATGGGTATCCACGCACTGACGTCGCTGCCTTTCCTGCTCGCGCTGGCCGGCGTCGTCCTGTCTTGGTTCTTCTACATGAAGCGGCCGGATATTCCTGCAGCAATCCAACGCAAGTTCTCTGCGGTCAATACCCTGCTCGAAAACAAGTATTACTTCGACAAGTTCAACGAGCTGGTGCTTGCCGGCGGAGCCCGTTTGCTGGGTAAAGTCCTGTGGCGCGGCGGTGATGTCGCGATCATCGACGGGTTTATCGTCAATGGTTCTGCCAAGCTTGTTGGTTGGATTTCTTCCATTACCCGTCTCTTCCAGACCGGTTACGTCTATCACTACGCTTTCACCATGATCATCGGCGTCTTTGTGCTGATGACCCTGTGGATCAACCGCGCCTAGCCGTGAATAGTTCGCAGAAAAGCAAGGAATAACATGTCGACTTACCCGCTGCTATCTTTCGCCATCTGGATTCCGATCGTTGCCGGCTTCTTCGTGCTGGCGACCGGTTCCGACCGGAATGCTCCGCTGGCCCGGATGCTTGCCCTGTTTGGTGCGATCGCCAGTTTTCTGGTCACCATCCCGTTGTGGAGCGGTTTCGATATCGCCAATGGCGGTATGCAATTCGTTGAACTGACGACCTGGATTCCTCGTTTCAACATCAACTATCACCTCGGGGTGGACGGCATTTCCATGCTGTTCGTGGTTCTGAATGCCTTCATTACGGTAATCGTCGTTGCCGCCGGCTGGGAAGTGGTCAAGAGCAAGGTTGCACAGTACAACGCCGCCTTCCTGATCATGTCAGGCTTGATGAATGGGATTTTTTCCTCCCTCGATGGCGTGCTGTTCTATGTCTTCTTCGAAGCTTCGCTGATCCCCTTGTACCTGATCATCGGTGTGTGGGGCGGTCCGAACCGGGTGTATGCGGCCTTCAAGTTCTTCCTGTACACCTTGTTCGGCTCCTTGCTGCTGCTGCTCTCCCTGATGTATCTGTTCATCAATTCCGGTGGTAGTTTCTCGATTCTCGAATGGCACAAAATGCCGATCGCACTCGGTCCGCAGATTTGGTTGTTCCTTGCCTTCCTGGTCGCATTCGCGGTCAAGGTACCGATGTGGCCGGTCCATACCTGGTTGCCGGATGCTCACGTCGAAGCGCCGACCGGTGGTTCGATCGTGCTGGCTGCGATTGCCCTGAAGCTGGGTGCCTATGGTTTCATCCGGTTCTCGCTGCCGATCCTCCCTGACGCATCGCATGAGCTTTCGGGTCTGGTTCTGGCGATGTCGCTGATCGCCGTCGTCTATATCGGTTTTGTTGCGCTGGTTCAGGAAGACATGAAGAAGTTGGTGGCGTATTCGTCGATTGCCCACATGGGTTTCGTCACGCTGGGTTTCTTCATGTTCAGCCCGCTGGCTGTCGAAGGTGCTCTGGTTCAGATGGTCTCTCACGGTTTCGTTGCCGGTGCCATGTTCTTCTGTATCGGCGTCATGTATGACCGTGTGCATAGCCGGCAGATCGCCGATTATGGTGGTGTGGTCAACACCATGCCGAAGTTTGCTGCCTTGTTCATGCTGTTCTCGATGGCCAATGCCGGCTTGCCGGCCACTTCCGGCTTCGTCGGCGAATTCATGGTCATCCTGGCGGCGACCAAGTTCAACTTCTGGGTTGCCTTCGCGGCGGCGACGTCCCTGATCATCGGTGCCGCCTACACGCTCTGGATGTACAAACGGGTGATCTTCGGCGATGTGGCCAATCACCATGTTGAAGAGCTCACCGACATCAACAAGCGCGAGTTTGCCATTCTTGGCGTACTGGCTGTCTGTACGTTGGCGATGGGTCTGTACCCGCAGCCTTTCACGGAAGTCATGCACGCTTCGGTCACTGACCTGCTGCGTCACATTGCCATCAGCAAGATTCAATAAACGGTAGCCGACATGTTCGACAATTTCGTTGTTCCCGATCTCCTGCCCGCCGCCCCAGAGCTTTTCCTGGCGGCAATGGCCCTGGCCATCCTGATGATTGATCTACTGGTCAAGGACAGCCGGCGCACCGTCACTTTTGTTCTGACACAACTGACCCTGGTTGGTTGTGCGCTGATCCAGTTCTCGACCAGTACCGGTGAAATCACCTACACCTTCAGCAACATGTTCGT
>DAIMCQ010000068.1:0-15921 GCA_036726285.1 Azonexus sp.
TGCCGCACGCCGCGAAACCGCTGCATTCGGCACGGCGTAATACAAAAACGAGAAAAACAGACCGAGCAGCGCCATGGACATGGTTTTCAGCAGAATACGACGCATCCAGGCCGGCTCATCCAACCATCCCAGGGAGGTGGTAACCGCAAAAGACATCGCCACCGCGACCGCCCCCAGGATGAACGGCCAGACAGCCATCACAAAGGCATATAAACGTAGGCGCGCCAGGATCGGCCGCGGCTTGACCCGCCACAGATGATTGAAGGCGCGTTCGATAGTATTCATCAACAAGAATGCCGTGATACTGAGAATGCCGATACCCGCTGCAGTCAACTCCTGTGCCCGGTGCGAAAACTTGCCGATATTGCCGGCAATGGTCACCGCCGCGCCGGCCGGCAACAAGGTTTCCTTCACCAGTAGATCGAGACGCTTGATCAGCAAATCGAGATAAGGCACGGCCCCCGCCACCGCCAGCACGACCGTCACCAGTGGCACCAAGGCCATCAACGTTGTGAAGGCCAGCGCCGAGCTGGTCTGCATCATGTTCTCGCTGAGAAAACGATGGAAGATGCCCTCACCTTGATTCTGGGCAAGGCGCGGCCGTCGATAGCGGGAGTGAGTCTGCATGGGACCGTATAATAGCCGACCATGCAAGACATCCTCGTCCTCTATTACAGCCACCACGGCTCGGTTCGCGCCCTGGCCGAACGGATTGCCCGCGGCATTGAATCCGTCGCCGGCATGCAGGCCCGCCTGCGCACCGTCCCCCGCGTCTCGACTGTTTGCGAAGCCAGCGCCCCGGCGGTTCCCGAGCACGGCGCCCCTTACGTCGAGGCGTCCGATCTGACCGAATGTGTCGGCCTCGCCCTCGGCAGCCCGGTACGCTTTGGCAACATGGCTGCACCCATGAAGTACTTCTGGGACGGCACCATTGCCGCCTGGCAAAACGGCACGCTGGCCGGCAAACCGGCCTGCGTCTTTACCTCCAGCGCCAGCCAGCACGGCGGCAACGAAAGCACGCTGATCTCGATGATGCTGCCACTGTTGCATCACGGCATGCTGGTGACCGGCCTCCCCTTCACCGAACCGGAGCTTTCTTCAACCGAGCAGGGCGGCACCCCTTATGGTGCCAGCCATGTCGCCAGTAACGGGAGCAGCGCCCAACTCTCGGAATCCGAAAGCCGGCTCGCCTTTGCGCAAGGCAAACGCCTGGCCCAGATCGCACAGAAACTAGGACAACCGTGACCGCATCGCGTTACCAATTCATCGCCAGCACCAGCCTGATCGCACTGATTTTCCTCTGCCTGATCTGGGAGGCATGGCTGGCACCGTTGAAGCCCGGCGGTTCCTGGATGATCCTCAAGGGGGCTTTCCTGCTGCCTGCCCTCTTCGGCATCCTGCGCGGCAAGCGCTACACCTACAAATGGCTGTCGCTGTTCGTGCAGTTCTACCTGCTGGAAGGCCTCACCCGGGCCACCAGCGACCACGGCCTGAGCCAGTGGCTTGCCGTCGGCGAAACCGCCATCGCCACCATCCTATTCGTTTCGCTCATCATGCACGTCCGCAGCACCCGCGCCCCCAAAGAAGAAAAGGCCGCCCAGCAAAGCTGAAGCGGCCCTTGACTGGGAATGATCAGCCTAGATGTCGCCTTGCGCCCTCACCTTGTCGAGGCTTGAATGCAGCTTGTTGAGCGCATTCAGGTAGGAGCGGGCAGAGGCGATCACGATATCGGTATCGGCGCCGTTGCCATTGACAATGCGTTCTGCCTTGGCCAGACGAGTCGTCACCTCACCCTGGGCATCCGTCCCGGTAGTGATCGCATTGACCGAGTAAAGCAGCAGTTCGGCACCGCTACCAACAATGCTCTCGATGGCCTTGAACGTCGCGTCAACTGGACCGCCGCCGCCCGCCTCACCTTTTTTCTCGACCCCGCCGACATTCAGGATCACGCAGGCAAACGGCATCTCGCCGGTTTCCGAACAGACATTCGAATAGACCAGCTTGTAGAACTCCTGGTCTGGCGTCACCACTTCGTCGGAAACCAGCGCATGCAAATCCTCATCGAAGATTTCGTGCTTGCGATCGGCCAATTCCTTGAAACGAGCAAACGCCGCGTTCAATACCTCATCGCTCTCGAGCTCGATGCCTAGCTCCTGCAAACGACTCTTGAAGGCATTTCGGCCCGAGTGCTTGCCCAGGACCAGTTTGTTCTGCGACCAGCCGACATCCTGGGCCCGCATGATTTCATAAGTTTCGCGATGCTTTAGCACGCCATCCTGGTGAATCCCCGACTCATGCGCAAAAGCATTGGCCCCCACCACTGCCTTGTTGGGCTGCACCGGGTAACCGGTGATCTGGGACACCAGCTTCGAAGCCGGGACGATCTGCGTGGTGTCGATCCGCGTTTCGACCGGAAAAATGTCGCTGCGCGTCCGCACCGCCATGACCACCTCTTCCAGAGAGGCATTGCCGGCCCGCTCCCCCAGCCCATTGATCGTACATTCAACCTGGCGGGCACCGGCCATCACTGCCCCCAGCGAGTTGGCAACTGCCAGACCGAGGTCGTTATGACAATGCACCGACCACACCACCTTGTCGGCATTCGGTACGCGCTGGATTAATTGCCGAATGGTTTCAGCGTATTGATCCGGGATGTTGTAGCCCACCGTATCCGGCACGTTGATCGTGGTTGCCCCGGCCTTGATGACTTCATCAAAAATGCGGACCAGGAAATCGATCTCGGAACGCCCGGCATCTTCGGCCGAAAACTCGACATCATCGGTATATTCGCGCGCCCAGCCAATCGCTTTGACGGCCTGCTCGACCACCTGATCCGGCGTCATGCGCAATTTCTTTTCCATGTGGATCGGCGAAGTCGCAATAAAGGTATGAATCCGCCCCGACTTGGCGGGCTTGATCGCCTCGCCAGCACGCCGGATATCGCTTTCATTGGCCCGCGCCAGCGAACAGACGGTGGAATCCTTGATCGCATGGGCGATTGCCTGAATCGCATCGAAATCGCCGGGTGAAGCCGCGGCAAAACCCGCCTCGATCACATCGACCCGCATTTTTTCAAGCTGACGGGCAACGCGAATCTTTTCTTCCTTGGTCATCGACGCGCCGGGACTTTGCTCGCCATCGCGCAACGTCGTATCAAAAATCACCAGATGCTGTTTCATTTTTCTCTCCGCAGAATCAGGCTGGCTTGCGCTTGAGCAAGCCCATGATCGCCAGCACATAGCCGGACAGACCGTAAAGAACAAAGAAGCCGAACAAGGTCATTTCCGGGCTCAGCGAAACCAGCGCAAAGGCCAGTGCAATCGCCGCAATGACAAAGAACGGCACGCTCTTGCGCAGATTGATGTCCTTGAAACTGTAGTAACGGATATTCGAAACCATGGTGACCCCGGCCAGCAGGGTCAGGATACAACCCAGCCAGCGGACGTCGCTGCCGGGAATGCCGGAAACGATCATCACCCAGACCAGCCCGGCGACCAGCGCTGCTGCCGCCGGCGATGGCAAGCCCTGGAAGTAGCGCTTATCGACGACTTCGAGCGTTGTATTGAAACGCGCCAGGCGCAAGGCCGCGCCGGCACAATAAATGAAGGCGGCGATCCAGCCCAGGCGCCCCATATCGCGCAGTGCCCATTCGTACATCACCAGTGCCGGTGCCGCACCAAAGCTGACCATATCGGACAGGGAGTCGTATTCCGCACCAAACGCCGATTGAGTATGAGTCAGCCGGGCAACCCGACCATCCAGACCGTCGAGAACCATGGCGATGAAAATGGCCATCGCCGCCCGCTCGAAGTCGCCCTGCATGGCCTGGACGATGGCGAAGAAACCGGCAAACAAGGCTGCCGTGGTGAATAGATTAGGCAGCACGTAAATGCCGCGACGTTTGAGTTCCGGATTAAACAGAGCTTTACGGGGCTTGAGTTCGGTCATTGTTTACAGCTGTTGAGGCAGAGGGGAGGTAGAGAATACACCTTTTGCAAAGGCACATCCCAGAAGCAACTTGGGCGGTGAGGATTTCCACACCGCCCAAAGCAGAGGCAAGACTAGACACCAAGATATCTGATCAATGTGCCAAGCAACATTGTCAGCAAGCCGGCGCTAGCAAACCCAGAGAAGATTAGTTCTTGGTCTGATCAACCAGCTTGTTCTTCTTGATCCACGGCATCATGTCACGCAGCTGGCCGCCAACCGTTTCGATCGGATGCACGGCATTCAGGCGACGACGAGCCGTCATCGAAGGATAGTTGGTCTTGCCTTCGAGGATGAACATCTTGGCGTATTCGCCGGTCTGGATGCGCTTCAGGGCATTGCGCATGGCTTCGCGGGATTGGGCATTGATGACTTCCGGACCGGTCACGTACTCGCCGTATTCGGCGTTGTTCGAGATCGAGTAGTTCATGTTGGCGATGCCGCCTTCGTACATCAGGTCGACAATCAACTTCAGTTCGTGCAGACACTCGAAGTAGGCCATTTCTGGAGCGTAACCTGCTTCGGTCAGGGTTTCGAAGCCCATCTTGACCAGTTCGACGGCGCCGCCGCACAGAACAGCCTGTTCACCGAACAGGTCGGTTTCGGTTTCTTCGCGGAAGTTGGTCTCGATGACACCACCCTTGGTGCCGCCATTGGCAGCAGCGTAAGACAGGGCGATATCCTTGGCTTTGCCGGACTTGTCCTGATAGATAGCGATCAGGGACGGCACGCCGCCACCCTTCAGGTACTCGGAACGCACGGTGTGACCCGGGCCCTTCGGCGCGACCATGATCACATCGAGGTCGGCACGCGGCACAACCTGGTTGTAATGCACATTGAAGCCATGGGCGAAAGCCAGGGTCGCGCCCTTCTTGATGTTCGGCTCAACGTCGTTCTTGTAAACCTCAGGAATATTTTCGTCCGGCAGCAGGATCATGACGAGATCGGCAGCAGCAACGGCTTCGGCAACTTCGGCAACCTTCAGACCAGCGCCTTCGGCCTTGGCCCAGGAAGCACCGCTCTTGCGCAGACCGACCGTCACATTGACGCCGGAGTCACGCAGATTCTGGGCGTGGGCATGACCTTGCGAACCATAGCCAACGATGGTGACGTTCTTGCCCTTGATCAGGGAGAGGTCGGCGTCCTTGTCGTAATAAACTTTCATGAAATCCTCGTTAATTATTGCTAGTTAGACTTTTAGAATTCGATCGCCACGACCGATGCCACAGACGCCGGTACGGACGGTTTCGAGAATCAGGCCGGCATCAAGCGCGGCGATGAAGGAATCGAGCTTGGAGCTTGCGCCGGTCAACTCGATGACATAGGTCGATTCCGTGACATCGATGATGCGGCCACGGAAGATATCGGCCATACGCTTCATCTCTTCGCGATCCTTGCCTGTCGCACGAACCTTGATCAGCATCAGTTCGCGCTCGACGTGAGCAGCCTCGGAGAGATCGACCACCTTGACGACATCAACCAGCTTGTTGAGCTGCTTGGTAATCTGCTCGAGCACCTCGTCGGAACCCCAGGTCAGGATGGTCATCCGGGACAGCGAGGGATCTTCCGTCGGTGCCACGGTCAGCGATTCGATATTGTAGCCACGCGCCGAAAAGAGGCCGGCAACGCGGGACAGTGCTCCTGATTCATTCTCGATCAGGATGGAAATGATATGTCGCATACTCTGTTCCTTCCTCACTTACAGGTCTTCAGCGAGGATCATTTCGGTCAGGCCCTTGCCCGCCGCAACCATCGGGAAAACATTGGCACCCGGATCAATGATGAAATCCATGAACACCAGATCGTTCTTGTGTTCGGTAAAGGCCTTGCGCAGTGCCGGCTCGACATCCTCCGGCTTTTCAATGCGCATCCCGACGTGGCCGTAGGATTCGGCAAGCTTGACGAAATCGGGCAGCGAGGTGACGTAGGACTGCGAATAGCGTTTGGAATAGAACATCTCCTGCCACTGGCGAACCATGCCCAGCATGCCGTTGTTCAGGTTGATGATCTTGATCGGCAAACCGTACTGTTTGCAGGTCGACAACTCCTGAATACACATCTGGATCGACCCCTCACCGGTCACGCAGGCCACCTGCGCATCGGGATTGGCCAACAAGACACCCATACCGTAGGGCAGACCGACCCCCATGGTACCGAGGCCACCGGAATTGATCCAGCGCCGCGGCTTGTCGAATTTGTAGTACTGGGCGGCAAACATCTGGTGCTGCCCGACATCGGAGGTAATGAAGGCATCGCCACCGGTCACTTCGTACAGCTTTTCAACCACGTACTGCGGCATGATGTGATTACCCTGCTTGTAACGCAAGGACTCGCGGCCACGCCATTCCTCGATTTGCTTCCACCATTCAGCCACTTCCGGATCGGTCTTGAAACCGCCATCCATCAGTTTGAGAATCTCATCGAGCACATCGGTCACGTTGCCGACGATCGGCACATCAACCTTGACGCGCTTCGAAATCGACGACGGGTCGATATCGATGTGAATGACACGACGCTTCTCACCGCCAAAATGCTCGGGATTGCCGATCACGCGGTCATCGAACCGGGCGCCGACAGCCAGGATCACATCGGCGTAATGCATCGCGTTATTGGCTTCGAACGTACCATGCATGCCCAGCATGCCGACGAACTGCTTGTCGGTCGCAGGATAGCCCCCCAAACCCATCAGGGTATTGGTCACCGGGAAATTGAGCTTACGCGCCAACTCGGTCAGCTTCTCCGCCGCATCCGACAGAATCACGCCACCACCGGTATAGATGATCGGGCGCTTGGCTTCCTGCAGCATCTGTACGGCTTTTTTGATCTGGCCGAGATGCCCCTTGACGACCGGATTGTACGAACGCATCTGGATCGTCTTCGGATAATCGAACTCGCACAACTGAGCCGTAATATCCTTGGGAATATCGACCACGACCGGACCGGGACGGCCGGTTGCGGCGATATGAAAAGCCTTCTTGATCGTGACCGCCAGATCCTTGACGTCCTTGACCAGGAAATTGTGCTTGACGCAAGGACGGGTGATCCCGACTGTGTCGCATTCCTGGAAGGCGTCCTGCCCGATATACTGGGTCGGAACCTGGCCGCATAGCACCACCATGGGAATCGAATCCATGTAGGCCGTCGCAATGCCGGTCACCGTATTCGTTACGCCAGGACCCGAGGTCACCAGTGCGACACCAACCCGTTGCGACGAGCGCGAATAGGCGTCGGCAGCATGCACGGCAGCCTGCTCATGGCGAACAAGAATGTGCTTGACCTGATCCTGCTTGAACAAGGCATCGTAAATGTGCAGAACGGAACCACCAGGGTAACCGAATACACAATCGACCTTTTCTTCCTGCAGGCACCTGATTACAATTTCTGCACCGCTGATCATCATTCTTGAGCCCAAAAAGCTGTTGCTTAAAAGGACATAACCTTAATCGACAGGCACTTTCCGGTCAAGGTTTGCCCGCATAACCATATAATGCTCAAGGCTTTTTACAGGACGAGACGACCCTGGCTTCACCCCACGAACTATCAAGCTTCCTTGAGTCTGTCGAACGACGTGCGTTCAAACAAGCCATGTTCGCCGTGCACGAAGAAGATGCCGCCTTGGACATTGTTCAGGACAGCATGCTCAAACTCGCCGAAAAATACGGCGACAAGCCGGCCGAAGAATTCCCCATGCTATTTCAGCGAATTCTTCAGAACACGATTCGAGACTACTATCGCCGCAGCAAGGTCCGCTCGATGTGGACTACGTTGCTTTCAGCATTCACTCCGAACGACGACGAAGACCACGACCCACTGGAAACACTCGCATCAGATGACGACGATGCCGGACCACGCACCCCTGAAAGCAAACTTCTCCAGACCCAGACACTGAGCATCATCGACGGCGAGATAAAAAAACTGCCCGCCCGTCAACGGGAGGCCTTCCTCATGCGTTACTGGGAGGACATGGACGTAGCCGAAACCGCCGCTGCGATGGGCTGCTCAGAAGGCAGCGTCAAAACCCATTGCTCACGCGCCACGCACGCACTGGCAGCCGCCCTGTCGGCCAAGGGGATAAAGCTATGAATGAAGAACGGTACGCCTATCGAGTCAGGCAAGCACTCAACCACGGGTTACTGGACATTCCCCCGACCGCATCGCGGCGACTGGAGGCGGCGCGCCATCTTGCCCTATCGAAACAGAAACAAGCCCCCCCCCAAACAGTGCACACCGGACGTAGTGCTCTTGGCCTGAAGATCGGCACTCACACGCCTTATCTCAAGCAGATACTCGCTATACTCGCCTTGCTGCTCGGCATGTGGATTTCATTTCATTGGCACAGCATTCAATACGTCACGGAACTGGAAGATGTTGATAGCGCCTTGCTAGCCGACGACATCCCGCCAGAGGCATTCATGGACAACGATTTCTTCGAATGGTTAAAAGACGACTCATCGGAGGAGTAATCCTCTGTCTCGGCCTGGCCTCAAGCGCCCATGCAGAACCGCCAACGACAGCGGTCCTGGGCACTTTGCCGCAACCATCATGGAATCAGCTTAGCTCGCCACAAAAAACCATTCTGGCTCCATTAGCCGGCAATTGGGACAAGATGGAAAACATCGGCCGAAAAAAATGGCTGGGTATTGCCGAGCGCTACCCGAACATGAAACCGGACGAACAACAACGCATGCAGGAACGCATGCGCCAATGGTCCAGCCTGACACCGGAGCAACGCTCGAAGGTGCGTGGAACCTACAAGGATTTCAACCAACTCCCTCCGGAACAGAAGCAGGTTGTCAAACAAAAATGGCGGGCCTACTCGAATCTATCGGAGGATGAAAAGCAGCGCATCCGCGAGCAGGGCAAATCAGCCCGACTCCTCAATCCGCCAACAGAATCAACGGTCGCCGGCGAAGCCGCGCCGGAACCTCAAACCACCGAAACCACAAAACCCTGATGCAACACAACATCCCCGGCTGGGGGCGCCGTCTCGCCTGCCTGCTTTACGAAGGCCTTGTCGTCTTCGCCGTCTTGCTGATCGGCTTTTTTCTTCCCCAGACCGTCCTTTCCGGATTCGGCCTTGGACTGACCGGCAAAGGGCTCTGGATTCACGTTACCTTACTGCTTCTGGTTTATTTTGCTTGGTTCTGGCTGCACGGCGGCCAAACTCTCCCGATGAAAACCTGGAAGGTGCAACTCATCAACAGCGAAGGAGGAAGAATCCGCCCAGCCCAAGCCCTACTGCGCTATCTAGCGGCATGGCCAAGCATCCTGCTGTTCGGTGCCGGCATTTTTTGGGCACTGTTTGACAAAGACAGGCAATACCTGCACGACCGCATTGCCGGTACCAGAATTATCGCGTCGGATTAGCGAGCCGTTTAGCGGCGCTCAACCCACCACAACATGGCAATTGCAGCGACCAAAAAAAGCGCAGACGGTGCCGTAGCACTGGCAAATGGTGGCCAGGAATTGATCACCCCCAGATTCGAAAACAAACCATTCAAGGCGTAAAACAGAATCCCCATCATCACGCCGGCAAAAATCTTCAGGCTCACCCCCCCTACCCGGTTGTGCGAATAGCCGAACGGTAAAGCCAGCGCCACCATCACCAATGCAGCCAGCGGATAAATCATCTTCTTCCAGATGGCGATTTCATAGCGCTCGGTCTTCTGGTGATTTTCCATCAAATGCCGGGTGTAACCCACCAAGCCGAACAAGGACATTCGCTCCGGCGTAACCATCAACACCGAGAGCAGGTCCGGATTCACCGCAGAATGCCACTCCCCGCTCCCCGCCCGCTCGACGCGCGAAGTCTCCCCATCAAGAATGGTTCTCACCACCCCCTTCAGCACCCAGTGGGTCGGCGGACTGAAACTCGCCTCTTCTGCTTCGGTGACCGACTCGAGGGCATTCTTTTCGTCAAATTTATAGATACGAACCCCCTGCAAACGGGCATCGGGTGTCGCCTTGCGAATATTGATGAAGCTCCGCCCATCCTTGACCCACAAACCGGTCTCAAATCCACTCTGGGCAATCACCTTGCTCAAGGCCTTGGCGCGAATCTCCTGCGCCAGACGCTCCGAAAATGGCACCAGTCCTTCTCCAACCACGAAGGTCAGCAAAGCCAGCAAACCCGCAACCCGGAACAGGGTCATCAGCAAGTCCCTGGTAGCCAAGCCCGATGCTCGCAGGACCGTAATTTCGGAGTGCCGAGCCAGTGTCGACAGGGCATACAGACTACCGATCAGTGTCGCGATCGGGATCAACTCATAGACCAAGCCAGGCAGACTCAGCGAAACGAAAAGCAAGGCGTGACTCAACTGGTAGTCGCTCTTGCCGACATTGCGCAATTCGTTGATCAAGTCAAAAAAACTAAACAAGGTCAGAAATGCTGCCAACACCAGGAAAACGGCAGCCAGCGTCTCCCGCATCAAATAACGCTGATAAAGATTGAGCCTGAACATCAGGTCGCGCTCCGCTGCCATGGCATACGAACCGCTATACGCCGATAAAAGAGCCAGGCCAGCGGCAAAAGCATCAGCGCATGTACCGCCCAGACACCGACCCAGAACGACAAACGCCCCTGAGCAACCCAAGCCTGACTAACAGAGATCAAATTGCTGTAAATCGCATAGATCAGGATTGCGATCAGCATATTCGCCGAGCGCCCAGCCCGCGGATTGACGTAAGACAGAGGAATCGCCAACAGTGCCAGAACCAGCGCCGAAACCGGCATGCCAATCCGCCACAGCAACTCGCCGCGCGCCGAATTGCCATCATCAAGGACCAATTCGGTGATCGGCATGCGATTGGGCAAGCGCTCCGAAGGCTTGGCCTCACCGTCTTCAGTGCGTACCTTGTAGCGCTCAAACTCCATCACCTTGAACTCCGGCGACCCCGGCTCGACTTCGTAACGCCGGCCATTTTCCAGAACGACAAAGCGATCGCCATTCTCCGCAAACTCCTGGTGACCGGAATTCGACATCACTACCCCCAGCCTGCCATCCTGCATCGAGGCGACAAATACATTGCCAACCTGACTGGCATCGTCGGCCAGCGCTTCGACAAAAAAGATCCGCCGCCCCTTCTTCGCCTCGCGAAATGCCCCGGGCGAAACCTGAGAAACGTCGCTGCGCGCCGACAACTGCTGCTTGTATTCGGCAGTGTTGTAATTTGCCCACGGCGAAAGGAACCCGGAGAGAACGGCAATTGCCACGACGATGGGCAAGGCAAACCGGAGAACGGGCCTGATCCAGGCCGTCAAGGGCTGACCACAAGAAAACCAGACAACCATCTCCGAATCCCGGTAAGCCCGCGACAAACTGAGCAAAATGGAAACAAAAAGCGTCAGGGAAAGCAGAATCGGCATGAAATTCAATGCCGCAAACCCGAGAAGCGAGAGTACCGCTTCAGGCGCAATGGTTCCGCCCGCAGCATCTTTCAGCAAACGGATCAATTGAGTGGAGGTCAGGATGGCCAACAGGGCAACGCTAATGCCGGCGGCTGCCTGAGCGAACTCACGCCGAACGGCGCGCTCGAATATCATGTTTTGACGAAACCAAAAAAATGCGAGGATAATCCCGCGAATACTGATATTTCCCTGATCAGGAGCAGCCTGTGGAATTTAGCATAAAAAGCGGTAGCCCGGAAAAGCAACGCAGTGCCTGCGTTGTCGTCGGGGTCTTCGAGTCACGCAAGCTCACCTTGCCGGCAGAATTGCTGGACAAGGCAGCCAATGGCTATATTTCCGACATCATTCGGCGCGGCGACATGGAAGGAAAATCCGGCACCACGCTATTGTTGCACAACGTGCCAGGCACTTTGTGTGACCGCGTCCTGCTCATCGGCCTGGGCAAGGAAAAGGATTTCCGAGAAAAGGAGTTTTGCTCCGCTGTTCGCAGCGTAGTCAAAACACTCAACGAAACCGGTGCTTTCGACGCGTCGATTTTCCTGACTGAACTTGCTGTCAAGAAACGTAGTGTCGCCTGGCGTGTTCGCCAGACGGCGATCGCCGCACTCGATGCAACCTATAAATTTGACCAGTTCAAAAGCAAAAAGGACGAGGTCCGTCGCCCGCTGCGCAAGCTGACGCTCGGCGTCGAACGGCGTAACGAACTGGCGCTGGCCGAAGAAGCGCTGAATCAGGGCATTGCCATCGCCGAAGGCATGGCGCTGACCAAGACACTTGGCAACCTGCCGCCGAATGTCTGCCACCCGACGTATCTCGCCGAGCAAGCCCTGGCGATGGCGGCCGAATTCAAGCTTGGCTGCGAAATCCTTGAACGCGACGACATGGAAAAGCTGGGCATGCACTCCCTGCTATCGGTCGCCAAAGGCTCTCACCAGCCACCCAAATTGATCGTCCTGACCCACAAGGGCGGCAAGGCCAGTGAAAAGCCGGTGGTTCTGGTCGGCAAGGGCGTCACCTTCGATACCGGCGGCATCTCGCTGAAACCGGGCGCCGAAATGGACGAAATGAAATACGACATGTGCGGCGCGGCCAGCGTTCTCGGCACCATGCAGGCGGTGGCCCGCATGGGATTGCCAATCAACCTGACCGTCGTCGTCCCGGCCACCGAGAACATGCCGGGTGGCGGGGCAACCCGCCCGGGTGACATCGTCACATCGATGTCGGGCCAGACCATCGAGATTCTCAATACCGATGCCGAAGGCCGCTTGATCCTGTGCGACGCGCTGAGCTACGCCGAGCGCTTCGAACCGGATACCGTCATCGACGTCGCCACCCTGACCGGTGCCTGCGTCGTCGCACTCGGCCACATCGCGACCGGCCTGTTTGCCAACAAGGATGGCCTGGCGCGCGACCTGCTCGATGCCGGCGAAGAGTCGCACGACCGCGCCTGGCACATGCCGCTCTGGGACGACTATCAGGAGCTGCTGAAGAGCCCGTTCGCCGATATGGCCAATATCGGCGGCCGCTGGGGCGGGGCGATCTCGGCGGCCTGCTTCCTGGCCCGATTCACCAAGAAATTCGACTGGGCTCACCTGGACATCGCCGGCACCGCCTGGAAATCGGGCAGTGACAAGGGCGCCACCGGTCGGCCGGTCCCCTTGTTGACGCACTACCTGTTGCAACGCGCCGGCAAACTCAATTGACCCAGGTCTTTTTCTACCATGGGGCGGCGGACCGGATTGCCGCCGCCTGCGCCCTGTTGGGCGGCGCCTACGCAAAAAAGAAGGCGATGCTGGTCTATGCCCCCGACAAGGACGTTGCCAGTCACCTCGACCGCATGCTATGGACCCATCCGGCCTTGAGTTTTGTCCCGCACTGCGCCGCCAACTCCCCTCTGGCCAACGAAACGCCGGTTCTGATTGCCGACTCGCTGGAGAACATCGCCCAGGACGAACGTCTAATGAACCTGAGTCGTGAAATACCACCCGGCTTCGCCCGCTTTCAAAGCCTGATCGAAGTTGTCGGTCAGGAGGAAGCCGACCGTACCGCTGCCCGTGACCGCGTCAAGCTCTACAAGGAACGCGGCTGCGAGGTGCGCTACTTCGACCTCGCTGACCGCTAGGACCGCCCGTGGCCAGCCCGATCATCGCCCGTGCCGATGCCTTGATGCAGCGTCGCCGTCAAAACGCCGGCGATGCTGAAGACGTCCCGGTACTGACCGATAGCATTGACGATGAAGACGACATCCCGGTGCTGGTCGATGCCATACCCGTCACAACAGAAACGAAGGCCGTGGCATACGGCATCTGGCCGGAAGCGGAATTTCCAGCCGAAGCGGACCCGGTTGTTGCACTCGCCGATACGCCACCCGCGCCGGCCTTCGATGCCGCCTTGCACGACATCATTGCCCACGAACTGGCCCGCCGGGTCGAACAGCGACTGAGCGCCGAATTGCCGCGGCTCATCGAGGCCACGGTCCGCGACTACCTGGCCGAACAGGAAAAGATCGCCAAGCTCCAACCTCGCGACTGAGATTGGGCCGGAACCGGAGCCCGCCTCCGGTATAATTTTGGGTTTTCCCCTTTTCCGACAAGCCCATGGAACTCGCCAAAGCCTTTGAACCAGCCGATATCGAACGCCGCTGGTATCCCGAGTGGGAAGCCCAGAATTATTTCGCTGCCGGCGTAGACGACAGCAAGACCGACAACTTCTGCATCCTGCTGCCGCCGCCGAACGTCACCGGCACGCTACACATGGGTCACGGCTTCAACCAGACGATCATGGATGCGCTGACCCGCTACTACCGGATGCGCGGCCACAACACGCTATGGCAGCCGGGCACCGACCACGCCGGTATCGCCACCCAGATCGTCGTCGAACGCCAACTGGACGCCCAGGGCATCTCCCGCCACGACCTCGGCCGTGAGAATTTCCTGGAGAAAGTCTGGGAATGGAAGGAATACTCCGGCAACACCATCACCAAGCAGATGCGCCGCATGGGCACCAGCCCGGACTGGAAGCGCGAGCGCTTCACGATGGACGCCGGCCTCAACAAGGTAGTGAACGAAACTTTTGTCCGCTTGTACAACGAAGGTCTGATTTACCGCGGCAAGCGCCTGGTGAACTGGGACCCGAAGCTGAATACCGCCGTCTCCGACCTCGAAGTGGTGCAGGAAGAAGAAGACGGTTTCATGTGGCACATCCGCTATTCGCTGGCCGATGGCTCGGACAGCCTGGTGGTGGCCACCACCCGCCCGGAAACCATGCTCGGCGACACCGCCGTGATGGTTCACCCCGAAGACGAGCGCTACAAACACATGATCGGCAAGCGGGTAAAGCTGCCGCTGACCGATCGCGAAATCCCGATCATTGCCGACAGCTACGTCGATCTCGAATTCGGCACCGGCTGCGTCAAGGTCACCCCGGCACATGACTTCAACGACTATGCCGTCGGTCAACGTCACAACCTGCCGCTGATCTCCATCCTGACGCTGGATGCCAAGATCAACGACAACGCCCCGGAAAAATATCGCGGCCTGGACCGCTTCGACGCCCGCAAGGCCGTTGTCGCCGACCTCGAAGCCCTCGGCATTCTGGAAAAGACCGACAAGCACAAGCTGAAGGTGCCGCGCGGCGACCGGACCAATGTCGTCATCGAACCGATGCTCACCGACCAGTGGTTTGTCGCCATGTCGAAGCCGGGCGAAGATGGCAAGTCGATCACCGAGAAGGCCCTCGACGTCGTGCATTCCGGCGAAATCAAGTTCTATCCGGAAAATTGGGTCAATACCTACAACCAGTGGCTGAACAACATCCAGGACTGGTGTATTTCCCGCCAACTGTGGTGGGGCCACCAGATTCCGGCCTGGTATGGCGACGACGGCGAAATTTTCGTTGCCCACAACGAAGAAGAAGCCCGTGCTACTGCGGCGAAGCAAGGCTACACCGGCGCCCTCAAACGCGACGACGACGTCCTCGACACCTGGTTCTCCTCCGCCCTGTGGCCGTTCTCGACCCTCGACTGGACCGGTGACGCCGCAGTCGACGCCGCCAATCCGCTGCTCAAGCAATACCTGCCATCTTCGGTGCTGGTCACCGGCTTCGACATCATCTTCTTCTGGGTCGCCCGCATGGTCATGATGACCAAGCAGATCACCGGCCAGATCCCCTTCAAGCATGTCTATGTGCATGGCCTGATCCGCGATGGCGAAGGCCAGAAGATGTCGAAGTCCAAGGGCAACGTGCTCGACCCGATCGACCTGATCGACGGTATCGGCCTCGATGCGCTGATCGAAAAGCGCACCACCGGCCTGATGAACCCGAAGCAGGCGGAAAGCATCGCCAAGAAGACGAAGAAGGAATTCCCGGAGGGCATCCAGTCCTTTGGTACCGACGCGCTGCGCTTCACCTTTGCCAGCCTGGCTTCGCCGGGCCGCGACATCAAGTTCGACCTGAACCGTTGCGACGGCTACCGCAATTTCTGCAACAAGCTGTGGAATGCCACCCGCTTCGTACTGATGAATGTC
>DAIMCQ010000069.1:0-15743 GCA_036726285.1 Azonexus sp.
CTTGGCCTTGCTGCTGATCGGCGCGCGCAGCCTGGCCAAGTTGTGCGGCGTACTGCTGTTCGCCCGACCGGCCGGGATCAGTTGGCGGCAGGGCCTCTTGCTGGGTGTCGCCCTGTCGCCGGCGAGCGGGCCGATCATGGTTGCCGCATCCGATCTCGGCCAGATTTACCCCCAACTGCAAGGCACCGTGATGCCGGTTGCGATGAGCGCTGCGGCGATCATGGAACTGGCCGGTCCGGTCATTGTGGCGCTTTGCCTTAAATGGAGCGGAGAACGCCGTGAGTAACGACAACGACACTGAATTGCCGCCATTTTCGAAATCGGAGGCGCTGACCCTCGGCATCGAATTGGAATTGCAAATTGTTGGCGGCCAGGATTACGACCTGATCGGCGCCGCCCCCGACCTGCTGCGGGAGATGAAGAAATGCCAGCACCCCGGCGATGTCAAACCGGAAATCACCGACTCGATGATCGAGTTGTCGACCGATATCTGCCACGACTATACGGATGCACTGACCCAGTTGCGCTGCATCCGGAACGAACTGGTCCATCAGGCCGACCGCCTGGGGATCCTGCTCTCGGGCGGCGGCACGCATCCCTTCCAGCATTGGGGCAAGCAGGCCATCTTCGATGCGCCGCGTTTCCACCTCCTGTCGCAGCTTTACGGCTACCTGGCCAAGCAATTCACCATCTTCGGGCAACACGTCCATATCGGCTGTGCTTGCCCGGACCGGGCGTTGTGGTTGCTGCACGCCTTCAGTCGCTACATTCCCCATCTCATCGCCTTGTCGGCGGCGTCGCCCTTCGTGCAGCGCATCGATACCGGCTTCCAGTCGGCTCGCCTCAACTCGGTCTTTGCCTTTCCGTTGAGCGGCAGGGCGCCCTTCGTGTTGAGCTGGGATGAATTCAACGACTACTACCGCAAGATGATCGCGACCGGCGTGGTCAAGAGCATGAAGGATTTTTACTGGGATATTCGGCCCAAGCCCGAGTTCGGCACCATCGAGCTGCGCGTCATGGATACCCCGCGGACGGTCGAGCGGGCCGCCCAGATCGCCGCCTACGCCCAGGCCCTGGCGCGCTATCTGCTCGAAGAGAAGCCGGTCGAGCCGCGCGAAGACGACTACCTGGTCTACACCTTCAACCGCTTCCAGGCCTGTCGTTTCGGGTACGAAGGGACGCTGGTCATCCCGGGGTCGGCCGAGCAACGCAGCATTGGCGACGACATCATCCGCACCATGGCTTCCATCGAGGTCCATGCCTACGACCTGGGGGCGACCGAAGCACTCAACCTGCTTCGTACCGAGGTGCTGCAAGCGCGCAACGGGGCCAGCGAGATTCGTTCGAGCTACGCCAACGAAGACTCGCTGGAAGAAGTGGTGCGTCAATCCTGCGAATTGTGGGCCGGACGCCTGCCGTCGAATTCCGGCATGTTCCGCTTGTAGCGACCAGGACGCCGTCGCGCTTCGACCCGGCGGCGCATCCGGGGCGTCGGCGAACCCCTTTTCCGCCAGGGCCGACCGGGACGCCTGGCGCCTAGCGGTCATCTTTGCCCGAGTCCAGCCAGAACCAGGAACAATATTGGAACATGGCCTGTACCCAGTTGAAACCGACCAAACCGGGGAGGCTTTCGCCCGGGAAAAGCCGGTCAGGGCAAATGTTGTTGATCTGGTGGTCGTAGGCGCCTTTCGAGTCGGCGCGTTTGAGCGTCCTGTAGGCTTCGGCGACATCCTTGAATTTGCGCTCGCCATCGCGGTCTTTGGTCACATCGGGATGAAAGCGTTGGGCCAGGGTGCGAAAGGCTGACTTGATCTCGGCACAGGAAGCGCAACGATCAATATGTAAGGTTGCATAGTGGTTCTGGTGGTTCATGCTCGTCTCCTTGACTCGGCGGCCTGCTTCGCTGAATGTCGCCTGTCGTGGATAGGTGAGCTGTCGCCGTGCTTTCAAACCTACTCGTCGCCGGCGTTGCGTCTGTTCGCCAGGCCTCATAGCGTGGCGATATCCCATTTGGCCGATCAGTTCCCGGCGGTGGCGAATGAATTCCCGATGTTTTTTGATGGCCCGCGTGTCAGAACGGGGTGCGTTTGAGCCAGTCAAGCATCAGCTTGCCGACAATTTCGGGTTGATCGAGCGATGCCAGGTGGCCGCATTGTTCGATGATCTCAAGCCGGGCATGGCGGATTCCGTCGGCCATCTCCGTCGATAACTCGGGCGGGGTGATCAGGTCGTCACGGCCACAGAGGATCAGCGTCGGACAGGCGATTGTTGCCAGTGTCGGCCGACTATCCGGCCGGGCTATGATCGCCCGCTGCTGGCGCTCGAAAACCGTCTTGCCCAAGCCGCTTGCCATCGACTGGATGACGCCGCGCACGGCGGGGAGATTCAGGCGGTCGGGATGCGAGAGCAGTGGCAGCAATTGCTCGATCACGGCATCGAGATCGGTTGCGGCGAGCTTGATCTGCGCTTCACGCTTGGCCTGCGCCGCGGGCGTATCGGGGCGGGCGGTGGTGTCCATCAGCACCAGCCCGGCGACTCGTTTGGGGGCTTGGCGCATGATTTCGAACGCAACGTAGCCACCGAGCGAAAGGCCAAGCAGAACGAAGCGCGGGGCCGAAGCCGCCTGAAGAACGCTGGCCGCCAGCTCGGCGATTGAATCGGCGAGGGTCAGATCGCCCACTTCGACGGTGGCTTCCGTCGACAAGGTCGCAACCAGCTCTGAAAAGACGCTCGCGTCGTTGAGCAGCCCGGGTAACAACACAATGTTCGGTTTCATGGTTCGTTCCTCAATGCAGGTTTGAAGCGCCTGCCTGCAGGCAGCGGCTGACGATCAGTCGATGTACCGCAGCAGCAGGGCCGGCCGCCACGCACGGCGTCCGTGCCCCATGTTGCCGGCAATGACATCGCTGCTTCGGTGCGCCAACGCACGGAAGGGCGCTTGTCGATGGCAGCGCAGGCCATTTCTATTGCAACCCGATCATTCTTGTTGCTGTGTGTGGCATCGAACCGAGCGGCGACCGACTGGCGGGAATAATCAGCAGTCCGAACCGAGGTTCTGCGGGAGAGTGCGATGTTGAATCCGCTGCAAGGCGAGTCCCGTCAGGACTGCATGCGCTGGCTGCGGCATGCCTGAGCCGATCAAGCCACTGCAACATTACGCGCCGGGGAATGTGCGGGACCGGCTGGCCTTTCTGTTTGTCAAATTCCTGCGTTTTTTTGCTGATCTCTTTTTTGCCGGCCGCTACGGCCATCGAGCCGTCGTGCTGGAAACCATCGCCGCCGTACCGGGCATGGTGGGCGGCGCGCTGCAACACTTGAAGTCCTTGCGCCGCATGGAGTCCGATCATGGCTGGATTCGTACGCTGCTCGACGAAGCCGAGAATGAACGCATGCATTTGATGACCTTTATGCTGATTGCCCGGCCATCACGTCTTGAGCGCCTGCTGATCCTGCTGGCTCAAGGGGCGTTTTACAACTTCTATTTCCTGCTTTACCTGCTGTCTCCCGCCACCGCGCATCGTGTCGTGGGCTATCTGGAGGAAGAAGCGGTCTATAGCTATACGACCTATCTGGCCGGCGTGGACGACGGGACTTATGCCAACGTCCCGGCCCCCGCGATCGCCATCGACTACTGGAAACTGCCTGCAGAGGCCAGCCTGCGCGAGGTCATTCTCGCCGTTCGGACCGATGAAGCGATGCATCGCGATGTCAATCACCAGTTTGCCGACGAACTGACCCGATGAACGCAACCGCCTCGCCAGGCTGCATGCAATTCGCCGCCGGCGACACACCGAACAGGAACAAACCGATGCGACGCCATACCGTTTCCCTTTTGATCGGACTGTCGATGCTTGCCGCCTGCGGCGAGATCGCCAAACTCCCGGTTGCCGCCGGTACGGGGCCCAGCCCGAATCTGCCGTCGCCCAACCCGACGCTGATTCCAACCGTCAATGTCGCGCCGGTCAAAGGCTGGGCTGCCGGCACCGCCCCGATCGCGGCGCCGGGCACGCGCGTCGCGCGGTTTGCCGATGGCCTGGCGCATCCGCGCTGGCTGTATGTGTTGCCCAATGGCGATGTACTGGTCTCCGAGACGAATGCGCCGCCCAAACCTGACGATACGTCGGGAATCAGGGGCTGGCTGATGGGGCTGTTGATGCAACGTGCCGGCGCCGGCGTGCCCAGTGCCAACCGCATCACCTTGCTGCGCGACGGCAACGGGGATGGTGTGGTCGATCTGCGTGCGGTCCTGCTCGATGGACTGAATTCGCCGTTCGGCATGGCGCTGGTCGGCAACGATCTCTATGTCGCCAATTCGGATGCGGTTCTGCGCTTTCCTTATCAAGCCGGACAGACCCGCATCACCGCAGCGGGGAGCAAGGTGATCGATCTGCCGGCCGGCACGATCAATCACCACTGGACCAAGAACCTGATTGCCAGCCAGGATGGCAGCAAGCTCTATGTCACCGTCGGCTCAAACAGCAATGTCGCTGAACGCGGCATGGCGGTCGAAACCGGGCGAGCCGCCATCTGGGAGGTCGATATCGCGAGCGGCCGGCACCGGATCTTTGCCTCCGGCCTGCGCAACCCGAACGGCATGGCGTGGCAGCCGGACAGCGGCGCGCTATGGACAGTGGTCAACGAACGCGACGAACTGGGCGGCGACCTGGTGCCGGATTACCTGACCGCGGTCCGTGACGGCGGCTTCTACGGTTGGCCATACAGCTACTACGGGCAGCACGTCGATGAACGGGTCTCACCGCCGCGGCCCGATCTGGTCGCGAGCGCTATTTCTCCCGATTTTGCCCTGGGGCCGCACACGGCATCGCTAGGTCTGGCCTCATCGGCAGGTTCGTCCTTGCCACCGCCTTTTGTGAACGGCATGTTCGTCGGTCAGCATGGTTCGTGGAATCGCCAGCCGCACAGTGGCTACAAGGTGGTTTTTGTACCTTTCCGCGATGCTCGGCCTGCCGGCAATGTCACGCTTGATCTGTTGACCGGCTTTCTCGACGCGGATGGCAAGGCCGCGGGCCGGCCGGTCGGTGTCGCGATCGACCGGCAGGGCGCGCTGCTGGTGGCGGACGACGTCGGCAATGTGATCTGGCGGGTCAGCGCGTCGCGCTGAGCGGACACGGCGCCGATCCGGATCCAGTGTGGCATCGCCAGCGAAGCCCGGTTGACCGGGGGCGTTTTCAGCGCGAGCGCCCCTTTTCTTAAACGCTGTCGGTTAAGCGACCAGGACGGGGTAGTCGGTCAGGCCGTGTGCGCCGCCGCCAAACAGGGTGTCGCGGTCGTGCGCGGCGAGCGGGGCGACATTGCGCAGGCGGGCGGGCAGGTCGGGGTTGGCGACGAAGGGGCGGCCGAAGGCGATCAGATCGGCCCAGCCCTGACCGAGTGCGGCACGAGCCCGTTCGGCCGTGTATTTGCCGGCATAGATCAGTGTGCCGGGGAAGACGGCGCGCAGCCGTTGCTTGAACTCGACCGGCATGTAGGGCGCGTCGTCCCAGTCGGCTTCGGCGATGTGGATGTAGCCGACACCGATCTCGCCGAGCAGCTTGGCGGCGGCGATGTAGGTGGTTTCCGGATCGGCATCGACACAGCCGTTGAGCGTGGTGAGCGGGGCGAGGCGGATGCCGACGTGCTTTTTATCGCCGGTGGCCTCGACCAGGGCCTCGGTGACCTCGGCAAGGAAGCGCAGGCGGTTTTCCAGCGAGCCGCCATATTGGTCGGTGCGGTTGTTGGCGTTGGAGTCGATGAATTGGTTGACCAGGTAGCCGTTGGCCGCGTGCAGCTCGACGCCATCGAAGCCGGCGGCGAGCGCATTGCGCGCCGCCTGGCCGAATTGCCCGACGATCTCGTGGATTTCGTCAATGCCGAGGGCACGCGGTTGCGAAGCCTGGACAAAGCCTGGCCGGCCATCCGCTTCGGCAATGAAGACATTGACGCCGGCGGCCTGGATGGCCGACGAGGAAACCGGGGATTGGCCGTCAAGCAGTCGGGTATGGCTCAAGCGGCCGACGTGCCAGAGCTGCGCAAAGATACGGCCGCCAGCGGCATGCACGGCATCGGTCACCTTGCGCCAGCCGGCCAGTTGGGCCGGTGTGTGGATCCCCGGCGTCCAGGCGTAGCCCTTGCCCAGCGGGGCAATCCAGGTGCCCTCGCTGACGATCAGGCCGGCGCTGGCACGCTGGGCGTAGTACTCGGCCATCAGTTCGTTCGGTACGTCGCCCGGCTGGCTGGCGCGCGAGCGCGTCATCGGCGGCATCACGATGCGGTTGGGAAGGGTCAGTTCGCCGAGTGTCAGCGGCTGGAACAGCGGGTCTTGGGTCATGGTCGATCTCCGGAGCGGGCGCCGTGGCGCCGATGTCATTAATGGAAACGATAAGCGCCGGGGGCGCGTTTGGAAAATGGGTCGAAGCTAGGGAAAGCCGGGGCAGCCGATTGGTCCGCCAACTCGCCGGCCGGCAATGGCAGAAAATTGGCGCTCAATCCCACTCCGGGGCGAGGCCGGCGGGGCTGACTTCGCGGCCGTTACGTTCCAGCGCGGCCAGGCGCGCCATGTCGTCGGCGTCGAGGCGCAGATCGCGGGCGAGCAGGTTGCTGGCGAGGTTCTCGCGCTGGGTCGACGAGGGGATTACCGCATAGCCCAGTTGCAAGGCCCAGGCCAGCGCAACCTGCGCCGGCGTTGCCCGATGCTTTTCGGCGATGGCACGGATCGTCGGGTCGGGCAGGACCTTGCCGTAGGCGAGGGTCATGTAGGAGGTGACGGCAATGCCTTGTTCCTGCAGGAAGGCGACCAGCTTTCGGCATTGCAGGTAGGGGCTCAATTCGATCTGGTTGGTGGCAATCGCTTCCTTGCCGACCACCGCGATGGCTTGTCGGGTCAGGTCGATATTGAAGTTGGAAATGCCGATCTGGCGAGTCAGGCCGGCCGCCTTCGCTTCAGCCAGTGCGGCCATGTATTCGGGCAGATCGACGCCCTTGCCGGGGGCTGGCCAGTGGATCAGGGTCAGGTCCACGTAGTCGGTGCGCAGCTTGTCCAGGCTTTCGCGCAGGCTGGGCAACAGCCTGTCCTTGCCGAGGTTGTCGACCCAGATCTTGGTGGTGATGAACAACTGTTCGCGGGCGACGCCGCTCTGGGCGATGGCCTGGCCGACTTCGGCTTCGTTGCCGTAGATCTGCGCCGTGTCGATGGCGCGATAGCCGAGATCGAGCGCATTGCTGACCGAGTCGATGACGGTTTGTCCGCTCAGGCGAAAGGTGCCGACGCCGAAAGAAGCTAGGGTCATTGGGATTACTCCAATTCAGAAAAATTGAGGAAGGTCGGTTTCAGGCTTCGGCCGGGCAGAGCGCCGGTGCCTGTTGCTTGTCCAGTCGGCCGCTCAGCGCCGTCAGGCCGAAGGCGCCCAGGGTGACCAGGGCGGCGATCCACGGCGTATGGGCCAGGCCGAGCTGGCCGACGACCAGCGATCCCACCCACGACCCGCCGGCGATGCCGATATTGAATGCGGCGATATTGAAGCCGGCGGCGACATCGACGGTGCGTGGCGCAACCTTTTCGGCCTGCTGCACGACGTAGGCCTGCAGCCCCGGGACGTTGCCGAAGGCGACGGCTCCCCAGGCCAGTACGGTCAGGACGACCAGCCACTTGTAGGGGGCGGTGAAGGTCAGGATGAGCAGGACGCCGGCGAGCAGCAGGAAAATGGTCTTCAATGCCGAAACGGCGCCCTTGCGGTCGGCCAGGCGGCCGCCCCAGACATTGCCGAACGCCACCGAGATGCCGTAGGCGAGCAGCACGACGCCCACCATGTCCGGTGCGAAGCCGGCGATATCCTGCAGGATGGGGGCGAGGAAGGTAAAGGCGATCAGCGAGCCGCCATAGCCCACGGCGGTCATCGCATAGACCAGCAGCAGGCGCGGTTGCAGCAGGACGCGGGCCTGTTCCTGCCAGGGGGCGGGTGGGACATGGGCAATCGTCCGGGGAACGAAGGCCAGGGCGCCGAGCCAGGCGACCAGCCCGAACAGCGAGACGGCGAGGAAGGTGGCGTGCCAGCCGAAATGCTGGCCGATGAAGGTGCCGAGCGGAATGCTGGTGACGAAGGCGACGGTCATGCCGCTGAACATGGTGGCGATGGCGCTGGCCGCCTTGTCGCGGGGAACCAGGCCGGTGGCGATGATCGAGCCGACCGAGAAGAAGACGCCGTGCGCCAGTCCGGTCAGGATGCGGGCGACGATCAGGGTGCCGTAGCCGGGCGCCTGCCAGGCAACCAGGTTACCCAGCGTGAACAGCGCCATCAGGCCGAGCAGCAGCGGTTTGCGCGGCACCTTGCCGGTCAAGGCGGTGAGCAGCGGGGCGCTGATTGCGACGCTCACTGCATAAAGGCTGACCAGCAGGCCGGCCGATGGCAGGGTGATGGCGAGATCCTGGGCAATGGTCGGGATCAGGCCGACGATGACGAATTCGCTGGTGCCGATGGCGAAGGCGGCGAGGGTAAGGGCAAGCAGGGCAAGCGGCATGGTGGCGCTCCGTTGGGAAAGGAATGGGGCGCAGTGTGCTGGCTTTACATTTGTCGATAAAGACATGTATAAACAAAACATACTTGATTTCAAATCAATGATGAAAACCACCCTCGATGAAATGCAAGCCTTTGTCGCCGTCGTCGATACCGGTTCGATCACGGCCGGCGCCGAGCGGGTCGGGCTGACCGTATCCGCCGCCAGCCGTACGCTGGGGCGGCTGGAAGAGAAGCTGCAGACCGCATTGCTGCGGCGAACCACGCGGCGCCTGGAGCTGACCGAGGAGGGCGCGGCTTTCCTGAAAAATGCCCGGGCGATCATCGCCTCGGTCGATGAGGCCGAGGAACAGCTGGCGGCGCGCCGCATGCAGCCGGTCGGCCGCCTGCGGGTCGATGCCGCGACGCCATTCATGTTGCACGTGATCGTGCCGCTGCTGCCGGGCTTCTGCACCCGCTACCCGAAGGTGGAGCTGGAACTGAATTCGAACGAGGGGATCATCGATCTGATCGAAAAGCGCACCGATGTCGCGTTCCGCATTGGCGTCCTGAAGGATTCGACCCTGCACGCCCGCCCGATCGGCAACAGCCGTCTCCGGCTCTTTGCCAGCCCGGACTACCTGGCGCGTCACGGCACGCCGACGACACTGGACGAGCTGGCGCGGCACAACCTGATCGGCTTCAATCAGCCCGAATCGCTCAATGACTGGCCGTTGCGCGATCACGACGGCAGCCTGCTGCGCATCAAGCCGAATATCGCCTCGTCGAGCGGCGAAACCCTGCGGCATATGGCGCTGGCCGGGCTGGGCATCGTCCGGCTGTCCGATTTCGTCAGCGGCCTGGATCAGCAGACCGGGCGCTTGTTGCCGGTCATGGCCGACCAGTTGCTGGATGTGCGCCAGCCAATCAATGCCGTGTATTACCGCAATACCACGCTGGCTTCGCGGATTGCCTGCTTCGTCGATCACGTGACGCAGGCGCTGGGCGACAACCCCTTTACCGCTTGAGCCGGCCGGCGGGCTGGCGCTGAACCCGGCCCGCCGACTGGTAGTCGGGTCAGTGGAGGCTGAAGCGCAGGTTGGCCAGCTTCTGCCCCGGCATGGTCAGCAGCACCACCGCCTTGCTGTCCTTGGCCAGCGCGAAATTGCCGCGTGCTTCCAACCGGTTTTCGCCGGCCGGCAGCAGGCTGATCTCGGATTTTTCGCCGCCGCTCAGCAGCGTCAGCCGGGCGCTGGCACCCTGCGTCGCAAGCGGCTTGCCGTGGTCGCGGACAAACAGCGTGATGACGTCGGATTTGGCCAGTAATTCGAATTCGAGATGGTTGGCTTCGGCGACGATGCCGCCGTGGCGGGCTTGCACCCGGTGGTCGTGTTCGTCGGCGGCGAAGGCCGCCGTGTTCAGGCTCAGGCACAGGGCGGCGAGCAGGAGGGAATGGCGCATGGGGTTTCCTTTCATTGGGGGATCAAAAAGCTTCGGCATTGCTTTCGTCGAGCAGCCGTTCGGCGTCTCGGCGGGCGAAAAGCCAGAACAGTACGGGGGTGAGGAAGGTGTCGAGCAGCGTCGAGCTGATCAGGCCGGAGAAAATCACCACGGCGACCGGGTTGAGAATCTCGGTACCGGGCCGCTCGGCTTCGAAGAGCAGCGGCGCAAGCGCGAAGGCAGTGACCAGCGCGGTCATCAGCACCGGGCTGAGGCGTTCCAGCGAACCGCGCAGGATCATCGCGTGGTCGAAACGCTCGCCTTCGCTGCGCATCAGGTTGAGGTAGTGGCTGACCTTGAGGATGCCGTTGCGCACCGAAATGCCGGCCAGCGTGATGAAACCGATCAGGGCGGCGACCGACAAAGGTTGCCCGGACAGCCACAGGCCGACCACCGCGCCGACCAGGGCGAGCGGGATATTGGCCATGATCAGCGCCGACAGCGTCGCCGACTTGTAGCGGCTGAACAGCACGACGAACATCAGCACCAGCGAGACGGCGGCGAGCATGCCGACCAGCCGGCTGGCTTCTTCCTGGGCCTGGAACTGGCCGCCGAGGGTGACGAAATAGCCCTCGGGCAGGCGGGCTTCGGCGATTACCCGGCGGATGTCCGCGACCGCGTCGGAAAGGGCGCGGCCCTGGGCGTTGGCCGAAAGCACGATGCGCCGCTTGCCGTCGTCGCGGCTGATCTGGTTCGGGCCGTCGCCATCCTCAATGCTGGCCACCCGCGACAAGGGGATACGGCCGTTCGGCGTATCGAGCAGGATCTGCCCCAGCCCTTCCAGCGAGCGGGCGCTTTCCGGCAGGCGAACGACCAGCGCGAAGCGCCGGCTGCCCTCGACGATCTGGCTGATTTTTTCGCCTTCGACCAGGCTTTGCAGCACCGCCAGGATCTGCGGCACTGGTACGCCGTACTGCGCGGCGGCGGCGTAATCGACGTGGATCTTGATTTGCGGCGCCAGCACCTGCTTCTCGATTTCCAGGTCGGCCAGGCCGGGGATGCCGGCCAGCCGTGTCCGCAACAGATCGGCCTGGCCGCGCAGGGTGTCGAGGTCTTCGCCGAACAGCTTGATGGCGATCTGCGAACGGACACCGGACAGCATGTGGTCGATGCGGTGCGAGATCGGCTGGCCGATGCCGATGGCGGCCGGCAGGTTGGCCAACCGAGAGCGGATGTCGGCCTGGACTTCGGCCATGCTGCGAGTCATTTCTGAGGCCGGCTTGAGGCCGACATCGAGTTCGCTGACATGGACGCCTTCGGCATGCTCGTCCAGTTCGGCCCGGCCGCTGCGCCGTCCGACGTGGGTGACTTCCGGCACCTGGCGGATCAGTACCTCGGCCTGGCGGGCCAGTGTCGTGGATTCGGCCAGGGTCACGCCGGGGTTGAGGCGCATGCCGACCAGCAGGGTGCCTTCATTGAAAGGCGGCAGGAAGGTGGTCGGGAAGAAGGGCACGGCCAGCGCCGCCAGCAGCACGGCCAGCCCGCCGGCCGCCAGAGCCGCCCGCGGCCGTTCCAGCACCTGCTGCAAAGCCTTGCGGTAGGCGGCTTTCAGCCAGGCCAGGAAGCGCGTGTCGCCGTGGTCGAGCGAACGCATCCGGGGCAGCAGGTAGAAGGCCAGCACCGGCGTCACGGTGACCGAAACGATCAGCGAGGCCAGCGTCGAGACGATGAAGGCGATGCCGAGCGGGACGAACAGGCGGCCTTCCATGCCGGGAAGGGCGAACAGCGGCAGGAAGACGAGCACGATGATGATCGTCGCGTAAAGGATGGCCGAACGCACTTCCAGCGTTGCCGCCTTGACCAGTTCGAGCGGATGCAGCCGGGCCTGCGGATGCTTCTCGCGGTCGGCCTTGAGGCGGCGCAGCACGTTTTCGACGCCGACCACCGCGTCGTCGACCAGGCCGCCAATGGCGATCGCCAGGCCGCCCAGCGTCATGGTGTTGATCGACAGGCCGAAATACTTGAAGACCAGCGCGGTGATGAAGATCGACACCGGGATGGCGGTCAGCGCGATGACGGTCGGGCGCAGGGTGCCGAGGAAGACGAAGAGGATGACGGCGACGAAGACCGAGGCGCCGATCAGCTTGCCTTGCAGCGTCGAGATCGAGGCTTCGATGAAACTGGCCTGGCGGAAAGTGACGCGCGGCGCCTCCATGCCGGCCGGCAGCGTGTTCTTCAGCTCGTCGAGTGCCGCTTCGATGTGCCGGGTCAGGCCGATGGTGTCGGCGGTCGGCTGTTTCTGGATGCCGAGAATGACCGCCGGCTTGCCTTCGAAACCGGCGTCGCCGCGTTTGATGGCGGCTGCGAAAGTGACTTCGGCAATCTGGCGGAGCAGCACGGGCTGGCCGTTGCGGGCCGTCAGCGCCAGGTTTTTCAGGTCGTCGAGGCGCGAGGTCCGGCCGATGTTGCGAATCAGGTATTCGCGGTTGTTCAGTTCCAGGAAACCGCCCGAGGTGTTGGCCGAAAAGCCCTTCAGGGCGCCTTCGAGCTGCTCTTGGCTGATGCCCAGTTCGGCCATGCGCGCGGTGCTCGGCTGGACCTGGAACTGACGCACTTCGCCGCCGATCGGGATGACCTGCGCCACGCCGGGAATCGCCATCAGGCGCGGCCGCAGCACCCAGTCGGCGTATTCGCGCACGGCCATCGGCGTGGTCTTGGCGAGGTCGATCGGAATGGCGACCTGCATGATCTCGCCCATCACCGAGCTGATCGGCCCCATGCGCGGCACGACGTCGGCCGGCAGCGCCTGCTCCATCGACGACAGGCGCTCGGCGACCATCTGCCGGGCACGGAAAATCTCCGTGCTCCAGTCGAAGGTGACGTAGATGAAGGACAGGCCGGCGGTCGACACCGAACGGATGGCATCGACGCCGGGCAGGCCGTTCATCGTCGTTTCGAGCGGGAAGGAAATGAGTTGTTCGACCTCTTCGGCGGCCATGCCGCCGGCTTCGGTCATGATGGTGACGGTGGGCCGGTTGAGGTCGGGAAAGACGTCCACCGGCATGCGCGACAGGGTGAAGGCGCCGTAGGCCATCAGCACCAGGCTGGCGATGATGACCAGCAGCCGGTTACTCAGGCTGTTATCGAGTAGCCACTTGAACATGTTGGCGGCTCCTTCAGCGAATCTGGTTGATCAAGGAGGCGCCTTGCGTTGCCACGCTTTCGCCCGGCTTGACGCCCGAGGTCAGGGTCACTGCGGTGCCGTCCAGCGGCTCGTAGGTGACGACACGCGGCGCGAAGAGTTCGGGGGCTTCCTTGACCCAGACGATGGCCTGGTTGGCCGGGTTCTTGAGCAGCGCGGCCTGGGGGATCGCCAGGCCCTTGATGCGTTGGCTGGTCTGGGCGTAAACCTTGACCGGCTGGCCGACGGCGAGCCTGGCGAGGGCTGCGCCGGCGGCCGAGAAATTGATCGGCAAGGCCTGGTCGCGCAGGCTCCGGGCGACGCCGAGCAGTTTCAGCGGCTGCCGTTCGTCGCCGAGGGCGATGCTGGCGCCGGAAATGCTCTGCGCCAGCGCGGCATCGTAGGCCAGGGCTTCGATCTGCAGGCGGGCCGGGTCGATGACCTCGAAGACCTGTTCGCGGGCCTCCAGCACCTGGCCGGCGACTGCGTTGGCCGCGGCGATGACGCCGGATACCGGGGCGAGCAAGGCGTCGCGCTGGTTCAGGCCGCCGCCGACCGCCCGCAGGCGGCCGTTGAGGCTGGCGACTTCGCTTTCGGCCGCCTCGATATCCTTGCGCGGCACCGTGTCGGCCAGCGCCTGCAGGCGGGTCAGGCGCTTCTCCGCCAAGGCGCGCGCCGCCTGCAGTTCCGCCTGCTGGGCCAGCTGGCCGGCCCGCTCGATGGCACCCGAGGTCGGGACGACATAGGCCAGTACTTCACCTTGGCGTACCCGCTGGCCGAGCGTCGGCAAGCCTTTCGGGCCGGCGACCAGGCGGCCGGCGAGGGCGGCCTGGACCTTGCCGCCGGCGTTCGGATCCATCGTCACCTTGCCGGCGAGTTCGAACACCTTGGCTTGTTCCGATTCGCTGACCGTCAGGGTGCGGATCGAGAGCTGGTGCTGGGCCGGTTTGGGCAGGAAAACCCGGCCGTCGGCCAGGCGTTTCGGGCCATTGCCGCCGACTGCGGCGGGCGCCTCGCCATGATCGTGGCCATCACCGGCCCGGGCGGTGCCGAAGGCGATGGCGAGGACCAGCGGCAGGCCAGCGGTGAGGGCAAGGCGTTTCAGATTGAGCTGTTTCATGCTGCACCGCCGATGCGCAAGGCGTGTTTGCGGCGCAGCCGGAACAGGCTGGCCAGGATGCCCAGTATCAGCAGACCACCGGCGACCATCGTTTTCCAGGAAGGCGCGGTGGCGGGCTCGGCATGGCTGCCAGGATGCAGGTCCAGGCTGCCGGCCAGCAGGTCGGCATCGTCGCCCGCCACGACGCTGGCGGTCACCGGCAACTCCCCGGCGGGCAGGCTTTCCTTGAGCGTTGCGGCGAATTCGCCGGCACCGGTACGGCTGGCCAGCAGCTTGTGGTTGCCGATTTCCAGTTCGATCCGGGCGTCGTCGACCGGGCTGTTGTCGGCACGGCGGTCGAGGTAGAGGGCGAGCTGGCGGTCGTTGAGCACGCCGACCAGTTCGAGCGTGTCGGAGCTGGCGACGAAGCGCGGCAGGGCGCTTTCGGTCGTCGTCGCCGGCGCTTCGCCGTGGTCGTGGCCGTCGCCGGCCAGGGCCGGCAGGGAGATGGCGCCGAGCATCAGGGCGATGCCGAGCGAAAGGGCGTTGAATGGGATCATGGTGCGTATTCCGTCAGTAATGGAGTGGGCCGGTCGGGCGTTCATTCGGGGAGCAGGCCGAGGGCCTGGCGCAGGCTTGAGATGGCGGCGGCGAGATCGATGCGGGCGCGGGCAAGCTGGCGTTCGGCCTCGGCGGCTTCGAGTTCGATGCGCAGTCGGGTAGGCAGATCGGTTTCGCCGAGGCGGAAGGATTTGTCGAAGAAGCCCCGCGATTCGCCGGCGAAGCGGGCGCGTTTTTCGGTTGCATTGACGCGTCCTTGCGCCGCTTCGACCTGAACCTGGGCCGCTTCGATGGCGGCGATGACGCGGCTGCGTTCCAGTTCGGCGCTTGCTTCGGCATCGAGCGCTTCGGCCCGGGCCGTCGCCCGGCGGGCTTCGGCGCGCGGTCCGGCACCGAAGGGAAAGCGGATGCCGAGGGTGTAGGTTTGCGTGTTGTCGGCGCCGACCTGTTCGCGGCTGTGGGTGCCGGCCACCACCAGTTCCGGATTGGCCCGCGTCCTGACGCCGGCCAGTTCGGCGGCGCGCCAGGCGGCGCTGGCCCGGTCGATCAGTTCGAGCATCGCCGGGTGGTCGGCGGGCAGGTCCTGGGGCGGCGTTTGCGGCAGGGGTTCGGGCTGGACTTTTGGGGCGACATTGGCTTGGACGTCGGGCGTGCCGGCCGGCTGCCCAGGGCGCAACCGGCTGTGGCCGGCCAGGCTGCGCAGGAGGCTCAAGGCCGCATCCCGGTTGCCCTGGGCTTCGGCCAGCCCGGCTTCGGCCTGGGCGGCCGCACCGCTCGCCTGGTGCTGGTCGGCGCGCGACAGGTCGCCGGCCTTGACGCGACGGGCAACGTCGTCGGCCAGTTGGCGGGCGTTGGCCAGGCGTGCTTCGGCCAGCCGCAGTTCGCTTTCGGCCCGCTGGTAGCTCCACCAGGTCTCGCGGACCAGTCCGCTCAGGCGCAGCTTGGCGGCGAGCCGGCGGCTGTCGAGGGCGCG
>DAIMCQ010000070.1:0-15641 GCA_036726285.1 Azonexus sp.
TCCCCCGACTTCACCAGGTCGGCAATGTCGCGATAGATCGTGCGCTCCGATACCTCCAGCGCAGTAGCCAGGGCATTGGCCGTCACCACCCGCCCATGGCGGAGCAACAGGATGATCTGGAACAGGCGATCGGCAGGGCGCATGGCAAGGCTCGGAATTGGGGAATTTCAGCATAGCACGGGCTTTTGCAGGCCAGGCAAAGCCTCCTGACACCATGCTGTCAGGAGCCCCCGGCCAGAATGCGTGACATCAACGGCAACCGGCCGCTGAACCTCACCTGGAGAAACATCATGCAAAACCCCCTGCGCTGGTTCGAAATCGCCACCACCGACCTGGAGCGCGCCGTACGCTTCTATCAGACCGTCTTCGCCACCGAACTGCGCCGCGAAACCTGCGGCGACATCGCCATGGCCATCTTCCCCTACGCCGAGCCCTACCCGAGCGGCGCCCTGGTCGCCATGCCGCAACTGCAACCGCGCGACAACGGCACCCTGATCTACCTCGACGGCGGCGACGACCTGAATGCCGTCCTCGCCCGCATTCCGGCAGCCGGCGGCCAAGTCGTCATGGAAAAAACCGATCTCGGCAACGACATAGGCCACATCGCGCTTTTCATCGACAGCGAAGGCAACCGGGTCGGGGTGTATTCGCAACACTGAGTCGGCCGCAAGCCGGACCGGCCCGCCAGCGAGCGGGTCGGTACAGCGCGGGCGACGACAAGCACTTCACGATGACATTACAATCATCGCCATGCCGACCGCGCTTTTTACCGTCCCGCCGCGCCTCGCCGACCTGCTCGGCAATCTCCTGCTGACGACATTACCCGGCGGCCCCTACCTGCTGCCCGCGACGCTGCAGCCCATGCTGCTAATCATCCTGAGCGGCGAAATCCGCCTTGAACTGCCCGACGGTAGCAGCCAGCGCTTGCCGCAACTTGGCCTGAGCGGCGCAACCAGCGGCATCTGTCGCGCCAGCGCCACGCCTGGCACGCAAATCCTGCTCGCCTCAGTCTTGCCCGGGCAACTGCCGCGTCTCTTCGGCATATCGGCCTCGACCATCATCGAGGCCTTCGTGCCGCTGGACGATCGGCTGCGGCGGCCGCTGCTCGCCGAATTGAGCGAGAAACTCGCCGCCGCCGGCTCGCCGGGCGAGCAGGTCGCGCTTTGCGCGGATTTTTTCCTCACCTTGCAGGCGATGCAGACGCAGCGCCCGGCCGACCTGGTCATCCCGGAAAACTGGCTGTTTCGCCCACTCGCCGAGATCGCCGATGCCTGCGCGCTCAGCCCGCGCCAGTTCGAACGGCGGTTCCGCCACAGCTACGGCCAGAGCCTGCGCGCCTTCCGTCAACAGGCGCGCTGTAGCCGCATGCTCGTCGATCTGGTTTTCGGCCGCCGCGAGTTCGCTGCCTGGGCCGACATCGCGGCCCGCGCCGGCTATTGCGACCAGGCACACCTGAGCCGCGACCTGCGCCATTTCACCGGTTACGCCCCGGCCCAACTCGGCCGGCAACTGGCGGCGGACGACCCCGCCCTGTGGCCTTATCGCCTGAGTGCCGGGCAGATATCCAGGCTGTTCGGCTCGATGAGCTTCTGAACCATGTCGTTTCGGTACAAGACCGCCCCCTTGCCGGCTCGGTAAATTGGTCGGTATTTCATCCAGCGAGGTCTTTGCCATGTCAGCCCAACTGCCCGCCTCCTCCGCCCTGAGCGGCGAACAGGAAGCCTACCCCTATCGCGACAGCGCCAGCCGCCCGGTACAACGCCAGACCGTCGGCTGCGACGAACTGATCGCCGCCTTCCATGCCGTCGCACCCGGCTGGGTCGATGCTCTGATGCGGGTGCGCGACCGCCTGGTCGGCCGGTGCGGACTGAAGACCGGCGGCCCACGGGAGGCCTTGCCGTCGCCGCCATTCCAGGTTGGCCAGCGCCTCGGCATTTTCCGCATCCTTCACCTGGCCCCAGGCGAAGCCGTTCTCGGCGAGGACGACCGGCATCTCGATTTTCGCGTCTCGCTGCTGTGCGCCGCCGGACAGCTCCGGGTCAGCACCCTGGTCCGCCCGCACAACCTTTTCGGCTGGCTTTACCTGGCCAGCGTCCTGCCCTTCCACCACTTGATCTCGAGCGTGATGATCGGCCGCATGGCCCGGCAACTGAACCGGGAACAACCATGAACCGCCCGCTCCTTGGCGCCATCCTGCTGGGCACCCTGACGGCGCTGATCCATCTGCTGGCCGGCGGTCAGGATATCGCGACGCCATTGCTCGCCGCAGCGCTCGAACCGACGCTGAAATTCACCCTCTACGCGGTCTGGCACACGGCCACGCTGAGCCTCTCGGCCAGCGTCATCGGCTGGATTTACTGCCTTTATCGACCAGCCGCTGTCCCTATCGGGAAATTTCTCGGCGTACTGTGGTGCGGCTTCGGCCTGGTCTTTCTCGCCGTCACCGCGGCTTTCCCCGAATACGATCTGTTCTGGCAATTGCCGCAATGGCTGCTGCTCATTCCTTGCGGCCTGCTCGTCCTGTGGGGATTACGGCGCCCGGTTTCCACGTAGGCATCGGCTTGAAGCCGGGCCACTAGTGCGGCCAGCCCGGATCGATGGCATCGAACCGGCGGGACGAATAGGTCAGTCAGGACAGGAACAGTATAATCACCGGCCTTATTTGCCAGTGATCCGTCCAGTGTCCGACCGCCTTGCCGTCCTGCCCCAATATCTGATCCCGAAACAGGCGCTGACCATCCTCGCCGGCAAGCTCGCCGGCGCCGAAGCCGGCCGCCTGACCACCCGCGTCATCCGCTGGTTCGTCGGGCGTTACGGCGTCAATATGGCCGAAGCGGCCAATCCGGATATCGCCAGCTACAAGAGTTTCAACGAATTCTTTACCCGGCCGCTGCAGGCCGGCGCCCGCCCGGCGGCCGACGCCGCCTACCTCTGCCCGGTCGATGGGGCGATCAGCCAGTTCGGCCCGATCAACCGCGACCAGATCTTCCAGGCCAAGGGCCACAGCTATTCGACCACCGCCCTGGTCGGCGGCGACCGCGAACTGGCCAAGCGCTTCGAGAACGGCAGCTTCGCCACGCTCTACCTCAGCCCGCGCGACTACCACCGCATCCACATGCCCTGCGACGGCAAGCTGATCCGCATGATCTACGTGCCCGGTGCACTGTTCTCGGTCAATCCGACCACGGCGCGCGGCGTGCCCGGCCTGTTCGCGCGCAATGAACGGGTGGTCTGCGTTTTCGAATCCGCCAACGGCCCTTTCGTGCTCACCCTGGTCGGCGCCACCATCGTCGGCAGCATGGCCACCGTCTGGCATGGCGTGGTCAATCCGCCGCGCGCCGGCGTCATCCGCGAATGGCGTTACGACGAACAGCACATCGTGTTGAAGAAAGGCGATGAAATGGGCCGCTTTCTGCTCGGCTCCACCGTGGTCATGCTCTTCCCCAAGGATACGCTGCAGTTCAATCCGGACTGGTCACCAGCCCGCGGCATCCGCATGGGCGAAGCGATGAGCAAGGCCGGGTGAAACTGCCGCTGCTGATCATCCGCAGCATTACCGGGCTGGCCCTGGTCGTGCCGGCCGCCTGGCTGGCCTGGACGAGCACGCCGTTGCCGTTGTTGCTGCTGATCACGATTGCCGCTGCGCTGCTTGCCATCCGTATCGGCCAGGAGGGCGAAGCCCGCTACGGCCGTCGCGTGCCGATTACCGAAATGCTCGCCTTGGGCCGGCAGGGCGACCGCCAGATGCTGATCGGCGGCATGGCCGGTTACCTGATGGCCGCCTGCCTTCTCCTCGCCCTCTGGTTCGCGCTTTAGGCCGCTGCCATCAGGCGGGCGGCTTCCTGTCCGGACGCAGGCTGGCAATCAGGTAAGGCACCAGGTTGTCGGCCAGCAACATGCCGACTGCCAGCACCGCGCCGGTCAAAATCATCTCGGTCAGCAGGCCGATGCCGATCTGGCTGTCCTGCTGCATCAGCGCATGCAGGCCACGAAAGCCCATGCTGCCCGGCACCAACGTGATCAGGCCGGGGATCTGCACCAGTACGGCCGGACGGCGGCGCAGCGCATGGTACACATGCCCGGCCGCCCCGACCATCAAGGCACCGGCAAAGGCACCGACAATCGGGCCGAGCACCGAACCGACCAGCGTGTAGGTGGCCCAGGCGAGCAGGCAGGCCGCTACCGAAACCAGCAATGAAGAGAGCGGCGCCTGGATGACGCCGAGCAAGGAAACACCGAGCAGCGCGATGGCCGGCCAGGTCACCCAGCCGGGCAGCGGCGTCGGCAAGCTGGCCAGCTGCGGCGGCAGGATCTGCAGGCTGATCTGGGTGCCGATCACCAGACCGCCACCGATCAGGAAGAGCAGCATGAAGGCCCCGGCCAGCCGGCTGCTGCCGGCCAGGAAATTCTGCGTCGCCAGTTCCGACATCGCCACCGTCAGCATGAAGCCGGGCAGCAACAGCACCACGCCAGCCAGTGCCGAGATGAAAGGCGACTGCTGCGGCAGCAGCACGCCCAGCCCCTGGGCCAGCATCGCCGCCAATGCACAAAGAATGACCGGCACGGCCGGCCCCAGTCCGCGTACCTTGCCCAATTGCTGGTGCGCCGCCATGAACAGCATGCCGATCAGGCCGCCGCAGAGCATTTCCAGCCAGCCGCCGCGCAGCAGGACGGCGACCGCCCCGGAAAGCAGGAAGCCCATCCCGGCCAGCGACCAGCCCGACCACGGTGGTGGCATCCGCATGATGCCTTCCAGACGGGCGATGTAGTCGCCGAGGCGGGCAGGCTGATCGATCGCATCGACCAGCTGCTGCAACTCGATCAGGCGCGCCATGTTGTAGTCGTAGGGCGGCAGGCGTAACAGTTCGACGCGGCGCGCGCCGCCCGGCGCCACCACGGTCAGGGCCAGGAAAGTCAGCACCGCGAAGCCTTCGACGCGCACGCCGAGGCGCTCGCCGACGGCGACCAGCGTCGCTTCCAGATCATGTGCCGGCGCACCGCACAAATGCAGAGCCCGACCGAGGTCGCGCAAAAAGGCGGCGGTGGTGTCCAGCGTCGGATCGTTCATCGGATCAATCAGCCATTTGCCGGCTTGCCATTCGGCAAGCACCTTGCGGCAACTAGAACTTCAACGCCTCGACCAGCGAACTGACCTGTTCGGCCGACTCTTCGAGAATGCCGGTCAAGGTCTCTTCGCCGATATCCATGTCGAGGCAGGCCGAGAACTTGTCCACGCCCTCGTCACCCGGCTGGGTATAGAGCGGCGAGGCAACCGGCGCCAGTTCTTCGGCCAGCAACAGCGTATCGGCCAGGCTGCCCGGCGGAATGGTCAAATAGCCCTCCCAGCCGCCCTCGATGGCCGCCAGGATACTTTCCGGCACCTTGAGCACTTTCAGCACCTCACGCCCGACCAGGGCCTCGCCGCCTTCCATCCATTCGATGAAACCGCCATCGAGCAGGCCAGGAAAATCCTTGGCCCGGGAAAGCAGGTAGAAACCACCCACCTCGTGCAGAATGCCGGCAAACATCGCGGCCTCGGGATCGATATGGGTCACCCGACGGGCAATGACGTGGGCCAGCGACGCGACATGCGCCGTATGCTGCCAGAGTTGGTTGCCCAGTTGCTGCAAGGCCGAATCGTTCGGCTGCCCGGCCAGTTGCCGGGTGAACAAGGCGGTTGCCAGCGACTGCAAGGTATAGAACCCCAGCCTGGAAATGGCCGCCCGAACATCGCTGATTTCCCGCCCGGAGCGGTTGTAGGCCACCGAATTGGCAATCGCCACCACCCGCGCCGCCAGCAAGGGTTCCGCCTGAACCAGTCGGGCGGCGGCTTCAATGTGGCACTCCGGATCAGCCAGCGCCTCCCGGAGTTTCATGGTGACGCGCGCACTGGTCGGGAACGCCAATTCGCCCTTGGCGGCATCGGCGGCAATCGAGCGGAAAATTTCGAGCTTGTCCATCCCCCCGATCATACATGATCGCCCCCAAGCTCGAACCGGGCTCGCAGCATCGGCAATGTCCGAGAACGCCGCCCGACGGGCCGCTCCATTCGACGAGACAAGCCCGATCCCGGCCAAACAATGCGCTTGTCGTGGGATACTGCCGCCTCCCCCAATCTGGAGAATGCAATGACCGCACTGTCTTCCCTGTCCCACCGGCCCGGCCCACTGCTGCGCGGCCTGCTTGCCGGTTTATTCCTGCTGGCGAGCGGCTTCGCAGCGGCCGAGGCGCCGCAACAGAAAACCCAGGTCCCCGGCTATTACCGGATGAATCTCGGCCAATTCGAAGTCACCGCACTCTACGACGGCGCCATCAAGCTCGATACCAAGCTGCTCAAAAACAGCAACGAAAAAGAAATCCAGCAGCTGCTCGCCCGCCTGTTCGTCAAGGGCCCGGCCGTGCAGACCGCGGTCAACGCCTACCTGATCAATACCGGCAGCAAGCTGGTGCTGATCGACGCCGGCGCCGCCAAGCTGTTCGGCCCCAGCCTCGGCAACATCGTCGACAACCTGAAAGCGGCCGGCTACAAGCCGGAACAGGTCGATGCCATCCTCGTCACCCACCTGCACGGCGACCACGTCAATGGCCTGATCGATGCCGAAGGCAAGGCCGTCTTCGCCAATGCGGAAGTCTGGTCGGCCAAGGCCGACAACGATTTCTGGCTGAGCGAGGACATCGCCGCCAAGGCGCCAAAGGAAGCCCAGGGCTTCTTCAAGATGGCCCGCGATGCCGCCGCCCCCTACATCAAGGCCGGCAAATGGAAGACCTTCAGCGGCAATCAGCCGCTGCTGCCCGGCTTTGCCAGTTACGCCGCGAACGGCCACACACCGGGCCACAGCGCCTACCTGATCGGCAATGGCGAAGAAAAGCTGCTGATCTGGGGCGATATCGTGCATAACCATGCCGTGCAATTCGCTCGGCCGCATGTCGCCATCGAGTTCGACAACGATCCGAAGGCCGCCGTCGCTACCCGCAAGGCCATCTTCGCCAAGGCCGCCAAGGAAAAGCTGCTGGTCGGCGGCATGCACCTGCCCTTCCCCGGCATCGGCCACGTCCGCGCCGAAAGCAAGGGCTATAGCTGGATCCCGGTCGAATTCTCGCCGACCCAGGAATAAGCCTCCAACCGCCTCCGGCATGAAAAAGCCCCGCCCATTTCGGCGGGGCTTTTTTTGACCGGCTGACTCCGGGCAAACTATTGGAAGGCGCCCGGCGACAAGCCACGACTCCCCCGCAACGGGCGGGTGCCAACCGGAAAGTCGAACTCCGCCGTCGGCATCAAGGCCACGCCATTGACGCTCCCCGGCGCCCGCACCGTGCCGCGCAACGGCGACTGGCTGGTCAGCCGCAAGGGAATGCCGTGCTCTTCGACCAGCTCGCCGCGCGCCGCCGTCTGGTTGCCCTCGGCGCGTCCCTGCGCCGGCGGCTGCAGCACGCCGCGGCCGACCGTCAGGTTGTTGAGCTGCCAGACCTCGGCACCGGCCGGAAACTTGTCCTGCCAGACGACCAGGAAATTGCCGCCGGGATAGTCGTTAAGCAAGGTGTTGTGCGAAAGGTAGAGGCGGTTGTCGGCCCAGCGCTGGCCTTCGGCACCATAGGAAACGATGGCCGGATTGTCGGTAGCGCTGCTTTGCCCGATGGTATTGCCGATCACGTAGGCCAATCCGCCATTCGGAAACTCCAGTTCGTAGGACGCCCGCCCGCCTTCGCCATCGACCAGCATGTTGTACATGACGTGGCTCTCGCGCGCCCGCGACTTGACTAGATGCCCGAGGTAACCGCCGGACAGCCGGCTGCCGGTGAGCACGAACTTGCCGATGGCGCCGACGTAGAGCAAATGGTGCCAGCGCCCGGCATGCAGCGGCGCCAGGCCGAATTCGCTATCCTGCACGACCAGGCTGAGTTCCTCGATATTGGCGGTCAGGATGCCCATCTCGTTATCCATGAAACGGCAGCCGACCACCGTCAGGTCGCCTTTTTCAAAGCGGATGCCGGCACCGATGCCATTCTCGACCCGCGCCCCGCGAAACTCGATGTTCTCGATCCGCACTTCGCCGCCCCGCACCACCCAGATCGCCTTGCCCTCGGCATCTTTGCCGTCGGCGATCATCACCGGCCGCTTGCCGACCCCGCGAATGAGCAAGTGGTTCTGCGTCCACACCGCCGGCTGTCCGCGGTAATCGCCCGACAAGACCTCGATCACCTCGCCATCCCGGGCCAATCTGGCCGCTTCGCTCAGCGAGGTCACCTTTTCGCCCGCTCCGACCCGCATCGTTGCCTTGGCGGCCGGCGCCGCTTTCTGGGGGGAACTGGCGGCCGGCTGCGCAAACAATTTGCCGTCCGGGCCGCGCCGGATTTCGCCGAGCGAATCCGGCTCACGCGGCAACCTGTCCTGGCCCTGGGCCGACACCCCGGAAAGGCCTGCACAAAGAACGCAGCCGAGGAGCCAGCGGCGGGAAAAATGACCGATATCGAATTTTTTCAACGCAGACTCCTCAAGCGTGGCAACGCGACACATCATGCCAGAACATCCACCCGGCATTGAGATCGCATTGGGACGGATCAAGCTCAATCGGCTCTGGCGCCATTTACCACTGCTTACAGCTCGACGCGCTGCAACAACCTAGAATCGGCAGCCAGTACCTTGGGAGTGAATCCATGCCAATCAGTAAATCGACGCTGTTCGTCGCCGCCAGTTGCGCGCTGCTACTCACCGCCTGTGTCGTCGCACCGCCCGGCCGCCCGGTCTATCGCGAACCAATCATCGTCGCGCCGCCGCCACCGCGCGTCGAATATGTCGGCCCGCCGCCGGTCGTCGGCCAGATCTGGATCGGCGGCTTCTGGAACTGGGGCGGCAACCGGCACGAATGGGTCCCCGGTCACTGGGAAGCACCGCGTCCGGGCTACGTCTGGGTGCCGCATCGCTGGGAACAGCACGGCGAGCGTTGGCAACAATACGGCGGTCATTGGGAGGCCCACGAGCATGGCCGCCACGACGACTATCGCGAACGCCGCGACGAGCGCTGGGAAAGACGCTGAGCGCCGCAACACCGCGGCAGGATCTGTCAGCATATTGAAGGCCCCGGCGGCCTAGACTGCCCACATGCTGCATGACATCCTCCGCCGCCTGACCTTGCCCGGGGCCATTTCCTCGTCAATGGCCCTGGCCTGCGCCATCGCAGCAAGCCTGGGCATTTTCGCGGCCGATCTGGCCACCGCTGCCGACATCAGGCTGCACGTGCTCTACCTCTTTCCGCTGGCGGCGGTTGCCTTGCATTGCGAAAAGCCGCGCGCCGCCGGTCTGCTGTTGCCTGTCACCATCCTCTTGCAGATCATCACCTTCAGTCAGCAGGAAAACTCGCTATCCGCGACCGCCACCGACATACTGGTGAGCGCTGCCGCCGCCCTGCTTGCCATCGGCCTCGCCCGCGGCATGCGCAGCAATCATCTGCATCTGCAGAATCTGGCCAACCGGGATTCGCTGACCGAACTGCTCAACCGGCGCAGCTTCGAAAAGCTGACCGATCTCGAAATCAGCCGACAGCGGCGCCACGGCGGCATCTTTTCGCTGGCCGTGGTCGATATCGACGACTTCAAGAAACTCAACGACAGCCAGGGCCACCATTACGGCGACCTGGCGCTGAAGGCGATTGCCCACATCCTCGCCACACACACCCGCCAATCCGATTCGGTGGCCCGCATCGGCGGCGACGAATTCGCCATTCTGATGCCGAACACCGACCTCGACAGTGCCCGCCTGCTCTGCCGCAAGCTGTCGCAGCAAATCAGCGGCCGCACCGACAACGCGGCGCTGCAGATCACTGCAAGCATCGGCTGCGCCTGCTTCGAACAGGCACCGGTCTCCACCTCTGAGGCGCTGAAGCAGGCTGATCAACACATGTACCAGACCAAAACGGCAGGAAAAGTACCGCCCGGGACAAACAGCAAGGAGGCTCCGTCGTGAACCGCATCGTGGAAAGCCTGGTTGCCGGCATCGGCATTTTCATAGGCTCCTTGCTCTGGGATGTCGCGTTCGGAGACGGCATTCAGGATGACGACATTGCCGAGGCACTGTTCATCGCCTTGCTGGCCGCGCTGATCCAGTACGGGCTGGGCCGCCGGCAAAGACAACGCTGGCGTTGAGGCTCAACTGGCGAGCGGCGCCGACCTGGGAAACACCACCCGAAACAGCGTTCCCCCTTCCGTCCCGGCGCGGGCCAGCACGATATCCGCGCCATGACGTTCGGCCACTTCCTTGACGATGGCGAGACCAAGGCCGGTCCCCTGGCCGCTCGTCCCGGCTGGACGGTAGAAGCGTTCGAAAATGCGTTCGCGCTCCTCGGCCGGAATCCCCGGCCCGTTGTCCTCGACCTCGACATAGGCCCGCCCGGCCCCGTCGACACCGCAGCGCGCCGTGACCCGGCCGCCGGCCGGGGTGTAGTTGAGGGCATTGTCGATCAGGTTGGCGAGCATTTAGCGCAGCAGCCAATCGACACCTGAAACAGGGGCCGCCACGGTTTCGAAACCGAGATCGATCTGCCGGGCCAGCGCCCGGTCGTACCAGGCCGATGCGCTGGCTTCGAGCAGGCCGGCCAGATCGACCGGGCGCTGCTCGTGGGCGATATTGGCATCCGGCCCGGATCGCGCCAGGGCCAGCAGTTGATGCGTCAGATGGCCAAGGCGATGGGTGGCATCGAGCAGGCGTTCGCCGCGTGGCCGATAGTCGGCCGGTAACTCGCCGACATGCAGCTCAAGCTGGGTTTGCAGGCTGGCCAGCGGCGTTTTCAGTTGATGCGCCGCGTTGGCGAGGAAGGCTTGCTGGGCCTGCACCGCCGAGCGCAAATCCTCGACCAGCCCGTCCATGGCGCGGATCAGCGGCTCGGCCTCGCCGGGCACCTCGCTTTTCGGCAGCGGACTGAGATCGTGCGGCTGGCGGCGGCTGATTTCCTGGCTCAACACGGTCAGCGGCGCCAAGCCCCGCCGGACGCCGATATAGACCAGGGCGAGCGTGGCGAAAATGAGCAGCAGATTGGGCAGGATCATGCCCGCCAGGATCTTCGAGCCGGCACGTTCACGTTTGAGGGTGGTTTCCGCCACCGTTACCGTCACCGGCCCGGCTGCCGTTTCGATGCGATAACTGGCCTTGCGGATTTGCTTGCCGCGGAACTGCGCATCGGACAAGGACGGATTGCGGCCGGGCAGCGGCGGGTCCGGTTGCAGGTCGGAGTCGCCGGCCAGCAGCTGCTGGTCCGGCCCGTAAATCGACAGGAATTCCTGGTCGCTGCGGTCGGTACGCAACACCGCTTCGGCCGCCGCCGGGAAATCCACCTGCAGGCGCGAATCGAGAAAGCGCACCCGCCCGGCCAGCGCCACCGCATCGTCGGCCAGGGCGTGATCGTAGGCGGCGGCGGCCGGCTCGAAGGCGATCCGGTAATCCACCGCCAGGCTGAAGGCGAGCAGCAGCATCAGCGGCAACAGCAGCAGGACGAGCAGCCGCCGGCGCAGGGTGCCGAGCCGCCCCTTAGTCGGTGGCGAGTTCATCGAGACGGTAGCCGATGCCGCGTATGGTGCGGATTTCCACGCCCAGGCCCTGCACCTTCTGGCGCAGCCGGGAAACGTAGATCTCGACCGCATTGGCGGTGATCTCGTTTTCCCATTCGCTGAGGCTTTCGGCCATTTTCTGCTTGGCGACGACATTCGGGCTGGCCAGCATCAATTGCTGCAGAATTTCCCACTCGCGGCCGGTCAGGTCGAGCGGGCTGCCGTTGCCAGTCACCGTTCGCCGCCCGAGGTCGAGCCGCAAGGCACCGACCGCCAGTTCCGACGACGCCGCCGAGCGGCTGCGCCGGATCAAGGCCCGCAAGCGGGCCAGCAATTCGGGCAGCTGGAAGGGCTTGACCATGTAATCGTCGCCACCCAGATCGAGACCGCTGATCCGGTCGTCCAGCCCGTCGCGGGCGGTGAGGATCAATACCGGTAGTTGAATGCCGTGCAGGCGCAGGCGACGGATCAGCTCCAGCCCGCTGATGCCGGGCAGGCCGATATCGACGATGGCCAAGTCGTAATGGGTCAGTTGCAGGGCCGATTCCGCCGACTCGGCGGCGGCCAGGTGATCGACCGAGAAACCGCCCTTCTCCAGGCCTTCGACGATGCTCTCGGCCAACATCAGGTCATCTTCTACAAGCAGGACACGCATCGCATTCTCAAGGTCATGGAATCGGCACAGGGGAGCGCCGATGATACTGCCGAAAAGGTGGAAGGCTCCCGCAGGAGCCTTCCGTGGTGACCTGATTCATCTGGAGAGGAGGGGTATCAGGCCACCGGGGGGAACATTGCCAAGCGTCTACATCCAGTCGGGGTCGCTGCTGTCGTCCAGTCCGTCGCTCAGCGCGGCAAAGCCGCTATCGCTGCCGGACTTGCTGTCCGGCTCGAAAAAGTTGTTGATCACCGTCGTTTCATTGGGCAGCGAAGCCAGGTTGTTGCCGCCGAACAGGCCGCCGTTCTGGTGGCCCATCAGGTGCTCGATGCCCTGGAAGAGGAAGGAGCCGGCGACCACGCCGGCCGCGGTCGTCGCGACATTGCCCAGCCAGCCCGACCCCAAGCCGGCAGACGGGGCTGCGGATGCGGCAGCCGATGCGGGCGCCGGCGCCGGTCGAGCGGCCGAATTGCCCCAACTGTTGCTATCGGCAAAGGCCGGGCGCGCGGCGTTGGCCCGCGCCGCATCCAGCTCGGACTGGAGTTGATCGATCCGACCTTGCGCATTGCGCAGCGCCTGTTCCTGCAGGAAAGCCTTCTGCACCAACAGATAGGCGGCATCCGGCTGACGGCCGAGGGCATCGCGAATCAGCGATTCGGCCTCGGCATCCTTCTGGCCGACGCGGGCGGCGACCAGCTGCGACAAAAAGGCATTCAGTTGTTCGCGTTCCTGGAAATTCATGCTCATGCACTCCGTGATGACGACGAGTCCAAGATACGGGCGGCCGCAATGACATTCAAGACCGCTTTTGCAACAAGGTGTTGCCGGAAACTGTCGGCGTCGTCAGCAAACATGCCAAACGAATCGGACGGGCTCATACCGCCTCCGTTTCGCTGGCGTTATCCGGCCGGCGCTGGCGCATGCCCCAGAAGGCCAGCGGCGGCAGCAGGGTCAGCGTGAACAAGGTGGCGGTCACCACCCCGCCGACGATGACCACGGCGAACGGACGCTGGGTTTCGGCCCCGATGGCGCTCGACAAGGCCGCCGGCAGCAGGCCGAGACCGGCCATCAAGGCCGTCATCAGGATCGGCCGCAGGCGCGAGATCGCCCCCTCGGTCACCGCCCGTACCAGGCTGGCCCCGTTATCGACCTGGCGGACGATCTCCTCGACCATGATCACGCCGTTCTGCACCGAGATGCCGGCCACGGCGATGAAACCGACCGCCGCCGAGATCGACAGGTGCAAGCCGGCCAGGCCGAGTGCAAAGAAACCGCCGGCGATATTGAAAGGCAGCATGGCGAGGATCAGGCCGGCCAGGCGAACCGAGCGGAAAGCCCAGAACAGCAGCGCGAAGATGCCGAGCAACGAAGCCGGCACGATCACCGCCAGGCGCTTCATCGCCCGCTGCTGGTTCTCGAACTGGCCGCCCCAGACGATGCGGTAGCCGTCGGGCAGTTGCACGGCAGCCGCCACCTTGGCCATCGCCTCGGTGACGAAGCTGCCCTGGTCGCGGCCCTGCAGGTTGGCCTTGACCGAAACATTGCGTCCGCCGGCTTCGCGGGCGATGCGCGAAGCCCCCTCGCGGACCTCGACGCTGGCCACGTCGGCAATCCGCACCGTGCCGGCATTGTTCGGCAAGGCAATCGGCACGGCGCCGACATCCTCGACCGAATTGCGATACGGCGCAGCAAAGCGCAGCACCAGATCGAAGCGCCGCTCACCTTCGTAGAAGCCGCCCACCGCGTTGCCGCCCAGCGCGGTCTGCACCGCGCTGTCGAGATCGGCCATCGACAGCCCGAGGCGGGCCATCTTGACCCGGTTGGGCACGACCGCGACTTCCGGCTGGCCGCTCGGCAGGATCGCCGCCACGTCGCGGCTGCCCTGGATGCCGCGCAGTACGCCGGCGATCTGTTCCGCCTTGTCCTGCAGGATGTCGAGGTCAGGCCCGAAGACCTTGATGGCGATCTCGCCCTTGACGCCGGACAGCGCCTCTTCGACGTTGTCCTGGATCACCTGCGAGAAATTGGTCGGCAGGCCGGGAATCGCTTTCAGCTTGCGCGACATGTCCTCGACCAGCGCCTCCTTGTCGGCGAAGCGCCAGTCGCCGCGCGGCGCCAGGTCGGCCAGGATCTCGATGTTGTTCGGCCCCTTGGGGTCGGTGCCGTCGTCCGGCCGCCCGACCTGGGTCACCAGCATTTTCACCTCGGGATAGGTGCGCAGCGTCGTGCGTACCGCCCGCTCGACATCCTTGCTTTGCTCCAGCGACGAGCCGGGCGGCAAGGTGATGGTCAGCCACAGGTTGCCTTCGTCGAGACGCGGCAGGAACTCGCTGCCTAGCACCGGCACCAGCGCAAAGGCCAGCGCGGCGATCAAGCCGCCGACGGCGAAGGCCTGGCGCGGCGTACGCTGGCAGCGCTTGAGCAGGCGGCGATAGGCGCGTTGCAGCTTGACCAGCCAGTCGATGTGCTTTTCCGCCAGGTCATGCTTGATCAACACCAGCGAGAGCAGCGACGGGACGACGGTCAGCGTGAACAGCACGGCGCCGATCAGCGAGAAGGAAAGGATCAGCGCCACCGGCGCGAAAATCCGCCCTTCGACCCGCTGGAAGGTGAAGATCGGCAGGAAGGCCAGGATGATGATGGCCTTGGAAAACAGGATCGGCTTGGTCAGGTTGCTGGTCACCGAACGCAGCGCGTCGAAGCGCCGCCCCACCGCCGATTCGATGGCGGCACCGGGCTGATGCACGGCCAGCCGCACCATCAGCGCCTCGACCAGCACCACGGCGCTGTCAATGATGATGCCGAAGTCCACCGTGCCGAGCGAAATCAGGTTGGCCGGCACGCCCTTCAGGTCCATCAGCATGAAGGCGAACAACAGGGTGAGCGGAATGATCGCCGCCACCACCAGCGCCGCCCGCCATTCGCGCAGGAAGATGATCAATACCGAAACCACCAGCAAGGCACCAACCAGCAGGTTCTCGCTGACCGTATGCACGGTGTGCTTGACCAGCTCGGTACGCTGGTAGATCGGCTTGATCGCGACGCCCTTCGGCAACTGGCCGTGGTTGAGTTCCTCGACCCGTTCCAGCACATCGGCCACCACCTTGGAGGGATCGCCGCCCTTGGTCATCAGGATGATGCCCTCGACCACCGAATCCTGATCGTCATTGGCCACGATGCCGGACAGCGGCCGGTCGCCGACTGCCACCTCGGCGACGTCGCCGACGGTCACCGTCTTGCCCTCCCTGGCCTGCACGACGGCGGCGCGGATATCGTCGAGACTGGAAAAAAGGCCGACCGCCCGCACCACCATCGACTCGTCACCGCGCTTCATCAAGCCGCCGGAAGCATTCTGGTTGCCGTTGGCCAGGGCCTGCGAGACTTGCTCGAGCGTCACGCCATAACGGGCCAGTGCCGGCGGATCGACCCGCACCTGGTATTCCTTGAC
>DAIMCQ010000071.1:0-15426 GCA_036726285.1 Azonexus sp.
TGATGGTCGCCGGCTTCGACCGCTACTACCAGATCACCAAGTGCTTCCGCGACGAAGATCTGCGCGCCGACCGCCAGCCCGAATTCACCCAGGTCGATATCGAGACCTCGTTCATGAGCGAGGACGAGATCACCGCCCTGATGGAAAAGCTGATCCGCACCGTATTCAAGGAAGCGATCGACGTCGAGTTGCCGGAATTCCCACGCATGACCTACGCCGAAGCCATGCGCCGCTTCGGCTCGGACAAGCCCGACCTGCGCGTCACCCTCGAACTGGTCGATGTCGCCGACGCGTTTAAGGATGTCGCCTTCAAGGTCTTCGCCAACATCGCCAACAGCGAAGGCGGCCGTATCGCCGCCCTGCGCATCCCGGGCGGCGCCTCGCTGACCCGTGGCGAGATCGACGAATACACCAAGTTCGTTGGCATCTACGGCGCCAAGGGCCTGGCCTACATCAAGGTCAACGACGTCACCCAGATCAACGAGACTGGCCTGCAATCGCCGATCGTCAAGAACCTGTCGGAGGCTTCGCTCAAAACCGTCATCGAACGCACCGGCGCGCAATCCGGCGACCTGATTTTCTTCGGCGCCGACAAGGCCAAGATCGTCAGCGACGCCCTCGGCGCCCTGCGCATCAAGATCGGCCACGAGAAAGGCTTCGTCACTGGCGCCAAGTGGGCCCCCTTGTGGGTCATCGACTTTCCGATGTTCGAGTACGACGACGAAAACAAGCGCTGGAGCGCCTGCCACCATCCGTTCACCAGCCCCAAGGACGAGCATCTCGACCTGCTGGTCAGCGATCCGGGCAAGTGCCTGGCCAAGGCTTACGACTTGGCGCTGAACGGCTGGGAACTGGGCGGCGGTTCGGTACGTATCCACCGCGCCGAGGTGCAGGAAAAGGTCTTCTCGGCCCTCAATATCGGCCCGGAAGAACAGCAGGCCAAGTTCGGCTTCCTGCTCGATGCCCTGAAGTACGGCGCACCGCCGCATGGCGGCCTGGCCTTTGGTCTCGATCGCATCGTCACCATGATGACCGGTGCCGAATCGATCCGCGACGTGATCGCCTTCCCGAAAACCCAGCGTGCCCAGTGCCTGCTCACCGATGCGCCGTCGGCGGTCGACGAGAAGCAACTGCGCGAACTACACATCCGCCTGCGCCAGAAAGTCGAAACCCAGGTCGAAATTTCCGCCTCCTAAGCCTTGACCGGCATGCCTTATTGGCTACGCTTCCTGCTCGTCACCTGGCTGACGACAGGAAGCGTTTTTGCTTTCAGCTTCTCCCAACAAGGGCCTGGCGTTGAGCAAATCCGCGCCAGCGAGCTTCCCCGTGAAGCACAGCAAACACTGGTGCTGATCAAGACCGGTGGCCCCTTTCCTTACGCCAGGGATGGAATCGTCTTCGGCAATTTCGAGAAGCGCCTCCCGCGGCAGCCACGCGGCTACTACACCGAATACACGGTCAAAACCCCCGGACGACGCGACCGCGGCCCCCGGCGGATCATTGCCGGTGAGCGACGAGACTATTACTACACCGACGATCACTACCAAAGCTTCAAACGGATCCTGGAATAAGCGTGACCCCTGGCACTCCATTTCCAATCGCACCATTTGGGCTTTACCACCTTCCGCCTGCGCGCCGCCCACTGATTCGCCAGAAGCTTGGCAAGACTTTGCTCTCGATTGAGGTCGGAGACTGCCGGGATATCGATGACGTGTTGCGTGAGATCGGCGCCGCCCTCCACTTCCCGATCTGGTACGGCAACAATTTTGACGCCCTGCACGACTGCCTGACCGATCTCGACTGGCATCCCGCCAAACGTATTGCCATCGAACTTGCGGGCCTGGAAATACTTCGCCAGCAAGACCCGGAGGCACTCTCGACACTAATTGAAGTACTCCAATCGGCCGTTGACCACCGCGCCAATAGCCAGAACCCGCTGCTCATACTCCTGACCACCCCGGTGCGAGGCATCGCCAACCTGCCTGAAGAATGAGTGCCTACAAACACCCGGTTTCGGTGCTGGTCGTCATTCATACGCCAAAATTCGAGATCCTGCTGCTGGAACGCGCCCTGCATCCGGGTTACTGGCAATCCGTGACAGGCAGCCAGGAAATCAACGAGAGCCTGCTCGAAACCGCCCAACGCGAAGTGACGGAAGAAACCGGACTGTACTGCCGCCAATTCGTTTTGAAGGACTGGCAACAAGCCAGCACCTTCGAGATATTCCCTGAGTGGCGCCACCGCTACGCCCCTGGTATCACCCAAAACACCGAACACGTTTTCTCGCTGCAAGTCCCGGCAATCGTGCCGATCACCATCGCCCCCGCCGAGCACCTCCGATATATTTGGCTCCCGCAGAGAGAGGCGGCCAGGCTATGTTTTTCGGCCAGCAACCGCGACGCCATTCTCGCGCTACCAGGCCCTGAATCAGCCCCCAAATAAGGCGTTGTCATTTCCCTGACAAAAGGACTTGAAAGCCGCAGATCGCTCCCTATATTGGTTTCAGGAAAACCTGAACCACAAGGAGAGCAAACATGGCAAACATCACCCGACTCGACCCACTCGATGATCTTTTCCGTGGCTTTTTCGTCCGCCCGGTAGATTTCAACGGCGCCCCGGCTCAGCCGCCCACGATCAAAATGGACGTCAAGGAGCAGGGCAACGACTATCTGGTGCACGCCGAACTTCCCGGCGTCAAGAAGCAGGACATCCATGTCATTGTCGATGGCAACCAGGTCTCGATCAGTGCTGAAATCAAGCAGGAGAAGGACATCAAGGAAGGCGAGCGGATCCTGCGTTCCGAACGCTACTTCGGCAAGGTGGCACGCTCGTTCCAACTGGGCCAGGAAATTGACGACAGCCATGCCGTGGCGAAATTCAACGACGGCATTCTCGAACTGACGCTGCCCAAGCGCACGGCAAGTCCCAACAAGCGCCTGAATATCGACTGAGCAGCATAGATCGCGCACAAGGCCGGACCCGCTCCGGCCTTTTTCTTTGTACAATCCGCGGCGATTCCACTCGGAGCCCGCCATGAGTCTCGAAAACCTCACCCCCGGCATCAAGGCCGCTGTTCTGGCCGAAGCCCTCCCCTACATCAAGCGCTTCCACGGCAAGACCATCGTCGTCAAGTACGGCGGCAATGCGATGACCGACGAGCATCTGAAGAGCTGTTTTGCCCGCGATGTCGTGCTGCTCGAACTGGTCGGTTTCAACATCGTCGTCGTGCACGGTGGCGGCCCGCAGATCGAAAACCTGCTGACTCGCGTCGGTAAGAAGGGCGAGTTCGTCCAGGGCATGCGCGTCACCGACGCAGAGACCATGGAAGTTGTTGAAATGGTCCTCGGCGGCCAGGTTAACAAGGACATCGTCAACCTGATCAATCAGCATGGCGGCAAGGCCGTCGGCCTGACCGGCAAGGATGGTAATTTCATTCGCGCCAAGAAGCTGATGCTGGAAGACAAGGACCACCCGGGCGACCTGATCGATGTCGGGCAGGTCGGCGAGATCACCTCCATTGACCCAACCCTGATCGACCATCTCGACAAGGGCGCCTTCATTCCGGTGATTGCCCCGATCGGTGTCGGCAAGGACGGCGAGACCTACAACATCAATGCCGACGTGGTTGCCGGCAAGATCGCCGAGGTACTCAAGGCGGAAAAACTGGTCCTACTGACTAATACGCCGGGTGTACTGGACAAGGAAGGGCAGTTGATCACCGGCATCACCCCGAAACAAATCGACGAAATGGTCGAGGATGGCACCCTGTCCGGCGGCATGCTGCCGAAGATCGGCTCGGCACTCGATGCCGCCCGCAATGGCGTCAAGGGCGTGCATATCATCGACGGCCGTGTCGAGCATGCGCTGCTGCTCGAAATCCTCACCGACCATGGCGTCGGCACGATGATCAAGTCCCACTGATGCATGCTGCGGGCCGCGTCTGGCTGTTCGATCTGGACAACACGCTACACAACGCGAGCCCGCACATTTTCCCTCACATCAACCGCTCGATGCGGCAATACATCGAGCGTCACCTGCAGGTCGACACAGAAGAAGCGAATCGTATCCGCCAGCATTACTGGCAACGCTACGGCGCCACGCTGCTCGGCCTGATGCGCCACCACAATACCGACCCGGCCCACTTCCTCAAGGAAACCCATCAGTTCCCGGATCTGGCCTCCATGCTCGTCTTCCCGCGGCAAACCCTGAACATGCTGCATCGCCTGCCCGGCCGAAAAATCATCTTCTCGAACGCCCCCGGGCACTACATGCATGCCGTACTGAAAGCGACCGGCCTGTGGCGGTGCTTCGATGCGGCATACTCGGTCGAGAAGACGGGTTACCGCCCCAAACCCATGCCCGCCGGATACCGTTCCCTGCTCCAATCAGAGCGCCTCGACCCGCGTCGCTGCATCATGGTCGAGGACAGCCTGGCCAATCTGGTCACAGCCAAAAAGCTCGGCATGAAAACCGTGTGGGTAAGCGCTGGCTTACGGCAATCGACCTATGCGGACGTCAAGATTCGTTCTGTATTGGAGCTTCCCGAAAGGATTGGTCGCTTATAATTTCCCGGCAAGAATAATTACGCATGGGGGGGCATCATGGCGACAAAACCGGGCGAAAAACGCCTGCTGATCCTGCAGACATTGGCTGGCATGCTGGAAACCCCGAAAGGGGAAAAGATCACCACCGCCGCGCTGGCAGCCCGACTGAATTGCTCCGAAGCCGCGCTATACCGACATTTCGCCAGCAAAGCCCAGATGTACGACGGCTTGATCGAGTTCATCGAGCAAAGCCTGTTCGGCGTCATCAACCAGATCACCAGCGATGAAAGCGAAGGACTCAAGCAGGTCGAGCAGATCGTCGTCCTGCTTCTGCGCTTCGCCCAGAAAAATCGGGGCATGACCCGAGTCCTGATCGGCGATGCACTGGTCAATGAAAACGAACGCCTGCAACTCCGGATCAATGCCTTGCTCGACAAGATCGAGGCGGCCTTGAAACAAGCGCTGCGTATTGCCGCCACCCAGGAAAACCTCAAGACCGATGCCGACTTCGGCGCACTGGCCAATCTGTTGCGCTGCTATGCCGTCGGGCGCTGGGAGCAATATGCCCGCAGCGGCTTCAGTCGCGAACCGCTGGCCCAATGGCCGCAGCAATGGACCATGCTCTACTTCGCCTGCCTGTCGCAATCAGGGACGCCAGGAAGCGATTGACGTAAAAAAGGCGGCTTTCTCAGCCGCCTTTTTGGTCCAGCCGAAGCAACTCAGCCTTTCAGGTATTCCGCCGCGTCCAGCGCAAAATAGGTCAGGATGCCATCGGCGCCTGCCCGCTTGAAGGCGAGCAGGCTCTCCAGCACGCAAGACCGTTCATCCAGCCAGCCATTCTGGAATGCCGCCTTCAGCATGGCGTACTCGCCGCTCACCTGATAGGCATAGGTGGGCACGCCGAACTCGTCCTTAACGCGGCGAACGATGTCTAGATACGGCATACCTGGTTTGACCATGACCATGTCGGCCCCTTCCTGCAAGTCGAGCGCGACTTCCTTGAGCGCCTCGTCGCTATTCCCCGGGTCCATCTGGTAAGTATATTTGTTGCCCTTACCGAGATTGGCCGCCGAACCGACCGCATCGCGAAAAGGGCCATAGAAGGCGGATGCATACTTGGCCGAATAGGCCAGAATCCGCGTATGAATGAAGCCCTGCCCGTCGAGAGCGGTACGAATGCTGCCGATACGGCCATCCATCATGTCGGAAGGGGCAACCACATCCACCCCGGCCGCGGCATGACACAGCGCCTGCTTCTGCAGCACGGCAACAGTTTCGTCGTTCAGCACGTAGCCGGTTGCATCGATCAAGCCATCCTGACCATGCGTCGTGTACGGATCCAGCGCACCATCGGTAATCACGCCCAATTCAGGAAACTCGCGCTTGAGCGCGCTCACCACCTGCGGCACCAAACCGTTCTCGTTATAGGCTTCTTCAGCCCCCAACGACTTACGCGACGTATCGACCACCGGGAACAAGGCCAGCGCAGGAATCCCAAGCTTGACGGCACGCTCCGCCGTTTTCAGAAGAATATCCAGTGACTGCCGCTCGACGCCCGGCATCGAAGCCACTTTCTCGATCCGTCCCGCGCCTTCGAGGACGAATACCGGGTAGATGAAATCATCGACCGTCAGCACCGACTCCCGCATCAGGCGGCGCGAAAAATCATCGCGCCGCATCCGGCGCATGCGGGTTCCAGGAAATTGACCGGTAGCACTCATGCAAAAACCTCAAAAAATTCGAAAGAGAAATTTTCAAACAGTGCGGAACTTTTCGTATTGACCCAAATCAGAGTCATCAGATGGCACGCGCTATCTCCCGCTTCACCTCCCTGAGCGGGTGCCTTGACAACGTCAGGGCATTTTGGCCCCCGGACCCCCCTTATCCGGGGGCTCTTTGTTTTCCTTTTTCTTCATTTCGATATCCAGCCAGCCAGCCAATACCGACTCGGCATCTTCGACACCGGTCTTTTTCAGGCTGGAAAAGAGCTGCACGGAATACAGCGCGGCGTCCCCCCAGGTCGCCACCTCGGCCTTGACCGAGCGCAGCGCCTTGGTTTGCTCCTGGCGGCTCAGCTTGTCCGCCTTGGAAAGAAGAATATGGATCGGCCGTCCGGTCGGCCGGAACCAGTCAATCAGCTTCAGATCAAGATCGGTCATCGGCCGACGGATATCCATGATGACAACCAGCCCAGCGAGTTGATCGCGCTTGCTGAGATACGGGCCGATCAGCCCCTCCCATTGCGAACGGATGGCTTCCGGCGCCTTGGCATAGCCATAACCGGGCAAGTCGACGAAGTATTTACCCTCGGCCAGCGTGAAGTAATTCAGATGCTGGGTACGCCCCGGCGTCTTACTGACATAGGCGAGACGGACTCGCCCGGCCAGGGTGTTGATAGCGGAAGACTTACCGGCATTCGAGCGTCCAGCGAAGGCAACTTCACGGACGGAATCCTGCGGTAAATCACGGAGATGGGCGACGGTTGTCAAGAAAACCGCCTGCTGGAACAGAGGCATAAAAAACTCGGAAGACCCGCCAAGGGGGCGGGGAACTGATATAGAATAGCAGGTTTGTAACTTCCGTTCCGGCCAAAGCGCCCACAAACGCGTACAAGGAGCTCGAAAATGATTCGCACCGCGGCAATGGCAATCCTTCTTGCCACCAGTTTCATCGCAAACGCATCTGAAGAAGCCAAGGCAAAAGCCGACCCGGCCAAGGGCAAAGTCATTGCCGAATCCATCTGTGTCGCCTGCCATGGCGCCGATGGCAACAGCGCAACGCCGGCCAATCCGATTCTGGCCGGCCAGGGTGCCGACTACATTTACAAGCAACTGAAGAACTTCAAGTCGATCGACGGCAAGCCTGCTGTGCGCAACAACCCGATCATGGCCGGCATGGCCGCACCGCTTTCCGACGAAGACATGAAGAATGTCGCTGCCTGGTTCAGCAGCCAGAAGACCAAGCCTGCCGCCGCCAAGGATGAAAGCAAGATCGCGCTTGGCCAGACCCTGTGGCGTCGCGGCGACTTCAAGAAGGGCGTTCCGGCCTGTGCCGGCTGCCATGGTCCGGCCGGTGCCGGCCTACCCGCCCAGTACCCGAAACTGGCTGGCCAGTATCCGGAATACACCGAAGCCCAGTTGAAGGCTTTCCGTGCCGAAGAACGCGCCAACGATCCCGAAAAGATGATGCGCACGATCGCCGCCAAACTGTCTGACGCCGAAATCAAGGCCGTCGCCGAATTCGCTGCCGGCCTGCACTAAGCCAGCAAGGCATTGTCCAAAAAAGGCAGCTTCGGCTGCCTTTTTTATTCTTGGCGAATACTTGGCAGGGGGAGCCCACGGGGATAGACTCGTTCCACTAAAACACGACTCACCCCGAGGAGACCCTGATGAAGACACTGAAGCAGTTGCTTGCCGACAAACAGCGCCCACTGGCCGTTGTCGCCCCTGGTGATAGCGTTTTTCATGCCCTCAGCGTAATGGCCGCCAACGATGTCGGCGCCCTGCTCGTACTGGAAGGCGAACAATTGGTCGGCATCTTCTCCGAGCGTGACTATGCGCGAAAGGTCATCCTGCACGGCAAGGCGTCGAAGGAAACGTTGGTCCGCGAAATCATGAGCGACCGGGTGGTTTATGTAACGCCATCCACCTCGGTCGACGAGTGCATGGCCCTGATGACCGAGAAACACTTTCGCCACCTGCCCGTGCTCAACGACGATACCAGTGTCGCCGGCATGATTTCGATCGGTGACCTGGTCAAGGAAACCATCAGTTCGCAGGAGTTCCTGATCTCCCAACTCGAACGCTATATCTCCGGCTAAGGCAACGATGGCAGATAACATCCATTTCCGCATACTTGAAGATATCGCCCGCGACCTGTCGGGCGATATCAATTTCCCAACCTGCCTGGATGCTGCCGTTCTCGTCCGCAACACCCTGAAAGACCCTTACGCCAATATCGAACGCGTTGCACAAGCGGTCGGCGTCGAGCCGCTGATCTCCAGCAAACTGTTGCGGCTGGCCAATTCAGCGGCCTACAACCGATCAGGCAGCACGATCAGCGACCTGGCCAGCGGCATCAAGCGGCTCGGCTTCGAGGTTGTCCGCACCACTTCGCTGGCTGTTGCCATGGACCAGATGCTCAAGTCTCGCCACCTGGCTGCCTACGACCAACTGGCCCGTAAAACCTGGGAATACTCGATCCAGGTGGCTGCCATCGCACGTGTTCTGGCTCGTCGCCTGGGCCGGGGCAACGCTGACGAAGCCATGCTGGCCGGCCTGGTGCACAAGATCGGCGTGTTCTACCTGCTTTACCGTGCCGCCGAATATCCCGAATACCGCAACAACGAAGCCGGCATGATCGAGTTGATCGCCGGCTGGCATGAGAGCATTGGCGAAAGCCTGTTGCACATCCTCGGTTTGCCAGAGCGCATTATTGATTCACTGAATACGCATCAGGAGCAACAAGCCATCGAAACGCCATGCTCGGTCCGCGACGTGTTGTACTTTGCCCGCCTGCTGGCCAACGACAAACCAGACTGGGACAGCATGTACGATGATCGTGCGGATGAACGCATGGCAAGCGACCGCGCCCGCTACGCCGACCTGCTGGAAGAAGCGGCGGAAGATATCTTCGAAATCCGCACAGTTCTCGTCGGCTGATCCTCGCCCGCACAGCCCCCCTCTCCACGCCAGCCGTGCCCCTTCTGGACCACACATGCCGCAAAGCGATAGCACGCTGATCAACCGGCTGAAGGCGATCATCATCGTTGCCGGCCTGACGCCGCTGATTCACATTCCGCTCTCTTCGCTCAGTCCGCTCATGGACCCGGAGAGCATTCAGTCCATCCAGCGCTGGACCGGCAATTGGGCGCTCAACATGTTGCTGCTGACACTGTGCATCTCGCCACTGCGTGCAATGACGCAACAGCACTGGCTAATTCGCCTGCGTCGAAGCTTCGGCTTGCTCTGCTTTTTCTGGGCCAGCATCCACCTGCTCGGCTTCATCTACCTTGAGCATGAATTCGTCCTTGGCAGCATGGCTGACGACGTATTGAAGCGCCCGTTCATCCTGATCGGGCTTGCCGCCTTTGCCCTGCTGCTACCGCTGGCGGCAACTTCCAATCAATGGGCGCTGCGCAGACTGGGCGGCAAGACCTGGCAAAGCCTGCATCGAAACATCTACTTGATCGGCATCCTGGCTTGCCTGCATTACCTTTGGCAAGCCAAGCTCACCACCCTGCTTTGGCCACTCGGCAACACGCTGGCGCTGGTCCTGCTGCTAGGCTGGCGAGTTCGCGAGTGGCGGCGCAAGGCCATCCCGGTGGGCTATCGCGACACGGCCAAGCCGCTTCGATTTTTCAAACGGAAGCCTGATTAATCATTTGTTGCGCGACAAATCGAAGCGAACGATGGCCCGCCCGTCCGGCGTCTGCTTCGGCGCAACCTTCCAGGCGTGGCCGTAGACCACCTCGAAGGTCGCCGGCAACTTGCCTTCACGGCGCATCGTCTCATACGCAGCGCGAGCGGTTGCCCAGGCCTGCCGCCCCGTCAGGCCGTGGCGACGCGCTTTCATCGCACACGACGAGCCGGCGGCCCGCAACTCGGCAAACAAAGTATCGAGATCATCGTAGGTCAGCGTGACGACCTCCATATCCATGACCGGATCGGCAAAACCGCAACCGACCAGCATGTCACCCAGGTCGTGCATGTCGATAAAACGCTGGGTATGGGCGTAACCATCGCCAAATGCGGCCCGCAACTCCATCAGGGAATCCGGTCCAAGGGTCGAGAACATCAACAGACCGCCGACCTCCAGCACGCGATGCGCTTCGCCCAGCGCCGGCAGCGGATCATCCAGCCAATGCAACAGCAAATTCGACCAGACCATTGATGCCGAAGCATTTTTCAACGGCAGCTTTGCCGCATCAGCCGCCAGGCACTGCTCAGCCGACTTGCCCAGTCCGAGCAGTCGCTGCCAGCCGGCACGCGGCGTACGCCCTGCCACCAGCATAGCCGGCGCGGCATCCAGGCCAATCAGACGAGCATCCGGGTAGCGCCCGGCCAATCCCGGAAAACTGCCGCCGCGGCTGCAGCCCAGATCAAGAATGGTCTTCGGCTCGATCTTGACGTAATCGAGCCGCTCCTGCATCCGTCGGTCGACCTCGCGCGCGAAGAAGTCAGCTTCCTCGTAACGGCTCGCGACCCGGGAAAAGCGCCGACCGACCTGCTGCCGGTCGACAAAACCTGCGCTCAAACTGCCTTGACGCCGAGACGGGCAAACAGCGCATCATCGCGGTCGACATCCGGGTTGCCGGTCGTCAGCAGATGATCGCCGTAGAACATCGAGTTGGCTCCGGCCAGGAAGCACAGCGCCTGCAGTTCGTCCGACATTTCCTGACGCCCGGCCGACAAGCGAACCCAGGACTTCGGCATGGTGATGCGCGCAGCAGCAATCGTCCGGACGAACTCGAAGGGGTCGAGACGCGGATTGTCCGCCAGCGGCGTGCCGGGAATCGGCACCAGGTTGTTGATCGGCACGGATTCCGGCGCCTGGGGCAGGTTGGTCAACTGGACGATCAGCGCCGCCCGGTTCTTGCGCGACTCGCCCATCCCGATAATGCCGCCGGAACAGACATTGATGCCGGCATCGCGAACCTGATCGAGAGTATCGAGACGGTCATCATGGGTATGACTCTTGATGACCTGACCGTAGAACTCCTTGTCGGTATCGAGGTTGTGGTTGTAGTAATCCAGGCCGGCATCCTTGAGCTTTTCAGCCTGACCATCCTTCAACATGCCCAGCGTGACGCAGGTCTGCATGCCCAATGCCTTGACCTCGCGCACCATGTCGAGCACGCGATCCAGATCGTTGTCCTTCGGCCCCTTCCAGGCCGCGCCCATGCAGAAACGCGAAGCGCCCTTTTCCTTGGCCACCTTGGCGGCAGCAATCACCTGATCAAGCGGCATCAGGCGCTCACGCTCGGTATCGGTGTCGTAACGGGCCGATTGCGAACAATAGCCGCAGTCCTCCGAACAGCCGCCGGTCTTGACCGAAAGCAGCGTCGAGCGTTGAATGGCGTTCGGATCGAAGTTCTCGCGATGCACCCCTTGGGCTTGCCAGACGAGGTCCATCAAGGGCATTTCATAGAGCGCGAGAACCTCGGCAACGGTCCACTGGCGGCTGACAGGAGATTGCGAAACGGACGGAACAGCGGCGAGTGAGCTAGCTTGCATGTGAGGCCTTGCGTGAAAAATACGATAGAAATCAGATACGAAACGTATCGGTAATTATGGATTATCGAGGACGCTCCGAACAGCTGTCAATTTTACCCCAGCCCCATTGGCTGGTGCGCCTCGGCCGGCGGCTGAGTGCCAGGCTGCTGCCGGGCAGCTGCCTGCTCTGTGGCGGAGACAGCGGCAACACACTGATTTGCCCGCCCTGCGAAGCCGACCTACCAGTGATGCCCGACGCACTGTGCCCCCAATGCAGCGCGCAGACCACTCATGGCGAACGTTGCGGCAGCTGCCTGAAAAACAAGCCCAACTTCGACCGAAGCTTCGCCCTCCATCGCTACGATTTTCCGGTTGACCGCATCATCCACGCCCTCAAATATGGCCACCAACTCGCCGTTGCCGACTGGCTCGGCCAACGACTGGCCAAAAAGCTGCTCCCTCAGGCTTTCGATACGATTATCGGTTTGCCGCTCCACCCGGAGCGCTTGCATGAGCGGGGCTTCAACCAGTCCGGCGAAATCGCCCGCCGCATCGCCCACGATCTGCATCTGCCACTCGACCGTGACAGCCTGATTCGCAGCCGCGCCACGCCGCCACAAGCCGAGTTGCCGCTCAAGGAAAGGCAACGCAACGTGCGCGGCGCCTTCGAATGCCGGTGCGATTTCTCCGCCCGGCACATCCTGCTGATTGACGACGTCATGACTACCGGCGCGACACTCAACGAATGCGCCCGGGTGCTCAAGCTGCACGGTGCCAGCCTGGTTTCGGTGGCGGTGGCGGCGCGTGCCCTGAAGCACTGAACGGTCAATTCATGATCTAATCCGCCACCTCGATTTCAGGAATCCCTGCAGCGTGTTTGCCGTCGTTCTCTTCCAGCCGGAAATCCCGCCCAATACCGGCAACATCATTCGTCTCTGCGCCAATACCGGCGCCGAACTGCACCTCGTTGAACCGCTCGGTTTTCATATCGACGACAAGGCGCTGCGCCGGGCCGGGCTCGATTACCATGAGTACGCCCGTGTCCTGCGCCACGCCGATTGGTCCGTCTGCAAGGCAGCGCTGGCCGGTCGCCGCCTGTTTGCCATGACGACCAAGGGCAGCGGCAACCTCTACGCCAAACAGTTGCAGGAAAACGATGTTTTCGTCTTTGGCCGGGAAACCAGCGGCTTGCCGGCCGAGATCATCGCCGAATTCGCGGTCGAAAACCGCTTGCGCCTGCCCATGCGGGCCGGGCAGCGCAGTCTGAACCTATCCAATGCGGCGGCTGTCACCGTCTTTGAAGCCTGGCGCCAGGCTGGCTTCAGCGGAGCCGTTTAAGCCAGCTCTTCCTTGGGATCGCGGGCCATCAGTTGCTCGACCGCCTGCGCGGCACTCAAGCGACCATCGAGCACCGCCGCCACAGCCGCACTGATCGGCATGTCTACATTCAGCTTGCGGGCAAGCTGATCGACCTCGCGGGCCGTGTAAACACCTTCGGCGACATGCCCGAGCTCTTCCAGGATCTGTGGCAGCGATTTGTTTTCAGCCAAGGCCAGACCGACCCGACGATTACGCGACAAATCCCCGGTACAGGTCAGAATCAGATCGCCCATGCCGGCCAGCCCCATGAAGGTTTCGCGCTGGGCACCCAAGGCCAGCCCCAGGCGAGCGATTTCAGCCAGCCCACGGGTCATCAGCGCAGCCCGTGAATTCAGACCGAGACCGAGGCCGTCGCAAGCGCCGGTGGCAATGGCCAGCACGTTCTTGATCGCCCCACCTACTTCAACACCAACTAGGTCATCGTTGGCATAGATGCGCAGGCGCGTCGTATGCAACTGGCGAGCGGCTTCGCGGGCAAAGGCAGGTTCGTTGGCCGCCAGGGCCACGGCGGTCGGCTGACCTGCGGCAACTTCTTCTGCAAAGCTCGGACCGGAAAGCGCGCCGCAGACGATTTCGCTGCCCAGCACTTCGGTGACGACCTGATGCGGCAGCTTGCCGCTACCCGCCTCAAAGCCCTTACATACCCAAAGGACCGGCAAAGCACAGCCCAGCGTCTTCAAACGCTCAACCGTCGGCCGCAAGCCGGCAATCGGTGTCGCGATGATCAACAGTTCCGCCGTCGCAATCGCGGCAGAAAAATCGGTCGATACCGCTACCCCGGCCGGCAACTTGTAGCCGGGGAAAAAGCGGTGATTTTCGCGAGTGTTCAACAAGTCGGCGGCAACATCCTCTTCCCGCGACCACAAGGTAATTTCATGCTTGCCGGCAAAGGCAATCGACAGCGCGGTACCCCAGGCACCCGCCCCCAGCAGCGTAATTCTCATAAACCCCAGACCTGCGTCGAGCGGACATAACCGCTCACACCGTCACGATGACGCACTTTCGCCCACCCCGGCGAGGCGGCTTCGACGAATTCCAGGCCGACCCATTTGTCGACCAGCAAGGCAACCGGCGCCTCGGGTTTGTCCGACTGCCGGATTTCCGCACGTGCCGAGGTGACCACTAACGTCCGGCGTTCCGAGACATTGCGCGCCTCGATCCAGGCCAGGCTTCCCTCGGCGTCGCGAATTTTGAACCAGCCCTCCAGGCGAACCACGATCTCGACCGGCGTTTGCGCCTTGATCAGATAGAGCTTCTTGCCCTTCTGCGAAGGCGCGTCGTAAAGAATGGCCGCCGGCACATCGACCGAGCGGTAATCGATGGCTGCCGCCACGCTGCTCAGGCAGAGCAGCGACAGCGTACAAATGGCCCGGAGCTGGCTTTTCATTGCGATTTACTGGATCGGCACTTCGCTCGGGGCACCGGCCTGTTCTTGCAGACGCTGCATATACATGGCTTCGAAATTGACCGGTTGCAGGACGATTGGCTGGAAGCCGGCACGGGTCACGGCGTCGGAAACGGCTTCACGGGCATATGGGAACAGGATATTCGGGCAAGCAACGGCAACCAGCGGCTCGACCTGCTCGTCCGGCACATTGACGATGCGGAAAATGCCGGCCTGGCCGACTTCGACCAGGAAAACCGTCTTTTCAGCCAGCTTGGCGGTCACGGTCACAGTCAGGATGACTTCGAAAACGCCTTCGCCAACGCCACGTGCACCGGTGTTCAGTTGAATCTCAACCTGTGGCGCTTCGCGCTCCAGGAAGATTTCCGGGGCATTCGGCACTTCGACCGACAGATCCTTGACGTAAAGCTTTTCAATGCCGAAGACGGGCTGTTGATTTTGTTCCATGTTCATCTTTCAGTAGGTTAATGGGTATTCAGGCGGCGCCGTCGAGCAGGGGCTGCAAGCCACCAGCCTTGTCGAGCGCATAGAGATCATCGCAACCGCCGACATGGGTGTCGCCGATAAAGATCTGCGGCACGGTACGCCGCTGAGTTTTCTGCATCATTTCATCCCGTTGATCCGGGTCGAGATCAACACGAATTTCTTCGATCTGGGTCACCCCGCGGGCCGACAACAATTGCTTGGCGCGGATGCAATAAGGACACACCGCCGTGGTGTACATCAGAACGCGAGCCGTCATTTGTTGCGCGTCCCTTTCTTGATCGGATAACCGGCCCCCACCCAGGCATCGACACCGCCGGCCAGGCTATAGACCCGACCGAAACCGAGCTTGCTCAGTTCGCCGCAGCCCTTGGCCGAACGCATGCCGGCGGCACAGCAG
>DAIMCQ010000072.1:0-15334 GCA_036726285.1 Azonexus sp.
TGGAGCGGGTGAAGGGAATCGAACCCTCGTCTTAAGCTTGGAAGGCTTCAGCTCTACCATTGAGCTACACCCGCTTATCCTTCGCCCGCAGCACAGGCCGCTACAGCATTCAATCTGGTGGAGGGAGAAGGATTCGAACCTTCGAAGGCAGAGCCGACAGATTTACAGTCTGTTCCCGTTGACCGCTTGGGTATCCCTCCGGAGAACGCAGAATTATCCAGACAAGACACTCGACTGTCAACACCTAAAATAAAAAAAGCCAGCTCTAGGCTGGCTTTCGGGAAATCGAAGCGATTTACTTCTGGGAAAGAATCCAGGTAGCGAGCTTCTTGGCTTCGTCATCGGTAACATTGTTCGGCGGCATCGGAATCTCGCCCCAGACACCCTTGCCACCCGACTTGATCTTGGCAGCCAGGGTTGCAACAGCCCCCTTGTCCGCTTTGTATTTGGCAGCCACATCCTTATAGGCCGGACCAACCAGCTTCTTGTCGACTGCGTGGCAGGCCAGGCAGTTCTTGGCTTTTGCCAGCGCTTCATCAGCTTGAACCTGGCCAGCCATCGCGATACCGGCGGCAGCCATCATTGCAACGTAAACAGCTTTCATTCTCTCGCTCCGTTTATTCGGGTTGATGGATAAATCAGCACGCGATAATAAGGCCTTTTCTGCCACCTGCAAACCGCCTGCATCAGTGAATCTCAGGAAAAGCTCGATTTGAACGAATTCCCGCTTCAGACATAAACGTCACAGCCAGCAAGTTCGTTGACACGCCGAACCTACGCCGGACGTGACGATATCGCCAGAAAAGCACCCGCCATTGCAAACAAGCCACCAAACACCCGGTTCTGCATCAAAATTGCCCGGGGTTGATCGAGCCACACGCCCAAGCGGGATGCCAGCAAGGCATAGGCTGACATCACGACAACATCGGTCAGACAAAGTGTCGCCGCCACAATCAGATATTGCGGCAATTGCGGAGCCGCCACATCAATGAACGGCGGCACCAAGGCCCCAATAAAGACGATCGCCTTGGGATTGGTCAAATTGACCAACAATCCCTGGCCAAACAACCCGCGGCGCCCCTCCGCGACGCGAGCCTCGACCCGTATCGCCGGAGACCGCCACTTTTTAACGCCCAGCCAGACGAGATAAGTCGCGCCCAGCAACTTGACTGCCGCAAAGGCCGTTTCCGAAGTCGCCAAAAGCGCCCCCAACCCCACCCCAACCAGGGCCAGATGGCAAATAAGTGCCAACTGCAAGCCAAGAATGACGACGAATGCGGCGCGATAGCCATGGCGCATGCCGGTACTCATGCTGATGACCGCGCCAGGCCCGGGCGCAACGGCGATCAAGATCGCCGCCAGCAAAAAACCGAGCCAGACCGAGAAACTCATTTCCGACGCTGGATCAGCTTGACGTCGCGCACCGCACCCTTGTCAGCCGAAGTCGCCATCAGGGCATAGGCCTGCAGGGCGGCCGAAACGACACGCTCGCGATCTACCGGCTTCCACGCCGCCTCGCCCTTGGCATCCATCGCGGCACGGCGCTTGGCCAACACCTCGTCGGAAACAGCCAACTGGATACGGCGATTCGGGATGTCGATCTCGATGATATCGCCCTCCTCGACCAGACCGATGGCACCACCATCGGCTGCTTCTGGTGAGGCATGGCCGATCGACAGACCGGAAGTACCGCCGGAGAAACGCCCGTCGGTGAGCAGCGCGCACTCCTTGCCCAGCCCCATCGATTTCAAGTACGAGGTCGGATAGAGCATCTCTTGCATGCCGGGCCCCCCCTTGGGGCCTTCATAACGAATGACCACGACATCGCCGGCCACGATCTTCTCACCAAGAATGGCTTCAACTGCCGCATCCTGACTTTCGAAAACACGGGCTTTGCCGGAGAACTTCCAGATCGACTCGTCGACGCCGGCCGTCTTGACGATGCAGCCATCGACGGCAATGTTGCCGTAAAGCACGGCGAGACCGCCCTCCTGCGAGAAGGCATTGGCCTGGTTGCGAATGCAGCCATGGGTGCGATCGAGGTCGAGTTCGTTGTAGCGGCGATCCTGCGAGAATGCGACCTGGGTCGGCACACCGCCTGGGGCGGCCTTGAAAAAGGCGTGCACCTTGATGTCATGTTCGCGAACCACGTCCCAGCGGTCGATGGCCTCACCGATGTTCTTGGAATGCACCGTCGGCACATCGCGATCGATCAGCCCGGCCCGATCAAGCTCGCCAAGGATGGCCATGATGCCGCCGGCGCGATGGACGTCCTCGATATGATACTTGTCGGTCATCGGCGCGACCTTGCACAGACAGGGGACGGCGCGCGAAATACGATCGATGTCGGCCATCGTGAAGTCGACGCCGGCTTCCTGGGCGGTGGCCAGGATATGGAGCACGGTGTTGGTGGAGCCGCCCATGGCAACGTCGAGGGTCATGGCATTTTCGAAGGCCGCCTTGGTGGCGATCGAGCGCGGCAGAACCGAAGCGTCGTCCTCATCGTAATAGCGCTTGCACAAATCGACGATCTGGCGACCAGCACGCAGGAAGAGTTGCTTGCGGTCAGCGTGCGTGGCAACGACGGTACCATTACCGGGCAGGCTGAGGCCGAAAGCTTCGGTCAGGCAGTTCATCGAATTGGCGGTGAACATGCCGGAGCAGGAACCGCAGGTCGGACAGGCAGAACGCTCGATTTCGTCGAGATCAGCCTGGGAAACCGAGTGGTCGGCCGCCTTGACCATGGCATCGACGAGATCGAGATGCACGATATTGCCCTGAACCTTGACCTTGCCGGCCTCCATTGGGCCGCCGGAAACGAAGATGACCGGAATGTTGAGGCGCATGGCGGCCATCAGCATGCCCGGGGTGATCTTGTCGCAATTGGAAATACAGACCATGGCGTCGGCACAATGAGCATTGACCATGTACTCGACAGAGTCGGCAATGAGGTCGCGACTGGGCAGCGAGTAGAGCATGCCGCTATGGCCCATGGCGATGCCATCGTCGACGGCGATGGTATTGAATTCCTTGGCGACGCCGCCGGCTGCCTCAATCTCGCGCGCCACGAGCTGCCCCATGTCCTTAAGGTGCACATGACCCGGGACGAACTGGGTGAAGCTATTGACCACGGCAATGATCGGCTTGTTGAAATCGCCATCCTTCATGCCGGTAGCGCGCCACAGGGAACGGGCGCCGGCCATGTTGCGGCCGTGGGTGGAGGTGCGGGAACGGTATTGAGGCATGAATATCTCCGTCTGAATCTGGGCGCCACAGTCGTGTAACAAAAGGCGCGAACTATAATCGGCTAATTCTAGCCCACTCTGCGCTTTCGATGCTTCTACATCCCCAGTTCGACCCCGTCGCTTTTTCGCTCGGACCGATCTCTGTACGCTGGTACGGTTTGATGTATCTGGTCGCCTTTGTTCAATTTATTTTGCTCGGCCGCCTGCGCATCAAGTCCCGCCCGTCGATCATGACCGCGGAACAACTCGACGACCTGCTCTTTTACGGCATGCTCGGCGTCATCATCGGCGGCCGCCTCGGCCAGGTCCTGTTTTACGAGCCGGGCTATTTCCTTAGCCATCCGCTGGAAATCTTCGCCGTATGGAAAGGCGGCATGAGCTTTCACGGCGGCTTCATCGGCGTCCTGCTCGCCATGAGCCTGTGGTCGCGCAAAAACAAACTGGCCTGGTTCGACGTCACCGACTTCATTGCCCCGCTGGTCCCACTCGGCCTCGCCGCCGGCCGGGTCGGGAATTTCATCAATGGCGAACTGTGGGGTCGGGTTGCCGATCCAAGCCTGCCCTGGGCGATGATCTTTCCGCAGTCCGGTGACATGCTGCCGCGCCACCCCTCGCAGTTCTATCACGTCGGCCTGGAGGGCATCGCCCTCTTCTTGATCCTCTGGTTATTCACCCAACGACCCAGGCCGCGGCGCGCCGCATCCGGGGTATTCCTGATCGGCTACGGCTGCTTCCGCTTCATCACCGAATTTTTCCGCGAACCGGATGCCGGCATTTTCGGTCAGTCCTACCAGATCAGCATGGGCCAATGGCTGTCGCTGCCAATGATCCTGATCGGCCTGGCGCTGCTTTTCCTGGCCTATCGGAAGGCGCCAGCCAGCAGCAGCTCCAGCGCCGGATGAAGACCTTATAATTATGGATTACACCATCCATTCAACGACAGGAATCCAGTCATGACACGTCCGTTCAAGGTTCTCGGCATTCAGCAAATCGCCATCGGCGGCCCTTCCAAGGAAAAGCTGCGCACGTTGTGGGTCGAGAAATTCGGCCTGGAAATCACCAGCACCTTCGTTTCCGAACGCGAAAACGTCGACGAGGACATCTGCGCCATGGGCACCGGCCCGTTCAAAGTTGAAGTCGACCTGATGCAACCGCTCGATCCAGAAAAGAAGCCGGCCGTGCACGCCACGCCGCTCAACCACATCGGCCTGTGGATCGACGATCTGCCGAAGGCGGTCGAATGGCTTTCCGCCAACGGCGTACGCTTCGCCCCGGGCGGTATCCGCAAGGGCGCAGCCGGTTTCGACATCACCTTCCTGCACCCGAAGGGCAATGAAGAATTCCCAATCGGTGGCGAAGGCGTGCTGATCGAACTGGTCCAGGCCCCGCCCGAAGTCGTTTCGGCCTTTGCCAAGCTGGCCGGTCAGTAAGCAACAGCATGGACGACATCCCCGAGCGCGACCTCGAGGAAACCCGCGCCGCCCTCGCCCCCACGCTGGAGGCGACGGCGGCGATCCTGCCTTGGGTCGCCAAGCCAACCAAGCTGCGTTTCGATGCCCGGCTGAACCAGCGCTGGATCGACACCTGCCACCGGCTGGCGCAAGCTTGGTCCGAGCGCCACGAGAGCGGTGCGGAAGACATTCGTCCTGCGATTTTTGCGCTGTACGGCATTGCACTGGAAAGCGGCGATGCCGAATGCCTGCATCTCGGCGAATCTCTGGCCAGCGCGGCGGATAGCCTCGAAGCCGGCCCGCCCTCGGCGCAATTGACGGCTGCGCTCAGCGCAGCAACCGAGTGCTTCGACGAACCGGGCGGCCTGGAGAATGTCCTGTTTCCCGAACGCGCCCGGCACTTCGCCCAACGCCTGGAAAAATGCCTGGCCCAGCACGACCTGGCAGCCATTCGCTCCCCGGTGATCGACCGGCTCTTCGTCAGCGAAGCCCATGAGCGCCTGGAGCGCCTGCACGACGCCCTCGCCGTCCTGCCGCCCGATGCCTACGCCCTCAAGCTGGAAGGACTGGAACTGGCCCAACAGGCGGAACATCTGGATCTTTATGGCATCGTGCATTTGTGCCGGCAGCTGGAAAAAACCATTCCGGACGACACCCGGATCGACGAACTGGACAGCCCCGCTGTTCGCGAAAGCCTGGCTAACATCCTGCAGCAGATAGGCGCTGCCGTCGATGCGATAACCGACTAAACCGGGCGCAGCACGGCCAGCAACAATTTTCGACCATCGCTGATCTCGGCCAGTTCGGCGGAAACCTCAACACGCTGCTTCGAACAGTCAAAACGCTGGATCTCGCAGCAATGCAGTGCGGCCGATGAACTCGCTGCCAAGGTCATGCACTGGTCGCATCCGGCGACGATCCCCCCCGGCGGATGCAAGGAGCGCCGGTGGCGGCCGATCAATTGCCGCCGCGAACAGGCAAACAATTTCTCCGCCTGCTTGTTCGCATCGAGAATAATGCCGCTCGCAGCATCGGAGAGCAGCATGGCATCGCGAGCCGCATCAAAAACGGCGCGCAAGCGCTCGGCCGCGGCCTGGGCCTGCTGCTTGGCCTGTCCCGCCTCGAACTCGACCAAGGCAAGCGTGACCAGGTTGGCCACCGCATGGGCAAATAGTTGATGCGCCGACATCCAGGGCTGCCTGTCACCAACCTGTTCCAGACAAAGCACGCCCTGCAGTTCGCCACGAATGTGGATCGGCGTGGCCAACAAGGCACTGACGCCATAACGGGACAGATAATCCGCCGCAAACCCCTGGGTTGCCGGATGCGCGAACAAATCATCGGCCACAATGCATGGCTCCTGCCGCAAGGACTCAAAGTAGCGCGGGCATTCGGCTGCCAGTATGGCGCCGCCACTACTGTGCCGCATTCTCGAACGCTCGAACAATTCAAGGCAGCGCAACTCGTCATGGTCCTGGGTTAACGCCCAGATGCTGACCCGCTCGACACCCAACATCTGGGCCGCCGACTCGGTCAAAATGCTCAAGGTCATGTCGAGCGATGCTTCTTTGAAGTACGCACCGCGCGACAACGACGCCACCCCCAGCGGCAACTCGGCTGGCGACATCAGCGTTGACGAAAGGCCGGGGTGAAGCAGGTTTTCCATGGAATTCGATAGCCCCCAAGGGCGAACTAAACAGCCCATTATTATGGCTCGCTATTCTACGGAACCCACCCCACCAAGACCTGTGAAATCAATCACACCCTTACGGAAAAAAACCTTTCTTCAGAGTTCCGGACCCGGCGTCGTCTTGAAGACGAATGCCGCTCGCTCGACATCGCAGATCCAGACCAGACCGTCGCCGTAATGCCCGGTTTGCGCCACCTCGATCACGCGCTGGAACAAGGCCTCGGCGACCTCGTCGGAAGCCACGATCTCGATCCGCACTTTGGGCGAATAGTCGGTCAGTTGATCCTTGATCGTATTTTTGCCGGCATGGCGGGTCGGTGCGCTGCAGCCCTCGACGCGGGTTACCGTCATGCCGGGGAAGCCGGGCATGGCGACCAGGGCGTCGCGCAACACCGACAACTTGTTGGGACGGATGACTGCCTTGATTTCTTTCATGCCTCGACCTCCTCTTCGTCAAACCAGCGATAAATAGTCGGCAACACCACCAGCGTCAACAAGGTTGAGGTAATCAGCCCGCCGATGACGACGATGGCCAGCGGCCGCTGCACCTCGGACCCCGGTCCGGTCGAAAACAGGAAGGGGATCAGGCCGAGCATGGCAACCGTCGCGGTCATCATCACCGGCCGGAAGCGCAGCGTTGCCCCTTCGACCACCGCGTCACGCACATTGCGCCCCGCTTCGCGCAGACCGCGGATATACGACACCAGCACCACCCCGTTGAGCACGGCAATGCCCCACAGCGCAATGAATCCGACCGAAGCCGGCACCGACAGGTATTCGCGGGTGACGAACAGGCCGATGATGCCGCCGATCGAAGCGAAGGGCAGAACGGTGATGATCAGCGTCGCAAAGCGCAACGAATTGAAGAGCAGGAAGAGCAGGAAGAAGATTGCCGCGATGGTCAGCGGAATGATCACCATCAGGTGGCCGAGCGCCCGCTCCATGTTCTGGAACTGACCGCCCCACTCCAGGTAATAGCCTTCCGGCAGCTTGATCTGCTTGTCCACCTTCTGCTGCAGTTCGGCAACAAAACTGCCCAGGTCGCGATCCTTGACGTTCACACCGACCACGATGCGACGCTTGCCGAGCTCGCGCGAAATCTGGGCCGGCCCGTCCATGACCCGGATACGGGCAACATCGACCAGCCGCACCTGGGCGCCGCCCGGCGCGGTGAGCAAGACATTGGAAATCGCTTCGACATTATTGCGGAAGCGTTCCGGCAAACGCACGACGCCCGGGAAGCGACGTTCCCCCTCGAAAATCTCGGTCGCCACCTTGCCGCCAATGGCCGTCTCCAGCACGTCATTGACGTCCGAAACATTGAGACCAAGACGGGCAATCGCCTGCCGGTCAATCTCCACCGACAGGTATTGCTGGCCGCTGACCCGCTCGACCCGCATATCCTGCGCGCCTTGCAGTCCTTGCGCCACCTTGGAAATCTGGCCGGCGATCTTCTTCAACTGATCGAGATCGTCACCGAAGACCTTGACTGCAATATCGGAACGCACGCCGGTGACCATTTCATCGACCCGGTCGGAAATCGGCTGCGCCATCACGATCTGCACGCCGGGCAAGGCCTTCAGCTTGTCGCGCATGGCCTCGGCGATATCGTCCTGATTCCAGCCGCTCGGCCATTCGCTGCGCGGCTTCAGGCTGACAATCGGCGTCGACTCGTTCGGCCCCTGCGGGTCGGCCGGCGACTCGCCGCGCCCGACCCCTGACACCGCCGATTTGACGCCGGGTACCTGCATCACCAGCCGCATCGCCTCCATTTCCATCTTGATCGACTCGTCGAGCGAGATGTTCGGCACCCGGTTGATACCCGGCACGACCGAACCTTCCTTCATTTCCGGAATGAAAGCGGTGCCGAGGAAGGGCAGCATGCCCACGGTCAGCACGAAAGCCCCCACCGCCAGCACCACGGTCTTCTTTTCATTGCCCAGCGCCCAGTGCAGCAGCTTCAGGTAATAGCGCTTCATCGCCGCGATCAGCTTGGTATCGTGGTCGCCGTCATGCACCGGCGGCTTGAGCAGGTAAGTCGACATCACCGGCGTCAGCGACAAGGAGAGGATCAGCGAAATGCCGAGCGCGATGGCGATGGTGTAGGCCAGGGGCGCGAACATCTTGCCCTCCATGCCCTGCAGCGTCATCAAGGGCAGGAAGACCAGGATGATGATGCCAACCCCGAAGATGACCGGCGTCGCCACCTCGACCACGGCGCGCAGGATCACCCGGGTCTGGCTTTCGCCGCTCTTGGCATGGCGCCCCAATTGCAGGAAGGCATTCTCGACCACCACCACCGAACCATCGACCATCAGGCCGATGGCGATGGCCAGGCCGCCCAGCGACATCAGGTTGGCCGAGATGCCGAGCTTGTTCATCGCCATGAAGGTGAGCAATGGCGTCAGCACCAGCGTGCCGACGACAATCAGCGACGAGCGCACGTCGCCCAGGAAAAGGAAGAGCACGACGACGACCAGCACGACGCCTTCGAGCAGCACCTTGGTCACGGTCCACAGCGCCGCATCGACCAGTTCCGAGCGATCGTAATAGGCGGCGATCTTCAGGCCGTCGGGCAGCATGCCCTTGGCGTTGATCTCGTTGACCCGCGCCTTGATCCGGCTGACCACCTCCTTGGCATTGCCGCCGGCGATCATCATCACCACGCCGCCGACCGCCTCGGTATAGCCGTTCTTGATCACCGCGCCCTGACGCACGTCATGGCCGATTTCGACCTCGGCGACGTCGCGCACATACACCGGCACCCCGTCGCGCTCGCGCAGCACGATGGCGCGGATATCGTCAAGATCGCGCACCAGGCCGACGGCACGAATCAGGTACTGCTCGGCATACTGCGGCAGCACGCCGCCCCCGGCATTGGCATTATTGCGCCCGACCGCCTGATAGACATCGGCGATGCTCAGGTCGAAGTGACGCAGCTTGTCGGGATTGACCAGCACTTGGTATTGCTTGGCGTAGCCGCCCTGCGAATTGATTTCGGCCACCCCGGGAATCGAACGCAGCAAAGGCCGCACCACCCAGTCCTGGGCAATTCGACGCTGCATCAGCTCCTCTTCAGTGAGCGCACGCTCACCGTCATCGCCACGATCCAGCGTGTATTGGTAGACTTCGCCCAAACCGGTCGAGACCGGGCCGAGCACCGGCGTAATGCCGACCGGCAGACGGGAACCGACTTCGAGCAGACGTTCCATCACCAGCTGGCGGGCAAAATAGACGTCGGTCTTGTCGTTGAAGACCAGCGTGATCAGCGACAAGCCGGGCTTATTGAGCGAACGCATTTCCTCCAGCCCGGGCAGGCCGGTCATCGACACTTCGAGCGGCACCGTGGCAAAGCGCTCGACTTCCTCCGGCGAGCGGCCGGGGGCCTCGGTCGCAATCTGGACCTGGACGTTGGTGACGTCGGGGAAGGCATCGACCGACAGCTTCTGCGCCGCATTGAGGCCGAAGAAGAAGAGCACCGCGGCGATCACCGCCACGATCAGGCGCTGTTTAAGCGCCGCACGTATCAAGGATTCGATCACGTGCCCTCCATTTCCTTGCGATTACGTTCGTTATTCAGGTGGAAGGCGCCGCTGACCACCAGCTTTTCCTGCCCCTTCAAGCCCGACAGCACAATACGCTGCCCGCCCTGCTCGGGCCCGAGCTTGACCTTGACCAGGCGGAAACTGTTCTCGCCTTCGGCCACGAAAACATGATCTTCGTCGTTTTCCCGCACCACGGCACCGGCCGGCACCACCATGCGCTCAACCGGCTTGGCTTCGATCAGCATCGAGGCCAGCATTGCCGGCTTGAGTCGGCCATCGCTGTTGTCCAGTTCGGTACGCACCAGCACGGTCCGCGTTTCCGGATTGATCGTCTGGCCGACGTGGATCAGCTTGCCGACCAGCCGCTCGTTGCCCAGCGCCGGCACCTCGATATGCACCGACTGGCCTTCCTTGACCTGGCTGACCTGCTGCTCCGGCACCTGCGCCACGGCCCACAAACGGCCGAGGTCGGCGACCACGAACAGGGTGTCGGCCGGTTGCACGACCTGACCCTGGGCCAGCTTGCGTTCGACCACCACGCCATTCAGCGTCGCCACCACCGGGGTCAGGGAATTGACCGCGCCCTGCTTGCCCAGCCGCTCGATGGCTGCCGGCGTCACGCCGAGCAGTTGCAGTTGGTCGGAAGCGGCACGGGTCTCGGCCATCGAAATATGGTATTCGCTCTCCCGGCGCTGCAACTCGGCGGCGCCGATGACGTCGGCCTCGAACAGGGCCTTGGCCCGTTCGGCATTGCGTCGGTTCAATTCAAGCTGCGCCCGCGCCTTGAGATAGGCCAGTTGCTGGCTCGACAATTCACTGCTGTTCAGACGAGCCAGCACCGCCCCCTGGGCGACGCGCTGCCCCACCCAGGCATCGATCGAGGTCACCCGACCGGTGATCGTCGCGCCAATGCGGGCAATGCGCTGCTCGTCGAAATCGATATTGCCGGCCACCCGCAAGGTTTCGGCAACCGGCTGCGTCGCCACCGGCGCCAGCTTGAGTTGGGCCAGCAACTCTGGGGCCGGCGCAACCACGGCCGGGTCACCGGCCGGTGCGGCAGCCGTCGGGCCGCTCTCCTTCTGGCAACCACCCAACAGCGCCAGTCCCATGCACATCCACAGAAGATTCTTCATTCCTTGCTTTCCCGGGGCTGTGCCCGCAGTCTTTCAATTTCCACCCAGGCCGCTGCCAGTTCATAGCGCGCCGTGATCAGTTCGGCCCGCGCCGCACGAAATACTCGCTGCGCGTCCAGTACTTCGATAAAGCCGCGCTCGCCAAAGCGATAAGCCGCCTCGGCCACTTTCAGCGCCGCCTCGGACTGGCGAACGATGCCCGACTCCAGCGCCGTGACCTGGGTCTGGGCAATTTCGTATTGCTGATAGGCCGCCTCGATCGCCTGCCCGAGCACGAACTGGTTCGACTCCAGCTCGTTGCGTGCCCGCGAAAGCTGCGCCGCCGCCTCGCCCACCGGACCACGACGCCGATCCCACAAGGGAATCGAGACCACTAGGCCGAACTTCGAGGTACGCACGTCGGGGTCCTCATCGACGCTGGCCTTCAAGGCCAGGTTCGGCCAACGCTGCGCCCGCTCCAGATCGAGCTGGCGTTGGGCGCGTTGCGTCTCGGCCCGGCCGCGCGCCAGTTCCGGACTGTTTTCAGCCAACTGTTTCTGCAACAAGGCCAGTGGCGGCAGGGGCGGCACATCGCGCAATCGGGTGCTCAACGCAAACTCAGGCGGCAAGGCTGTACCGACCATCTGCTGCAGCAACGAACGGGCCTGCGCCAGCCGATAGCTGGCGGCCTGCGCCGTCTTCTGCGCATTCAGCGTTTCGGCATCGGCCTTGATCAATTCGAAGCGCGGCGCTTCGCCAGTCTCGACGCGCAGCGCAATGCGCGAGCGCACGCCCTCCATCAAGGCGACATCCTCTTTCGCGTTGCGCAACTCGGCCTCGCGGCGCAGCACTTCGAAATAGCGGCTGCGCAGGCGGGCCAGCAGATCGGCTTCGAACGCTCGGGCACCGGCCGTGGTCGCGGCCAGGCCGGCTTCGGCGGCTTCGATCCGGGCAAAACGTTTCCACGGCATGTCGAGCGGCTGAGTCAAGGCCAGACTGCGCGCATCGCCAGGCGTACCGCCCACGCCGCGTGCCCGTGCCGTGCCGGAGAGATATTCCAGTTCCGGATTGGGAAAGGCGGCGGCGCTATCGACCGCAAAGCGCGCGGCATCCACCTGATCGCGAACAGCCAGTACGCTGCGACTAGAGGTCAGGGCCATGACCTCCAGTTGTGGCAAATCGAATTCCGGCTGGGCGAATGCCGAACTCGCAATCCAGACCAGTCCAAGGGCGAAAGTTTTTGTGCGTTGCATCATTTCTCGAATTTAGCAAACCTGACGGCGTTTGTCAGCTAGCCGTCAGGTATCTGTCAGCGGACGGACAGCGCGGCAATCCGTTCTTCCAGCGGCGGATGCGAGGCAAACAGGGCCATCACGCCTTGTCCGCCGGCAATACCGGAAGCGGCCAGGGCTTTCGGCAACGGCTCGCTATGCAGGTTGCCGAGGCGACGCAGAGCGTTCTGCATCGGTACCGGCGAACGCATCAGGCTGGCCGCGCCGGCATCGGCGCGGAATTCGCGCTGACGCGAGAACCAGGCGACGATCATGCTGGCCAGCACACCGAAGACCACTTCACAAATCAGACTGGTCACCATGTAGCCGATGCCGGGACCGGAACTTTCCTCATCGTTGCGACGCAGGAAACTATCGACCAGATAACCGACCACCCGCGATAGGAAGACGACGAAGGTATTGACCACGCCCTGGATCAGCGTCAGCGTCACCATGTCGCCATTGGCGATGTGGGCAACCTCGTGAGCCAGCACGGCCTCGGCCTCCTCGCGCGTCATGCTGGCCAGCAAGCCGGTGGAAACGGCGACCAGCGAACTGTTTTTCGTCGCACCGGTAGCAAAGGCATTCGGCTCGCCTTCGTAGATGGCCACTTCCGGCATCGGCAGGCCGGCACGCTCGGCCAGGCGGGCGACGGTATCGACCAGCCAGACTTCGGTCGAACTGCTCGGCGCCTCGATTACCCGCGCCCCGGTACTCCACTTGGCCATCGGCTTCGACATCCACAGCGAGATAAAGGCGCCGCCGAAACCGATCAGACCGGCAAACGCGAGCAGCATGCCGAGGTTCAGACCGTTGGCGGTAAGGAAACGATTGACACCGAGCAGACTGGCGGCCAGTCCGAGAACCAGCATCACCGCAAGATTGGTAACAAGGAATAGCACTACGCGTTTCATGGCGGACTCCGAAGAGAGAAAGACGGGCGGATGATATTGCTTTGTACAAACCGAAAAAACCGGAGCAAAATTGACAGACACTTCGTTTTTTTCTGCGGAACCGATGAGCACACTCAACTACAAACATCTGCACTACTTCTGGGTCGTCGCCCAGGAAGGCAGCATCACCCGCGCCGCCGAGCGCCTGGATGTGGCCGTTCAGACAATCAGCGGCCAGCTGAGCCTGCTCGAACGCCAGCTTGGCAAAGCCTTGTTCAACAGTCAGGGGCGCGGCCTGGTGCTCAGCGAAGCCGGTCGCACCGCGCTCGGTTACGCCGACCAGATTTTCCAGCTCGGCGATGCGCTGGTCGACGCCATCCAGAATAGCGATGGCGAAACCACGTTGCGGCTGCGCGCCGGCATTTCCGACGGCATCCCGAAACTGCTGGCCTACCGCCTGCTCTCGTCGGTGACCAGCATGCCGACCGATGTTCGATTGATCTGCGACGAGGGCGAGTTCGAGACGCTTCTCGCCGACCTGGCCTTGCATCGCCTCGACGTGGTGCTGACCGACCGCGCCGCGCCGGTCAGCGGCAACCTGAAATTATTCAGCACCCGCCTCGGCGATTTTGCCAACGGCCTGTTCGGCACCGCCGCACTGGTCGAGCGTTATCGCGAAGGTTTTCCCACCAGCCTGAATGGTGCGCCGCTGCTGTTGCCGACCCGCCACAACGCGCTGCGCGGCCGCATCGACCGCTGGCTGGAAAACACCGGCATCCGGCCCAAGATCGTCGGCGAGTTCGAGGACAGCGCGCTGCTGACCACCTTCGGGCGGGGCGGACTGGGACTGTTCCCAGCCCCGCTGGCCCTGGCCGATCAGGTAGCCGCTCAGCTCGATGCCCAGCCGCTCGGCCCGCTGGAAGGCGTCAGCGAACAGATCTACGCCATCTCCAATGAGCGCCGCATCCGCCACCCGGCGATTGAAGTGCTCTGTGCCGCCTCGTCACAGACGACCGACGCGCCGGGGGTATAATCTTTGCCCCCATCGCAGAACAAAGCCCAAATTCCATGTCGCTGTTTCGTAACACCTGCATTCTCATCCTGAGTGCCGTTCTCTCCACCCAGGCCCTGGCCCAGCAACAACCCGTACCGCCGACGCTGGCGGCAAAATCCTGGCTGCTGCTGGAAATGGGCTCGGGTCAGCTATTGACTTCGGAGAAGCCGGACGACCGGTTGGAGCCGGCCTCGCTGACCAAGCTGATGACCGCCTACCTGACCTTCAGCGCACTGCGCCAGAAAACGCTGGCGCTTGAACAACCGCTGCCGGTTTCGGAGAAGGCCTGGCGCACAGGGGGGTCCAAGATGTTCGTCCGGGTCGATACGCAAGTCCCGGTCGAAGATCTGATCAAGGGCATGATTGTCCAGTCCGGCAACGATGCCTGTGTCACGCTGGCTGAAGCCATCGCCGGCAGCGAAGAGAACTTCGCCCAGATGATGAATCGCGAAGCCCAGCGCCTGGGCATGAAGAACAGTCACTTCATGAATTCGACCGGCCTGCCCGACCCGAATCACTACACCACCGCCCGCGACCTGTCTATCCTGGCCGGTTCGCTGATTCGCGACTTCCCCGAGGACTACAAGAAGTATTACTCGATGAAGGAATTCCGCTACAACAACATCACCCAGCCCAACCGCAATCGCCTGCTCTTCATCGACCCGACGGTGGACGGCGTCAAGACCGGCCATACCGACGCGGCCGGTTACTGCCTGATTTCCTCGGCCTTGCGCGACAAGCGCCGTCTGCTCTCGGTGGTGCTTGGCACCGCTTCCGACTCGGCGCGGGCCAGCGAGTCGCAGAAGCTGCTCAACTGGGGTTTCATCTCTTATGACTCGGTGACGCTCTACACCAAGGAGCAGCCGGTCTCTACCCTGCGCGTCTGGAAGGGCCAGGAAAGCAGCCTCAAGGCCGGCTTCACCAGCGACCTGTCGATCGCCGTCCCGAAAGGCTATGCCGACAAGGTCAAAGCTGATTTCGTTGCGGAGCCGCGCCTGATCGCCCCAATCCAGGCTGGCCAGAAGGTCGGCACCCTGAAAGTCAGCATCGAAGGCAAGCCGTACAACGAATAT
>DAIMCQ010000073.1:0-15198 GCA_036726285.1 Azonexus sp.
ACCCGATAGCCCTGGCCGACTTCGCGCAGGAAGCAGGCGGTACTCATGCCCGCTTCCCTGGCATTGGCCTCAATACGTGCTTTCTCAGTTGGCCGGCAATACACCTTGAGCGGCGTAAAGCTCTTGCGGCTTGGAACCCTCTCGCTCATGGCGCCCCCCATGAGCTGCGCCCACCGCAGGCCCCGCAGGGCAAGATTCCCGTTGAGTGCCACCGGCGCGAATAAGGGAGAGTGAAACAGGAACGCCCGCTTGCGGGTGGGCCTACTTCACCTATCTTGCCCGCATCACAGCCTTGTTTTCTGTACGTATCCAAGTTGGAATCCACCGCTATTTGATCGCTATTGATCGGTGATTCACCCGCAGCCACCGTTAAATCGGCAGAATCGCGCTACAGTCGTGAAAAACTGCTACAAAACCGCGACAAAACTGGACTTTCCAACCGATTTGCCTCCGCTTTGCACGGCACGAGACCAACACTTTCCTTGCACTTTCCACACACTCGAAAAAAGCCAAGTTGAACGCCAAAGGAAAAGCCATGCAGCCGCCCCTCAAGTGTCAATGAACCGCTATCGGTTTCAATGGCACTCGACGCCTTGCGGCCCCTTCGTTTCCTGGCGTACAACCATCGGCCTCTGGCCGATTGAGCAAGCCCGCTAGGGCTTGATCGACTAGGTGCAAGCGCCCGCCTTAAGCGGGCGATTACACCGCCTGGATATCCTGAAACATCCTGAATACCCTGCCAAAACTGCAAGAAATCGGGCCGCTGTGGCACACATCCGGGCCGCTGTGACACACCCTCGGGCCGGTGTGGCACGCTATCGGGCCGGTGTGACACGCTTTACCCTCTCTGTGGCGTCTATCTCGATACCAATTTCGAGCAATCCGACGGCATCGTCCTTCAGCCGCCGCCGAAAATTGCGCAGCATCATGCTGGTGACAGCCCCTCCGCCCACGGCACGAATCAACGTGTCCAGATGCCAGCCGCCAGCCGGGTCGTGCTTATGGGTGAGTACATGCCGTGCAATGGCCTGACTGACCCCGTGTTGCAGCCGAGCAATGGGAGCTGGCGGGTAGTACAAAGACAAATCCCTTTCCAGCAGCATTACGAGGGCTACACCCAGCCGGACGCGCCACAAATGGCGCTCGCCGCCGGTAAGAGGATCACGGCGGGTCATGGATGATGGAATAACGTGGTCGATCAGACCACCAATGATGCTGTCGCCACTGCGCTCCATTTCCGGCGTCACGATTTCTACCGTGGCCGCCCGCAGATCAATAAGCAATTTCTTGATGCGGTCGTGGCTGTACTGGTGATCGGATAACATCCGGCGCATCTTCGCCGGGTCAATCAGCAGCTCGATGCCGCCGTCTGATATTTCGCGGCGGCGTTCCGCCAAATACAGCATGGACTCCACAATATCGGCATGACGCTGGCCAAGCCTACCGGTTACGCGGCATCGACCAAAGCTGGTCTCTATCCACTGCCCCGCACTTTCCCGTGGGCGCTGGCTTGGCTGATAGATCATCACTCGGGCCTGTAATGCAGTACTTGTCGGGGCGACCTGGTTACCAGTTGTCATTGCCGCCCCTCCCTAGCGATTTCAGCTTTGCGGGCGGCTGGCGTTTCTGCCGTTCAAGTTCTGCCGGCTTGAGAACGCCACCATCGTGTCGTCTGAACCAACATTCCTGAAATGGCGCACCGTAGTTTGCTTTGCTGACGCCATAGCGAACGAAGTACCCCCGCTGCCCCTCATCAACTCCCCATTCCTCCGCCTCGGCCTGCGTCATGCCGGACAGATACGACTGCCAGCGGATGTTATCGACCAACACCGATGACCCACGGCTGGCCTGCTGCTGATCGCCAACACCAGCCATCGCCGCGCTTTTGTTGGTGTGATGCAGAAACACAATGGCACAGCCGGTATCGGCGGCTATAGCCTCCATGCGGCCAATGACCTGTGCCATAGCCCCGCTGGAGTTCTCTTCCTCGACATGGAAGCGGCGCAGGGTGTCCAAAACCATCAGACGATGACCCTCGGCGGCCCGTCTGAGGCCATCGAACCAATCTCGGGCCATGATGTTGGGGCATTTGCCAATCAGCGGCTCAATCAGCAAACCATCCGCCACGGTTTGCCGCTGTTCAGCTGTAAGGTGTGCGCCAAGGGCGTGCAAACGGTGATGAATCGCAGCGGGGGGGTCTTCGGCGGGCAGATAGACCACCGCGCCGGTAGGCAACGCACCCACTTCTAGCAGATCAGGGCCACCAGCAATCTGTGCAGCCAATTGCAGGATCAGCATGGACTTGCCTGCCCCGCCTGGTGAGACAATTGCGCCCACAGTGCCGGCAACCATATTTGGTAAAACATAATCAATTGGCGGCGGTAACTTGGTGAACGCCACCATCAAGTCAAGGGCCATATCACCCCCTCACGTCGCCGGGCCGATCAGCCTGAATGCCCGACGATTTACGCGCTTCGATCCACTCTTCGACTTCCGATAAATCCCACGCGACATTCCTGCATGTGAGGACAATACGACGGGGAAAATCCCCTCGTTGCTCCAAGTTGTAGATGGTTCGCGTTGAGAGCGGAATGATCGCTAGGAGCTTCTTTCTGTTAATGAGTATTTTGCTAGTTGTAGCCAGCATGGCTCGGCCTCCAATTACTAACGGGTGCCTTATGGTGCCTAGCAATTCATACTACGACAGCCTTATAATTAACCAATACGGTTGACGCCATGAAAAAAGAACAGACCACGACCCTTTTAGAGGCTCTAGATTCCAACGTTGTCATATTCATTCATGACGACTGTGCCCCCACTGTTGCGGAAGCCCTCCAAAAATTTCAAGAACGTTGGCGGCCATACTCCACGGCCTCACGCCACTACCCAATTGTGGGATTGATCCGAGAAGTTATTGACCCAGCCGTGGCTACCTACATGACAACCCTTCCTGCGCGTTATTCGAGCTTTGTTCCAGGTGCCGGAACTGGCACCGACTTCAGCGAGATCATTCGACTGGTGGGGCTTGATGCTATGGTTCGCCTGCAACGAGAGTTGCTGCGTCGATTCATCAAAACAGTGGATCGGCAGGACTCAAGGGATCGGCGTTTTATCGCAACAATCGAATCTTTAGCCGGTTTGGCTTGTAGCTGCGCGTGCAAGCGCCCCAAGAAAACGACTATGCGTGGTTTGAATGGAACCCGCTCAAAAAGCTTCTGCCGCTTCTGTGGGAAACCTGCCGGACTAAAGACATTTGCAGATGATGATTCTCAAGCGCGAGGCAACGATGACAAACTACGATTAAGCACCAAGTATTGCGCTGACCATCTGCCCCAACTGCCCAGCGGGGCATCAAACCTGGCTTATAGGCGAGCAAAGCGATCTGTCGCACAATTCGACATGGAACTTGGCCGACTTAACCGTCAATGTGCGAACCGAGGCACGCCACAAGCGGCGTCAGGCAACCCACTGGTAGATCGCTATTTCCACCAGTACCTGCTAAGCCAGACTGTACAGCCAGCCGACAAAGGGGAGCTGCGCAACCAAGCGCGCTTGATGGTGGACTCGAAGCTATCAGACCGCAAAAAGCAAATACTGATACTCCGATGGGATGGACTCAATCAGTCGGAGATAGCGCAGAAACTGAGCATCAAACGCCAGGCAGTATCGAAAGCACTGAAATCACTAGTGGCTTGCCCCAAGCCGCTCCTGCTGGAGGGGTAAGACCCCAAAAATTTAGCGGCTAAAATCACCGAGCGGTTCTGGCTTCGAAATTGCAGGCAGCAGACCCCGATTCGGGTGTACTTGACCGACTCGAATCGACCCAAAGCGGAAGCAGATGATTTTGCATAGCGGACGATCGGGAATGGCGAGATCAGCGGGCGGCTAAGGGGTAGTGCAAAGCGCTGCCCGCAGACGGCAATTGGATCAGATTATTGAGAGAAATAAAATAAGTGACTTTAAAACAGAATAAACGCTATAAATTCGATTGATATAATTTGTCTCACCCGGAAGTGCTTTGATACAAAACTCATCCATATATATTGATGGCACTGCTTCGCATTATTATGAGAGATCGATTGCAAATGTCGTCACTTGACAATTTGTCAAAAATTGGAATAAACCGATCATCCTTGTCAGGAATCCCATTGCCACTCCTTGGTGTTATAGAAAGTCCTTTCGGTTTTTTTATCATCAATCTCCCTAGGCTCTTAGATATGACTTTATTTGATTTTCCATACTTCCCCATGAGACACCCTCTTATTGCACCAGCCAAGATGCCGGCGATTTGAATGCCATCAACCTCTTCTGAATTGCAGAATCGCAAGTTATCAAATGCATTTTTTGGGGTAATCTCTATGGGGGCACGCTGCTGATTAATCATGGACTTAAGATTTGAATCTACCAGTTTATTCAAAACCGGTGGCATTAATCTATTTGGATTAATAATTGCATTGTTCGTCGGCGGATTGAACTCATATACATACCTGAAATACTCCCCTCTCATGTATTGATGAATTGTTTTTCTTACAAAATTCTCGTAACGATGGCATTTTTCATCCACCAACCACTCATGATCCAACTTAAGCTCGTGTGGCGTTGCTTTTCCGTATCTTATCCACGCCCCCCAAAAGGTTGAGTTCAAAAGTTCAAAAAAAATATTTGCTTGTAACTGCAATTGTGCGTTGCCGGATATTTGATTGCAATCTTCGCCCATCTCTTTTGAATCAATGGCACAAACCTGATCATGAAAAACAGACTCATTAATCGATCTATTTATGATTGCAGCAAACAAAGTTCCGTTTAAATCCGAAAAACCATTAATTACATCTATAAGGGTGCGATCGGATAAAAAATCACTAATTTTTGGCTCTTGTTTTTTAGTAAGCTCCCTACATTTAATTATCAGATCAGATAGTTTTTCCTCGCTACGATTAGGAATGACGTATGCGGCAACCACATTCCACGAATCGCCAACATTGTCTTTCTTAGCGAATGATCCAGATTCGTCTATATATATCTTCATTGAAAATCCCCAGTCAAATAAAGGCGCCTAGATTTAATCATGCTAATAGTCTAGCGTCCGCTTTATTGATTTTTTCAGAATAGCAGCTTCCGGCCGATTGCTGCCTGCCGCCACCTGATCAAAACGTCGATATCGTCTGCTCAGATGAAAAGATATATGTGGTCAACTCAGTCAGGATCTCTCATCGGGCAGTCCATTCGTCAATCATGTCTGCCCAATCCTGCAACATTGCCAAACGCTGCTCGCGATATTCAGCCTTGTTGTAGACAGCCCTGACACCTCGCTGCTCATGCGCGAGGCATTTCTCGATCCAGTCCGTGTTGTAGCCAGCCTCATGCAGCAAGGTACTGGCCGTGCGCCGCAAGTCATGCGGCCCAAACTTGGCGAGAGATTTCCCCTCCTTCTGCGCCAGTCGATACGTCAACGTCAGCACCTGGTTGAGCGTGGCGCTGCTCATGGGCAAGTCCGAGTCATACCGCGACGGCAACACGTAGTTCGATCCCCCCGCAAAGGTTTTCAGGGCAATGAAGATATCCAAGGCCTGTCGAGACAGAAAGACCAGGTGCGGATTGCGCCGCTTCATCCGCTCCTTCGGGATCGTCCAAAGCGCGTCGCTGAAATTGATCTCACTCCAGGTCGCATTGGTCAGCTCGCTCTTACGTACCATCGTCAGCAACAGAAGCTTGGCCGCTGCCCGGATAGATGGTGTCGTGCCGATGCGCTCCATGTACTGGTACATCAAGCCGATTTCCTCGGGCGTTAGCGCACGGTCGCGTGGCTCGAATTTGGCGATGGACGTTGGCCGCACCAGCTCTGCCGGGTTCTCGACCTTCTGGCCGCGCTCGATGGCCCAGCGATAGACCTGCAACACCACCTCGCGAGCATGCACTGCTGTGGCCGGTGCGCCCCGCTCCACGATGGCATCGGTCAGTGCCCGCAAATCCTCGTGGGTGACCTCCTCCAGCTTTTGATTGCCGAATTTTGGCTTCAATTCACGCTCGTAGATTGAGCGGCGCATATCGCGAGTAGAATCGGCCATCTGGTAGCCGCGCAGCCACTTTTCTGCCCAGGCCCCAAAGGTCTCCGCATCCTTAACGCGCGCCTTGTCCCGCGCCTTTTCTTTAGCTGGCGACTTCCCGGCAGCGATCATTTTCTTGGCCTCGCCCAACCGTTCACGTGCCTCAGCCAAGGTGATGCCGCCGACACCGTAGCGGCCGAAGGTTATGGTCTCCTGCCGGCCGTGGATCGAGTAGTTATAGCGGAACGAGATCGCTCCAGCGGCCGTAACGGCTACATAGAGGCCATCGCGATCATTCACCTTGTAGAGTTTGTCCTTCGGTTTGAGATTGCGCAGCTTGGTATCGGTCAACATGGCTCTCGTCCTGGCATTGGTTTCAATACCATGATTTAAAATCCTACAATTGTTGCGTTAAAACACTGGTAAATCAGTGCATTAACCAATATCGATACCATGAATTACTATACGGCAATTACATGGTATCGGTAGAGCTTCATGGCATTGAAGCATTTTATACCATCCGTCATGCCATGAAAAAACCGTGCTTGGCGATGCCAAAAAATGCCTGCCATTGCCTAACGAAATCACAAAAAAGCCCGCAGTTACGCGGGCTTAGGTGTGCTTTCGTGCTAATCGATGCCAGCTGGTGCCAGACGCCGAATCACTCCCACTCGATGGTCGCCGGCGGCTTGCCAGAGACGTCATAGACGACGCGGTTCAGGCCGCGCACTTCGTTGATGATGCGATTGGATACCCGGCCCAGCAATTCGTAAGGCAGGTGCGCCCAATGCGCCGTCATGAAGTCGCTGGTCACCACGGCGCGCAGGGCAACGACGTTCTCATAAGTCCGGCCATCGCCCATCACGCCGACGCTCTTGACCGGCAGGAAGACGGCGAAGGCCTGGCTGGTCAGGTCGTACCAGGTCTTACCGATATCGGCCTCGGCACAGGCCCCGGCCGCGACATCGCGCTCGGTGGCGATGGTGGCGCGCAGTTCGTCGATGAAGATCGCGTCGGCTCTTTGCAGCAGGTGCGCCGCCTTCAGCGTCACTTCACCGAGGATGCGCACGCCCAGACCCGGGCCGGGGAACGGGTGACGATAGACCATCTCGCGCGGTAGGCCGAGGGCGACGCCGAGTTCGCGGACTTCGTCCTTGAACAGTTCGCGCAGCGGTTCGAGCAGCTTGAGATGCATGTCTTCCGGCAGGCCGCCGACATTGTGGTGGCTCTTGATGGTGTGGGCGCCCTTTTTGCCCTTGCCGGCTGACTCAATCACGTCCGGGTAGATCGTGCCCTGGGCCAGCCATTTGGCGGACAGCAGTTTCTTCGATTCGGCCTGGAAGACTTCGACGAATTCCTTGCCGATGATCTTGCGCTTCTGTTCCGGATCGGCGACACCGGCCAGCTTGCCCATGAAGTCGTCGACGGCATCGACGCGGATCACCTTAACGCCGAGATTGCGCGCAAACATGTCCATCACCATGTCGCCTTCATTGAGGCGCAGCAGGCCGTGATCGACGAAAACGCAGGTCAGTTGCTCGCCGATGGCGCGGTGGATGAGCGCCGCGGCGACGCTCGAATCGACGCCGCCGGACAAACCGAGGATGACATCGTCGCTACCGACCTGGGCGCGGATCGAGGCAACCGCTTCGGCGATGTAATCGCCCATCACCCAGTCGGTGCCACAGCCGCAAATGCCATGCACGAAGCTTTCGAGAATGGCGCGACCCTTGATGGTATGCGTCACTTCCGGGTGAAACTGCACGGCGTAGAACTTGCGGGTTTCATCGGCCATGCCGGCAATCGGGCAGGATGGCGTCGAAGCCATGGTTTTGAAGCCGGGCGGCAGTTCCATCACGGAATCACCGTGGCTCATCCAGACCTTGAGCATGCCATGGCCTTCGGCCGTGGTGAAATCGGCAATATCCTTCAACAGCGCCGTGTGGCCGTGGGCGCGCACCTCGGAATAACCGAACTCGCGTGCCTTGCCGGCCGCTTCCGCCGTCATCACCTTGCCGCCCAGTTGCTGGGCCATGGTCTGCATGCCGTAGCAGATGCCCAGCACCGGGATGCCAAGCTGGAAGACCACTTCCGGAGCGCGCGGCGTATCGCCTTCCGTCACCGAGCTCGGACCACCGGAAAGAATGATGCCCTGGGCGCCGTAGCTGCGGATGAATTCTTCCGAGACATCGTAAGGATGGATTTCGCAGAAGACCTTGGCTTCGCGCACGCGACGGGCAATCAGCTGGGTGACCTGGGATCCGAAATCGAGGATGAGGATTTTCTGGTGAGCCATTTTCAAAACCTTGAATGAAAAGGGCGGCTACCGGAGCCGCCCTTTGGGACACTTGAACGATCAGTCGAGATGGTAGTTCGGCGCTTCTTTGGTGATCTGCACGTCATGAACGTGAGATTCGCGGATGCCGGCCGAGGTAATTTCGACGAAACAGGCGTTGTCGTGCATGTCAGCGATCGTCGCACTGCCGAGGTAGCCCATCGACGAACGCAGGCCACCCATCAACTGATGGATCACCGCCAGCACCGAGCCCTTGTAGGGGACGCGACCTTCGATGCCTTCCGGCACGAACTTGTCGACGTTGTTAGTGTTTTCCTGGAAGTAACGATCCGAGGAGCCGGCCTGCATCGCACCGAGCGAACCCATGCCGCGGTAGGACTTGTAGGAACGGCCCTGGAACAGTTCAACCTCACCCGGCGCTTCTTCGGTACCAGCAAACAGACCGCCGAGCATGACCGTATCGGCACCGGCGGCGATCGCCTTGGCGATGTCACCGGAATAGCGGATGCCGCCGTCGGCAATCATCGGCACGCCCGTGCCTTTCAGGCATTCGGAGACGTTCTGGATAGCGGTGATCTGCGGTACGCCGACACCGGCCACGATACGGGTCGTGCAAATCGAGCCCGGGCCGATACCGACCTTGACGCCATCAGCGCCCATGTCGACCAACGCCCGCGCCGCATCGGCCGTGGCGATATTGCCGCCAATGACTTCGATCTGCGGGAAGTTCTTCTTCACCCATTTGACGCGATCGAGCACGCCTTGCGAGTGACCATGCGCCGTATCGACGACGATGACATCGACGCCAGCCTCGGCCAAGGCCTCAACGCGCTCTTCGGTACCGGCACCGACACCAACAGCAGCACCGGCACGCAAGCGACCAGTTGCATCCTTGTTGGCCAGCGGGTGCTCGGTGGACTTGAGAATATCCTTGACGGTGATCAAGCCACGCAGGTGGTATTGGTCATCGATAACCAGCACGCGCTCAAGACGATGCTTGCGGATCAGTTCCTTGGCGTCTTCGACGCTGGCTTCCTCGTTGACGGTCACCAGACGCTTGCGCGGCGTCATGATCGACTTGACCGGCTGATCGAGATTGGTTTCAAAGCGCAGATCGCGGTTGGTAACGATACCGACCACCTTGCCCGACTTGTCGATCACCGGCAGACCGGAAATGCGGTGCTGGCGGGTGATTTCGATCACGTCGCGCACCGTCATCAACGGCGACACGGTAATCGGATCGCGCAGGATGCCGGATTCGAAGCGCTTGACCTTGGCCACCTCGGCCGCCTGGGCCTTGGCAGAAAGGTTCTTGTGGATGATACCGATACCACCCTCCTGAGCCAGCGCGATCGCCAGTCGACCTTCCGTCACGGTATCCATGGCGGCAGAAAGCAGCGGCAAGTTCAGGGTAATGTTGCGGGTCAGTCGCGTTGCGAGGCTGACATCGCGGGGCAGAATCTGGGAATGGGCGGGGACGAGCAGGACGTCGTCAAAAGTCAGGGCTTTTTGCAGAATTCGCACGGCCTTTAATCCAAGGTCACAAAATCGTATTATACAGAAAACCTTCAAAAAGCCCGACTACCATGAAATCTTCCCTGCTCTTCTCCGCTGGACTGATTGCTTGCCTGAGCACGCCGGCCCTGCACGCCCAAACCTACCAGTGGAAAGACGCCAATGGTCGAACGATCATTTCCGACACCCCGCCGCCGGGTTCTGCGAAATCAACCGCGCGCGCACTGGGCCTGCCAACCCCGAATGTGCAAACGGAAAAGCCTGTAGAAAAGGCAAACGAGGCCCCCAAGACCAATGCCGACCGAGACATGGAATTCAAGAAGCGGCAGCAGGAATCGCGGGAAAAGACCGACAAGGACAGCAAGGACCAAGCTGCCACCAGGGAAAAGCAGGAAAATTGCGAACGTGCCCGGCGCAACCTCGCCTCGCTTGAGTCCAACCAGGCAATAGCGACCTACGATGAAAAAGGCGAGCGCAAAACAATGGATTCAAGCCAGCGCGAACAGGAAATGGAACGCGCCAGGAAATTCATGGCTGAAACCTGCAAATAACCGGCAAACCGCCTAATTGCTCATGCCTCAGGGGCGTCGGCATCACCGGCGCCCTTTTTCATGATCTTGCCTTCGGCAGCACGCTGCTTGCGCACCTCCTTGGGATCTGCGATCAGGGGGCGATAAATCTCAACGCGATCCCGATCACGCAAGACGCTGTCCGCTTTCGACAGCTTGGCAAAAATACCGAACTTGTTTTTCTTGAGATCGATTTCCGGATGCTTTTCCAGCAGACCGGACGCCTCCAGCGCTTGAAGCAAGGTCGCCCCCTCGGGCAGCCTGACCTTCACCAACTCCTGACGTTGCGCCAGGGCATAGCAAACTTCGACATTGAGCATTTCAGCCATTAGCGGCTCCATAAACCTGTGCCGCACGACGCACGAAAGCATCGACAAACGTGTTCGCAATATGACTGAACACCGGACCGATCACCTTCTCGAACAATTTGCTGGAAAACTCGTAATGCAGCTTGAACTCGATCTTGCAGGCGTTTTCCGCCAAGGCGCGAAACGTCCACGATCCCTCAAGGCGACGAAACGGCCCATCGATCAGCCGAATCAGCATGGTCTCGGGAAAAACCTTGTCGTTCTCGGTGGTAAAGCAGGACTTCACGCTGTGGTAATTAATATGCAGCGTCGCCTGCGTTTTCAGCGCATCGCGAAATTTGACCTCGGTCCGACTGCACCACGGCAGGAAGACAGGATAGTCCTCGCAATGGTCGACCAGCTCAAACATGCGGGCGGCGGACTGTTCTATCAGTACTGTTTTTTCAACCAGAGCCATGCGGCAACAGCGTTCCTGTATCCTGTAAAATAGTGATTTTAATGGATCAGCCGCAGCATGAGCATCACGGTCAACAAAAAAGCCTTTCACGAATATTTCGTTGAAGAGAAATACGAAGCAGGCATCGCCCTCCATGGATGGGAGGTGAAAGCCATTCGTGCCGGCCGGATGAACATCAAGGAATCCTACGTCATCATCAAAAACGGCGAGATTTACTTGCTCGGCATGCACATCACGCCCCTGCCCACCGCCTCCACGCACGTCAATCCCGACCCGACCCGAACCCGCAAGCTGCTGCTGCATTCGGCCGAGATCATGAAGCTCATCGGCAAGGTCGAACGTGCCGGCTACGCCCTGATCCCGCTCGATCTGCACTACACGCGGGGCCGCATCAAGCTGGAAGTCGGCCTGGCCAAGGGCAAGAAACAGCACGACAAACGCCAGGACGAGGCAGAAAAAGACAGCAAGCGCGAAGCCGAGCGCGCCATGAAAGAACGTTAGCCCGCCAGTGAGCCTGGACGCCCTGCTCTACTGGGTCGGCATGGCGGCCGTGGCAGTCAGCGCCCTGACCGGCGTCCTCGACTCCGGCCGCAAGCAGATGGACCTGATCGGCGCCCTGCTGGTCGGCGTGGCAACCGCCTTGGGCGGCGGCACCATCCGCGACCTTTTGCTTGACCGCAACGTTTTCTGGGTGGTCGACCAGACCTACCTCGTCGTCGCACTCTGTACCGCTTTGGCGACTTTTTTCGTCGCCCGCAGCCTGCACCTGCCGCCCCGCCTGTTCCTGATTCCAGATGCGCTCGGCCTGGCGCTATTCACCATCGTCGGTACCCAGGTTGCACTGCAATGGCATGCCCCCTGGCTGGTCGCCAGCCTGATGGGCGTCACCACCGGCGTCGTCGGCGGGGTGCTGCGCGACATCCTGTGCAACGACGTACCCCTGGTCTTTCTCAAAGGCGAGCTTTATGCAAGCGCCGCCTGGCTTGGCGCCCTGAGCCTGATCGGTTTACAGGAACTGGGCCTGCACGGCATCTGGGCAAGCTGGATCGCGATGTCCGTCGTCCTAGCCTTACGCCTGCTGGCCATCCGTTTTCATCTGACGCTCCCGGCCTTCACGCCGCGCAAGGCGGAATAGCTGACTACGGCTCGGGCGGCACCGGACTAACCGGCCTTGATTTCCCGCAGACGGCGCATGATGGCCGTCATCGCTTCCGCCGCGCCCAAAGCCAGATGGTATTCCACGGTTGAACTGAGACGAGTCTGGATCGGGTTGATCTCGACCGTCGGGATTCCCACCCGCGAAGCCCACATCACCGGTTCGGCAATATACGGAAAGACGCCGGACGTACCGATGGTAAAAATGATGTCGAACCCGGTTTCCAGCGCATCGAGAAAGCGATCCATCTCGTCGCCCGGCAAGGACTCGCCGAACAGCACCACTTTAGGCCGCAACACGCTGCCACAACTCGGACACAAGGGTGGCAACTGGTGTCCGGACAGGTCAGCCACTGTCTCCTCGAAATCGCATCCGGTACAGATCAGTTCCTGCAAATTGCCGTGAATTTCGACAATATCCCGGCTCCCGGCCAGCCGATGCAGGCCATCGACATTCTGGGTGAACACCATCACTCTAGGCAGATATTTTTCCAGCTCGACGATGGCCAAATGCGCCGCATTGGGTTGGGCGCCGCGGCAGTTTTCCTCGATCTGGGCCAGGTATTTCCAGGTGATATCCGGTCTGATACTGAACACATGTCCCGAAAGCGCCTCTTCAATGGCCAGCCCATCCTCCGTTTCGTCACCGTTGTACAGACCGCCGACACCGCGATAGGTCGGCAAGCCGGAATCGGCCGAGATACCGGCTCCGGTAATAAAGAGCACGCTTTGCGCTGCAGCGAGGAGCCTGGCAACCTCGTCCAACTGAATTTCTATCGTCATCATTCACCCAGCATAACCCAGCAAGACATCATTCAATCCATCTGCTGCACAAAGAAGGCTCGCTACCTTTGATCAAACATCGGTCGAAAGCAATTTATAAGAGATATCAACGGCGGCCTGATAACTTCCAACCAGCGCATCCGCTCCCGCCTCAGCAGCCGTCGGGCGCACACAAGGGGCATCGATTTCCTCAAGGACGCGCATCACGACCAGCTTCGCCATCGGCAATCGCCGGCGCAATTCGGACAAGGTTTCCGCCAGTTTGCTTGCATGCTCCTCCGGTGCAACACAAACCACAAATACCAGGGGGATAGCGGATCCCGCCTCAATTTCGGGCCAGGCATCGACGGTGGCGCAGCGAGCATCCAGATTTTCGCTATCAAGCACGCTCAGCATGACCTTGGCAATCAGATCGGACACCTCGTGTCCGAGTTCGACAACCAACAGGTAACGCCCCGGCGGCAACGCCCACTTGCGCCGTGCACCGGCAAGCGTCGTATCCAGCGCCGACCCCTTGCCACGATGTTTGTGCAGCCCCCGCGACGACATGGCCTCAATCAAGGCCAAAATTGCCCCCGCCATCCGCTTTTGCTCGGCCTGCGTAATCTCATGTGTCGAAAAGTCGTCATAAGCCAGACGGATGGCGGCCAACAAGACCTGGTCGCAATATTGCGTCAGGGGTTTTTCCCTGAGAAATTTTTTCAGGCCGCGCACCAGGTCGGCCGAATCGCCGGACAGCGCACGCTGATAAAAACGCTCCGCCTGGCTCAGCGCAGAAAGATCGCCCAGCAACAACTCGAGAAAATTGAGTGCCCGTACATGGCGTCCCAGCACGACCAGACAAAGCGTCAAGGGTGTCGAGAGAACGAGGCCAACCGGCCCCCAGAGCGCACTCCAGAAAATGGCCGAAATCACCACCGCCAACGGCGACAAACCGGTCGAGTGGCCGTACAGCTTGGGTTCGAAATACTGCGCAATGACGATTTCGATAAACAGGAAGATGAGCATGGCCTGAACCATCAAGGTCCAGCCGTCGGACATGGCACCGGCCATGACCGTTGCAGCACCGGCCGCCAACCAGATCCCGACGTAAGGAATGAAGCGTAAAACCGCGGTCAGCCCGCCCCAAAACAAAGCCCCATCAAGCCCGGCCAGCCCCAGCCCCACCGCCACCAACACACCAACCAAGGCGTTGACGGCGAATTGCGAGACAAAAAACCGCGACAAACGCTCGGTTGCATCGGTAATCGCCTGAGTTGTCGTCCGCAAATTACCTCCACCCACCAAGCGGATGATTCGGTCGCGCAACAGTTCGTAATCGAGCAAGATAAAAATCAGGACGATGAGGACAATTCCCGTCATCTCAAGGGGCGGAAGCACTACCTTGACGATTTTGGAAAGGATGTCGAAAGGCTTGGCGTGCGGCTCTTCAATCCGCACGCTCAGTGGTGGCCGAACCGCCTGCCCTTGCACCGTTGGCGGCACCGGCTTATGGGCGGTTTCCGGCGACAACTTGCCAACCATGCGATCCGCCTGATTGACGATCACATTGAGTTTGCCGAGCGTCAATCTATCCAAGTCCTGCAACTTGCTGCGGATCGTTTGTTCATATTGCGGCAGGCTGCTCGCCAGCCGGATGGCCTGAGAAGCCAGCACCACCGTCATTGCAGAAATACTAATGAACAGCAAGAGGACAGCAACCGTGACAGCCTGCCCCTGCCCAAGCCCCCAATAGCGCAAACGTCGAATCATCGGCGCAAGAAACAAGGCCAGGAAAACCGCCAAGGCAATCGGGATGATGACGTCCCGGCCATAATCAAGCATGACCAGCACAATCGCACCACCCACCAGCTTGGCCAATTGATCGGACGCCGGCCGATGCGGATTGCCCTCTTCGCGCATGGAAAAACGATCCTGTTTAATTAAGAAATCCGTCGTTTGAAATAATGAACACGAAAGAGGCGGCAACGAAAATGCCCGCCAACTTGATCAATTTCTTGACCAAATTGGCGGGCATCAAAATATTGGCGGAGTGGACGGGACTCGAACCCGCGACCCCCGGCGTGACAGG
>DAIMCQ010000074.1:0-15176 GCA_036726285.1 Azonexus sp.
TGTTCCGGCCGGCCGCCTTGGCGTGGTACATCGCGGTGTCGGCGTTCTTCATGAGGGTGTGGGCATCCGGACCGTCGTTGGGGAAAAGGCTGATGCCGATCGACGGACTGGTGTGCAACTCGTGGCCTTCGGCTTCGATCGGCGTGGACAGTGCGGCGATGATCTTGTTGGCGACGATGGCGGCATCGGAAGGCGTGGTGATGCCGGGCAGGATGACGACGAACTCGTCACCGCCAAGGCGGGCGACGAAATCGGTTTCACGGATGACGTTGGAGAGGCGGCAGGCGACTTCGCGCAGCAACTCGTCGCCGACTTGGTGACCCAGGGTGTCGTTGATGATCTTGAAGCGGTCGAGGTCGAGGAACATCACCGCCAAGGTCCATTGGTGGCGACGGGCATCGGGTAGCAACTGGGCGAGCCGCATGAGTAGCGACAGGCGGTTGGGCAGACCGGTCAGGGCGTCGTGCTGGGCGATATGGCGCATCCGCTCTTCGGCCTGCTTGCGCTCGGTGATGTCGGCCAGAATCCAGATGTAGTGGGCGGGCAAGCCGCTGTAGGGGTCGTCGACCCGGCTGACGCGGATGCCGGCCGGGAACTCCTCGCCATTCTTCTTGGTGACTTCCAGTTCGCCGCTCCACGAACCGCGTAGTCGGGCGTTCTCGCAGAAACTGTCGAGCGGCTGGTCGGTGTCGAGGTTGATGACGCCGAAAACCGTGTGGCCGATCAGTTCGAAGGGCTCGTAGCCGGTCATCTGGGTGGTGGCCGGGTTGATCGAGAGGATGCGGTGGGCATCGTCGGTAAAGATGATGCCGGTCGGCGTGTGGGTGAACACTTTTTCGGCCAGCTGCTCGCGTTCGGCGCTGGCCCGGCGTTCGGTGATGTCCGAGTAGACGGTGACAAAGCCGCCTTCGGCCAGCGGAATGCCGCGTACCTCGAGGGTGTTGCCGTTGGGGCGGGTGCGTTCGAACTGGTGGGCCTGAGGAACGGCCACCTTGCTCATGACGCCGCGGACGATGGCTTCCGGGTCGCCCGGTCCATATTCGCCGCGCCGGGCATTGAAGCGAATGATCGATTCCAGCTTGACCGGGGATTGCGCAATCAGCGAATGCGGCAGGTCGAGCATGGTGAGGAAATTCCGGTTGTAGAGCGCCAGTTCCTGGTTCTTGTCGAACAGGCTGATGGCGCTGGGAATGTTCTCGATCACCGTCTGCAGCAGGTCGTGCTGGTTCATCAAGCGGGTTTCGGCATTCTTGCGCTCGGTGATGTCGGTGTAAGTGGTGATGAACCCGGCCATCTCGCCATGGATGAACAGCGGTTCGCCCTGAACCAGGTGGGTTCGTCCATTGGGGCGGGTGCGTTCGAAGCGATGCGCCTCGAACTTCAGTGCCAGCGCCGTTACCCGGCGGATGTGTTCCTCGACATCGCCCGGTCCGTACTCGCCGCGTTGGGCCGGGATACGAATCAACTCCGAGAAATGTACGCCGTTGAAGACGACCTCGGGCGGTAGATTCAGGACTTCGATGAAGCCTCGATTCCAGACCCGCAGACGCAGGCGTTCGTCGAATACGCTGATGCCCTGCGGCATGCTCGACAGCACCGCCTGCAAATAGACAAAGCGACGGTCGGGATCGGCGTCGCTAGGCTGGTCGGGGTCGGGGATGTCCAATTGGAATGCTGGGTGGGCGCGTAAAAGGCGATGATAGCCCAAGCCAAACGGGCATCCAATTAAATGTCAGGGGTGGGGCATATGCAGTGAGGTTCAGCTGGCTTTCCACTTGATCGAACAGCCGATCGAGGCGGTTTGCTTGGCTGGCCCCTGGCCGTTACGGGCAATTTCCTGCATGGCCTCGAACAGTTCGCGGCGGGCATCGGTCGGGCCGGCCTGATGGCCGGAGGCATCGAGCCGGCCGCGGTAGTGCAGCTCCAGGCGGGCGTTGTAGCCAAAAAAGTCGGGCGTGCAGACGGCGCCATAAGCGCGTGCGATGGCCTGGCTTTCGTCGTACAGGTAAGGGAAGGGAAAAGCCAGTTCTTCGGCCCAGCGCTGCATGTTGGCCGGCGAATCGTCCGGGTAGGCGGCGACGTCGTTGCTCATGATCGCGACGCAGCCGACGCCGAGTTCGGCCAGTTCGCGGCAGTCGCGGATCAGGCGGTCGATGATCGCCTGGACATAGGGGCAATGGTTGCAGATGAACATCACCAGCAGGCCGTTCGGTCCGGCGCAACTGGTCAGCGTATGGCGTTTGCCGTCGGTGCCCGGCAAGTCGAAATCGATGGCGGCTTGGCCAAAATCGCACACCGGCGGGTTCAATGCAGCCATGATTCTCCCTTCAAAAGTTCATTTCACCGATAATAGCATCGATGAATCTACCCCGTTTTTACTGCCGTGAAGCCCTCTCGCCGGGGGCTCACATCGAACTTCCCGAGCCCGTGGCGCGTCATGCGGTTCGGGTTTTGCGCCTGCCGCCCGGGGCGCCGATGATTCTTTTCGACGGTCGTGGCGGCCAGTATCTGGCCCATATCGAGCGTATCGAGCGCGATCGCGTGATGGCCGAGCTTTCCGCCTGGCAGGATGTCGAGCGCGAGTCGCCGCTGGCGGTGACGCTGGTCCAGTCGCTGCAGGCTGGCGAGAAGATGGATTTCACCATCCAGAAAGCGGTCGAGCTGGGGGTGCGCGATATCGTGCCGGTCGAGAGCCGGCGCAGTGTCATGCGCCTGGCCGGCGAACGGGCCGCCAAGCGGGTGGCCCACTGGCAAGGTGTTTCGGCTTCGGCCTGCGAGCAGTGCGGGCGCAATCAGGTGCCGCTGGTGGCGCCGCTGGAGAAGCTGGAAAGCTGGCTGGCGCGGCCGGCCGGTGATGCGCTGCGCCTGATGCTCGACCCGCTGGCCGAACAAACGCTGGCGACGATTGCGCCGGCAACGAATGTTCAACTGCTGATCGGCGCCGAGGGGGGGCTGGATCCGCAGGAAGTGATCGCTGCACGACAGGCCGGCTTTGTCGGCGTCCGCATGGGGCCGCGCATTCTGCGCACCGAAACGGCGGGGCTGGCGGCGCTGGCGATTTTGCAAGCCTTATGGGGTGATTTGAGGGAGGGGTAGAACATGTTCGAGTCCGCTGAGCTGGGCCACAAGATCGACAAGGAAACGTTCAAGCGCGAGGTACCGAAATTGCGCGCCGAGTTGCTCGATGTGCAGTACGACGTGTTGCAGAAAAAGGAATTCCCGGTCGTCATCCTGATTTCCGGGGTCGATGGCAGCGGCAAGGGCGAGACGATCAACCTGCTCTATTCCTGGATGGATCCGCGCCATATCTCGACGCTGGCTTTCTCAGCGCCGAGCGACGAGGAAAACGCCCGGCCCTATATGTGGCGCTACTGGCGGGCTTTGCCGCCCAAGGGCAAGGTCGGCATCTTTGCCGGCTCCTGGTATTCGCAGCCGATCACCGACCGGATCAACGGCGACATGCGGCGCTCGGAAATGGACGAGCAACTCGATGACATCAATCGTTTCGAGGCGATGCTGGTCAATGAAGGGGCGCTGGTCCTCAAGTTCTGGTTCCATCTTTCCAAGGACGGCCAGAAAAAGCGCCTGAAAGCGCTGGAAAAGGACCCGCGCACCGCCTGGCGGGTGACGCAGGAAAGCTACGACCGCCTGAAAACCTACGACAAGCTGCAATCGGTGGCCGGCCATGTGCTGCGCGTCACCAACTCGGCGCATGCGCCGTGGATCATTGTCGAAGGTACCGACGACGAGTATCGCTCGCTGACCGTCGGCCGCATCGTGCTCGATGCGATGAAGCGCCGGCTGCAGCAGGAAGGCCGCCAGCAGGTGCCGGTGGCGCCGCCGATCGTGCATGCCATCGACCAGAAGAACGTGCTCTCCGAACTCGATTTGACGCAAAAGCTGCTCAAGAAGGATTACGAACGCGATCTGACCAAATACCAGTCGAAACTCTCAGAACTGGTGCGCGATCCGCGTTTCGTCGGCAAGCGCTCGCTGGTCCTGGTCTTCGAAGGCTCGGATGCGGCGGGCAAGGGCGGCAGCATTCGCCGGGTCGGGGCGTCGATGGATGCGCGGCAGTACCAGATCATCCCGATTGCCGCGCCGACCGAGGAAGAGCGCGTCCAGCCCTACCTCTGGCGCTTCTGGCGGCATCTGCCGCGTACCGGGCGGGCGGCGATCTTCGACCGCTCGTGGTACGGCCGGGTGCTGGTCGAGCGGGTCGAGGGCTTTTGCTCCGAGGCCGACTGGCTGCGCGCCTATGCCGAGATCAACGATTTCGAGCACCAGATGGTCGATGCCGGCGCGGTGGTGATCAAGTTCTGGCTGCAGATCAGTGCCGACGAACAGTTGCGCCGCTTCAAGGAGCGCCAGGACACCGAGTTCAAGCGCTTCAAGATCACCGACGAGGATTGGCGCAACCGCGAAAAATGGGATGATTACGTTTCCGCCGTCTGCGACATGGTCGACCGCACTTCGACCGGCCTCGCGCCGTGGACGCTGGTCGCAGCCAACGACAAGAACTTCGCCCGGGTGAAAGTGCTGAAAACCATTTGCGAGCGCCTGGAAAAGGCCCTGAAAGACGACGGGAAACATACAGAACAATGAGCGACACCCCTTACGACGAGCACTTCGTCTCCTGGTTCCGGGCCGTCACGCCCTACATCAATGCCTTCCGCGGCAAGACCTTCGTCATTGCCTTCGGCGGCAAGGCGGTCGAGAGCGAGTTCGCCAAGACGCTGGCTTACGACGTCAATCTGCTGGTCAGCCTGGGCATCCGCCTGGTGCTGGTGCATGGCGCCCGGCCGCAGATCGAGGAAGAGCTGCGCGAGAAGAACCTGGAATCGATCTATCACCGCGGTTACCGGGTGACCGATGCCGAGGCGCTCGATTGCGTGCTCGACGCGGTGGGTAGCGTCTATCTCGAGATCGAGGCGATGCTGTCGCAGGGTTTGCCCAATACGCCGATGGCCAACAGCCGCATCCGTGTCATCGGCGGCAATTTCATTACCGGCCAGCCGATCGGCGTGCTCGACGGCATCGACATGCAGTACGCCGGCAAGGTGCGCAAGGTCGACGCCGAGGGCATCAACGCCCAACTCGGCCTGGGCAACATCGTGCTGCTCAACTGCGAGGGACCATCGCCGACCGGCGAGATCTTCAACCTGCAGATGGAAGAGGCCGCCGAGGCAGTGGCGGTGGCGATCAAGGCCGACAAGCTGGTCTACCTGACCGACAGCCACGGCGTTACCGACAAGGCCGGTGAATTGATCGATGCCATGACCGCCGACGAAGTGGCCGACCTGCTCGACAAGGGCGACTGGTTGTCGCCGGACATCCGCCGTTATCTGCCCTGCTCGGTGCGGGCGACGCGAACCGGCGTCGGCCGGGTGCATCTGATCGGTTACGAGCAGGACGGCGCCTTGCTGCGCGAGCTGTTCACCCATGACGGTGTCGGCACCGTGGTGACCCGCGAGTCGCTGGAAAACATTCGCGAAGCCAAGGCCGATGATATTGCGGCTTTGATCGCGCTGATCGAGCCGATGGAAGAAGAAGGCATCCTGGTGCATCGGCCGCGCGAACTGCTGGAGCGCGAGATCGAGCATTTCTCGATCATGCTCCACGACGGCATAATCGTTGGCTGCGCGGCGCTGTATCGTCACTCCGATGAAGAGGCCGAGCTGGCCTGCCTGGCGGTCAGCCCGGATCATCGCGAATGGGGTTACGGCGAGCAGCTGATGAAGCGTATCGAACGCCGCGCCCGCAAGCTCGGCGTCAAGCGCCTGTGCGTGCTGACGACGCGGACCGAACACTGGTTTGTCGAACGCGGCTTCAAGCTCGGTACGGTCGACGACCTGCCGGCCAACAAGCGCGACATGTACAACTATCAGCGGCGATCCAAGGTCTTGTTCAAGACTTTATAATTCGCCCATCAACCCCCTCGGAGCTACACATGGCACGTACCGTCAATTGCATCAAACTGGGCCGCGAGGCCGAAGGCCTGGACATGCAACCCTACCCGGGCGAACTGGGCAAGCGCATTTTTGAAAATGTCTCGAAGGAAGCCTGGCAGCAGTGGATCAAGATGCAGACCATGCTGATCAACGAAAACCGTCTCAACCTGGTCGATGCCCGTCACCGCAAGTACCTGGCCGAACAGGTCGAGAAGCACTTCTTCGGCGATGGCGCCGACAAGATCCAGGGCTACGTCCCGCCGGCCGCCTGATCTTTTCCGCCTGACGACGAACCTCGCCGCGGCGAGGTTTTTTTATGTCTCAGCCTTGGTAACTGACCAGGCGGTCGATGTCGGGAATCTGCATCTGCCGGCCCCGGCCGAGAATCAGGCCGGTGTCGATGAGATCGCGGAAAATGCGCGACAGGGTTTCCGGCTTGATGTGCAACAGCGAGGCAATCAGCTGCTTGGTTGCCGGCAGTTTGGTGACCAGCCGACCATTGGCCTGGACCCGGGCATGTTGCAGCAGGTAACCGATGACCCGCTCGGTGCCGGTGCGCAGCGTGAACGATTCGACGCTGTACATCAGTTCGTGCTGGCGCGAACCCATGCAACTGATCAACCGCCGGGCGAACTGCTTGTCCTTGTCGAGCAGGGCCTGCAGGGCGCTTTGCGCCACGATCAGCACCTCCGCCGCGTCCACGGCTTCGGCGAAGTAGGGGTAGGGGCTGTCCATCATTACTTCGGCTTCCCCGATGCTGTGCCCGGGGTCATGGATGCCCATCACCTTGCGTTCGCCCTGCGGCGAGGCGACGGCAAGCAGGATGTTGCCGCTCAGAATCAACACCAGTCCGGTCGGCTGGTCACCTTTGCGGAAGAGCAATTCGCCCTTCTGCAGGCGGCGCACGTGTGATGCCTTCTTCAGGGTGTTGCGCTCGGCGTCGGAGAGTGCCTTGAACAGCGGTTGTTCGGCCAGAAATTCGCTGATCGAGGCCGGTGGTGCCAGGGCTTCGTTTTCCTGCGGGGGCGGTGTCTCGGTGCCGGGCTGCGCCGGCATGCCGGACAGGTAGCGGCTGCGGACTTCGGCCAGGTGCAGGGCCTGGGCCTGGGTTTCCTGGCGTTCGAGCTGGGCGGCGCGACGCGTCGAAACGGCTTCGATCAGGAACATGATGACCGGTTGGCCGTGTGCCATGCATTGGGTCAGCGCAATCTGAGTGGAGAGGCGTTGGCCGCCCTGGGCGAGTAGCGTCATCTCGCATTCGAAGCGCCCGGCCACTTGCAGCTCGCGCACCAATAGCGGAAAGCGGGCGAACTCTTCGTCGGCCACCAGGTGGCGGATGTCGAGCTGAAGGAGACGGGTCTCGTCATAACCGAGCAATTGGCAGGCCGCCGGGTTGGCCTCGACGATCTGTGTCGGCTTCAGCTCGCTATCGAGACCGGCCATCAGGGCGGCCAGCCGGCCATTGTGGAACAAGGTACGGAAGCGTTCCTCGCTGACCGCCAGGGCCTGATCCTGGCGGGCGACCAGTTCGGCCATCTGGTGGTTATGGTCGCGGTAGGTTTGCTGGGTTGCCTGCAGGTGTTGATTGCGTTCGGCCATGAAGGCATACAGTTTGGCCAGCGACTGGGTGGCGGCCTCCTGCGCGGCGGCAGTCAATTCGGGCGTTTTTTCCGGGCCGGCTTGCGGCGTGCCGCGCAGCATGTCGGTCAGTTGCTGGTCTTCGCCGAGAATGTGGTAGATCAGCCAGTGACCGAGAAATTCGGTGATCTGCTGGCCAGTCAGCGATTGCGCATCGAGCTCGCCGACCATGGCCTGCACCTGGTGCAGGAAATTGGCATGCGACTCGCGGTGATGCTGCAGATGCTTTTCGTCGATGCCGCCCAGCGCCATCAGTGCTTCTTCGGTGCTGAAGTGGGTAGCCGCGTAGTCCGTCAGATAGCCGAGGAAGGTTCGCATTTCCTCAAGGCTGAGGGTCTGGTTGGCGTCGAGTTTTTCGGCGGTTTCGTTGGTCAGGTCGAGCAGGCCGCGGTGCTGCTCATCGACGATTTCGATGCCGGTCTTCAGGTAGTCGTTCCAGGTCAGGAGATGCTTCATGGCGGTCGCTTAAGGGGTTGTCACCTCGCGGCGGCGGTTGCCGCAAGTTCGCTCATGATACGCGTTACAACCCTACTTGCGGATGGGGGATTCCCCTTCCCGACGCCGTGACCAAAGGCCGGGGCGAGTTGAGCGACGGCCGCCGGTGCCGGCGGTTGGGCCGGCCCGGAAAAGCCTGGAACGCCCTGTCAGGCGAGACGCTTGAGCAGGAAAAACAGCAGGCCGCCGCTGCTGGCGGCGGCAATGGCCAGGATGGCGCTGGTTCGCTTGAGGCCGGCTGCCTGTTCCTCGATGAATTGCTCCAGACCATCGAACAGTTCCGGGAAGGCGGCGATATCGTTGTTTCCCTGCTTTTCCATGATGAGCTTTCCTGGCGGTTGGGCGGTTAAGGAAGGCGCCCGATGACGGGCAATTGATCGGTATCGGCATGCCAGCGGCAAAGTGGCAATGGGCTTACTATCCCGAACAAATATTGCAGGCGAATGACCGTCATTTCCGTCTTTTTTACGTCACGGTTTTGTCACATGGCCGCCCTACTCTCGCGCCGTTATTTCTTCCCGGAGTGGCTTGACCATGTCGAAAAGACTGGCGGGTGTAGTCGGCAGGCTGGGTTTTCGCGGCCTTTTCCTGTTAATCGCGGCCGTTGTGGCGGGGGCCTTCCTGGCGGTTGCCATACCGCATTTCATCTTGCGCCTGGAAGCCATGCAGGCGGCCGAAAGTCGCCTGGCGGCATTGAACGAGGTGGTGCCCTGGCAAGCCGCCAGCGCTGCCTTGCGGCAACAACGGGCCTGGCTGTTCTGGGCTGGCGCCGGTGACCAGGCGGCCGGTGAGAGCTTGGCCAAGGCTCGCCCGGTGTTGCCGGCTGAGCTGGCAGACGAGCCGGCCATCCGGGCGGCACTCGCCATCGCGGCGACGGAGGCGGGCGGGCGTAAGCGCATGCAGCATTTTGCCGATTTCGCTAGCGCAATCGATGTCGTCCAGCAGCGCATCGTCGAGCGCACCGGCGGCCTGGGTGAGCGGGCCGGTGCGCTGGCGGCAATCTGGCAAGAGGATCTGCCGGAACTGACCGAGGCCTTGTCCCGGCTCGATGTGCTGGCCGGCATCGGTCAGCGCGAAGGCATGGTGGCCGAGCGCTTGCGTCCGGAGCTGTCGGCTGCGGTGGCGGTGGCCGCGCATAGCCTGGCGCAGTGCCGCAAGCATGCCGGACAACTTGGCGAGGCCGCCTTGCTCGCCCCGCTGGCGGCGCTGGAGGAGCGCTTCGTGCTGACCCAGACGCTGGCTTATGGTTTGGCGCTGAGCAGCACGGTTTATTCTCCGGCCGAGATCGAAGGCGCCATCACCCAGCCGTTGAGCGAGGTCGGCAGCCTGACCCGGCTGGTTCAGGGGCGGCTGGTGGAAATGCTCGAGCAGCAAGTCTCCTTGGCCCGGCGTCACCTGCTGGTTACGCTGATCCTGATCGTTGGCGGCCTGTCACTTTCCGGTCTCGGACTGGTGATCGCCTATCGTCGGCTGGCTTCGAGCATTGAGTTGCTGGCCGAAGGGGCGCGTCGCCTGGCGACCGGCGATCTGACTGTCGATATCGAACTGGTCGGCAATGACGAACTGCAAAGGGTGGCCGGTTCCTTGCGCGAGGTGCGCGATGGCATGCGTCGTCTGATCGGCCAGATTGTCCACAGCGCCCAGGCCATGACCCAGGGGGCGCTGCGCGTCGTCGAGGCGACCAGCCATTCGGCCGGGCGGGCTCGCCAGCAGGAGACCGATACCTTGCGCGTCGCCACGGCGGTCGATGCCGTCGCCCTGCAAGTCGTTGAAATCGTCGAGGCGGCCCGCCAGACCGACGGCGTGGCACGCAATGCCGAGCAGTTGGCGGAGTCCGGGATGGCCTCGGTCAGCCTGGCCAAGCAGGTGCTGGAAGCGATGCATGCCGATATCGCCCAGGCGACCGCCAGCCTCGACCGCATGGAGGCCGAGTCGAAACGGGTTTCCGGCGTGGTGGCGGTCATTGCCGGGATTGCCGAGCAAACCAATCTGCTGGCGCTGAATGCGGCCATCGAGGCGGCCCGTGCCGGTGAGACCGGGCGCGGTTTCGCGGTGGTCGCCGACGAGGTGCGCAAGCTGGCCGAGCGGACGGCGCAGAGTACCCAGGAAATCGGCAACATGATTGCCGGCATGCAGGCGATTGCCGGAGAAACGGCGAATGCCGTGCGGACCGCGGCGAGTCACGTGGCGCACAGCAACGAACAGGCCGGCGAGGCGGCGAGTGCGATGAGCCGGGTCTGCCAGCAGGCTCGCCTGGTCGAAGCGTCGAGCGCCCGCATCGGCAAGGCACTCGACGCGCATCGCAGCGAGACCGGGCAGATCGAACATCTCGTCCGCGGCATTGCCGGATTGTCGGTTGAAAACGGGCAGGCCCTGACCGGCGCCGCAGATTTGGCCCGCTCACTGGATGCGCTGGCGGAAAATCTGCGCCAGGCGATCGGTCAATTCCGCTTGGGCGGACAGGCCGCCTAGGGGCCGCGCCAATCCTTGCCCCGCTAGGGTCGCGGGGCAAGCCCGCGTTCAGCTGGCGATGAAGCCTTGCTCGAGGCGGATCAGCGCCAGGCGCTCCGCCATATGGCGGGCTTCGGTGCGGTTGATCTCGGTTTGTTTGCGGCCGAAGGCGTCACGGCTGTCTTTGGCACTCGCCGCCGCTTCGATGCTGCGGATGCAGCGCCAGCGGTAGCCTTGCTTGGTCATGAAGGGACGCATCTGGTCCTTGGGGTGATGCACTCGGCAGCAGTAGCAAAACAGCATTTCCGTCATCGAACACCTCTGGGCTGGAAGGATAGGCCGTAGCAGCAAGCATGATAGTCCTATATTGCAGGCGAATGACAAGCGGCCAGGTCGAGCCGGGCGCGGCGTGGCCGCTCAGCGCGTCGTCAGCTGGATCACCAGATTGGCTTCGTAGCCGTGCCAAAGCAGGGGGATGGCATAGGGCCGGGAGTCGGGGATGGCGGCGAAGAGGCGCGGATCGTCGCCGAGCAGGCGAGGCGGCGAAATGCTCAGGCCTTCGCCGAAATGCCGTCTGGCCCGCCCGGACAGGGTGTTGGCGATCTCGCCGACGATATCGGCATGGCGGTCGTCGGTGAACACCGATTCGCCCATCTTGAGCAGCACGTGCGAGAGCAGGGCGCGCGGCGCCGAGAAGCAGACGCTGCCGCGATAGTCGCCGCTGATCTCGATCAGGCCGTTGAAGTCGTTCCAGAGCACGGCCGGGGCTTTCTCGATCAGGTAGGCCGAGCGGACGTGGGCGGCTTCGCCGGTACAGGTGTTGAAGAAGTGGCTGATGGCCTCGGAGAAGACTTCGATGTCTTCGCTGCAGAGTTCGTTGCGCATGCTTAATCAATCAATTCGAGCAGGGATTCGAGCAGTTCTTCGTCGGTGAACGGCTTGTGCAGAAAACCGCTGGCGCCTTTCTTGATGGCGCGCAGCGCCGTGCTTTTGTCGGCCAGCGCCGAGACGACCAGGATGCGGGTCTCGGGCAGGAATTCGACAATCTGTTCGATGCAGGTTTCGCCATCCATCTGCGGCATGGTCAGGTCCATGGTGATCAGGCTGGGCCGGCTTTCGCGGGCCAGGCGGACGGCCATTTCGCCATTCGAGGCGAGGCCGGCGATATTGATGTGCGGCAACGCCGGCCCGGCGACCAGGCGGGCGATGCGATTGCGGATGATCATCGAGTCGTCGACGATCAGCATGCTCAGGCGCGGCGAAATGGACATGTCAGGCGGGCTTGATCTGCATGATGAAGCGGGTGTGGGAATTGGGCCGCGAGTTGATGCGCAGGCGGCCGCCGATGTTGCGCAGGGCTTCCTTGACCACGGCCAGCCCGTCGCCGCGGCCGGCATGCGGCTGCGCTTGGTCGAGCGAACTGAAGCCGGGTTCGAACACGCTGGCGACGATTTCGGCATCGCTCATCGCCGCCAGCGCCTCCGGGCTGTGCCGGCCGCGACTGGCCAGCACGCCGCGCAGGTGTTCGGCCGAGAGGCCGCGGCCGTCGTCGTGTACCGTCATGGTCAGGGTGCCGTCCGTCTCGCGCGAGAGCTCGATGCGGATCAGGCCGCTGGCCGGCTTGCCCAGGCGCTGGCGTTCATCCGGACTCTCGATGCCGTGGGCGATGGCGTTGCGGATCAATTGCGGCACGGCTTCTCGCAACATGCGGGCCAATTGGGGCGGCAGGACGGTCAGCCGGGGGACGGCGGCTTCGAAGCGGATCTGCTTGTCGAGGTCGCCGGCGATTTGCCGGGCGTATTGTTCGATGCGGTGCAGGCTGTCGGCCAGCGGGTCGTGCGCTCGGGCATCCTGGCCTCCGCTGGCGAAGTGCTGGATGCGCGAGACGACGGCTTCGAGCTTGACGATTTCGCCGAGGAGCCGGCTCAAGGCGACGGCGATCGGGATCAGGTCGTCGCCGCCGATATTGTCGCGGCCGCGTAAAGGCTGGAGGATGCTCTCGAAGGCGTGCGCTTCGCGGGTGATGCTGCTGCAGCCCAGCGTCCCGGCCTCGCCTTTCAGACCATGGACGATGCGCGCGATGCTGTTGATCAATTGCGGGTAGGACTGGCGCCCCGGCTGAATGTTCTGCAAGTCGGCATTGATCAGGCGCAAGGTGTCGCGGGCGTGTTGCAGAAAAGCGGCGACCTCGCGCGGGTTGTGATCGAGCACGCCGAGAAGGAGGGCAATCTCGTTGTCGGCGCGGGCTTCGGCGCCGGCCAGCTGGTGCTCCAGGCGGATTTTCTGGGAGACGTCGAAAACGGTGACCAGCAGGGCAACCACTTCGCCGGCCTCGCGCACCTGGTTGAACTCGAAGGTCAGATGTGTCGCGCCCTTGCGTTGCCGGTGATCGGGCAGCAATTCGAGTTCGACCAATGGGTTGAGCTGTTCAAGCAGGCTCTGCTTCATCTTCTGATTGAACAGCAGGTCGATGTAGTCGCGGGCTGCTTCGGCATTTTCCGCCGAGGTCAGCTGGTTCAGGAAAGGGTAGAAATCGGCGCCTGGTTGCAACTGTTCACCAAACAGGCTGTCCAGCGAGCTTGAGCGTTGCTGGCCGACTTTGCGTGCGCGGGTGAGCAGGAACAGGCCTTCGCGGACGCTGCCCAGGATGCGGCCGGTTTCTTCCCGGGCCAGGGTGGTCTGGCGGTCGCTGGCGGCCAGCCGGCCGATGAACTTGAAGATGATGAAGGCGAAGTTGAGCAGGGCCAGCACAATCGCCAGGGCCTGGATGGTGCGTACCGAGCGGGTCTTCTGGCGGGCAATTTCCTCCAGGCTGTCGGTCAGGTCGCTGGCCTGACGGGTCAGCCGGTTATTGCGGGTGACGGCTTTCTGCACTGCGCTGGCCGCTGTCTCGCGACTGGGGTCGGCGTTGACGACGAGCGGCCCGATTTCCCGCTCGATCGGTTCCCAGGTGCGCAATACCTGGTTCAGGTTCTCCTGCGCTTGTTGCCTGAGCTCGTCCGGCTCGACTAGCGCCAGGCTGGGGCGGCTGGCCAGTTGGCCTTCCAGGGCCTGGCGGGCATCGTCGAAGCCGAGGCGGGCTTCGGATATTTCGGCCAGGCTCGACTGGGTCAGGTTGCCGTTGCGCAAATCCAGGTCCAGCGTCAGCAAGGCCTTGGTCAGTTGTTGCGAATAGGTGCGCAGCAGGCCGGCCGTATTGATCCGCTCGGCGTCGACTTCGATCAGCCGCGAGGTATAGATGTTGATAGCCGATACCCCGGCATCGATCAGTAGAAAGACGCCAATGGCCAGCACCAGGTCTCGGTATTTGCCAAACAGCGAGGCGAGCAAGGTTTTCATGTCAGCCAGGAGCAGGATGGGCTCCCAATCTTGCGCCGGGCGCGTTACAGCGAGATGACGTCGGGTCAATTTCGCGGTCTTGTGGAAAACCGCAGTCGTTTGTAACCGGAATGAAATCTTGTCTTCCTAAACTCGCCAGACTGTTACCTGGCTTGAACGGATTTCGATGATTGTTTTGATGGATGAGGAAGTCGCTGAACTGCGCCGGATTCTCGACGAGGGGCTGCTTTATCCCGTTTTTCAGCCGATTATCGATTTCCGGGTGCGGGCAATCCTGGGTTACGAAGCGCTGATTCGCGGTCCGGAGCAATCGCCGCTGCAGTATCCCGATGCCCTGTTTGGCGCCGCCAAGAATGCCGGCATGGCGCTCGAACTGGAGCATGCTTGCCGCGAAGTCAGCCTGCGTGCCTTCGCCCTGCAGCGCTTGCCCGGGCGGCTTTTTCTCAATGTCTCGCCGAGTTGCCTGCTCGATCCGCTGATGATGAACGGCCACACCCGCGCCTTGCTGGCCGAACTCGGGTTGGCCCCCAACCGGATCGTCATCGAACTGACCGAGAATCAACGCATCACCGACATGCCCGGCATCCAGGAGGCCTTGCTGCATTATCGCGGGCGCGGCTTCCAGATCGCCATCGACGATCTGGGCGAAGGGTTTGCCAATCTGCGCATGTGGTCGGAGGTGCGGCCCGAGTTCGTCAAGATCGACAAGCATTTCATCCACGGCATTGCCGAAGACCGGATCAAATACCACTTCGTGCGTGCCATGCAGGATCTGGCCGAGATCTGCAATGCCTTGCTGGTCGCCGAGGGCATCGAGCGTGCCGAGGATTTCGCCTGTATCCGCGACATGGGGATCGCCTGCGGCCAGGGCTATTTCATCGCCCGGCCGGACGCCGTGCCTTTACGTTTGTTGCCGCAGCTCGTTCTCAATGTTCTGACCGGCCAGCGCCTGTCCTTGTCGCCATCCAGTCAGGCGGTGGGCAAGATGCCGACGGCGCGGACCTTGTTGTGCCGGATCGAGCCGGTGGTGCTGGGGGCGAGCAATGCCGAGGTGATCGAGCGCTTCGAGGCCGAGCCGGAACTCGATGTCCTGCCGGTGGTGCAGGACAACCAGCCGGTCGGCATGATCAACCGGCACAGCATGATCGACCGCTTTGCCCGGCCCTTCCGCAAGGAGTTGTTCGGGCGCAAGAGTTGCGAACTGTTCATGGATCACGCGCCGCTGGTGGTCGATCAGCACGCCACCATCCAGGAGCTGGCGATGATGCTGTCGCTGGCGCCCAAGCATTACCTGTTCGACGG
>DAIMCQ010000075.1:0-15079 GCA_036726285.1 Azonexus sp.
CAGCTCGTCGCCGGATACCGAGCCGGAAGCGATCAAGGCTTCGCGCCGCTTGAGGTCGATGGCGGCCCGTTCGAAATCGGCTTCGGCAACGGCCAGCTGGGCGGCGGCGCGCTTTTCCTCGGCCTCGCGGGCCGCGACCTGGGCGCCCAACCCCTGGTCGTTGGCGACATAGCCCTTGACCCGGCGGATGGCCCGGCCCAGTTCGGCCTCGGCTTGGGCGAGATTGAGCTTGGCATCGGTCGGGTCGATGGTGACCAGGATGTCGCCCTTTTTGACCGTCTGCGTATCTTTCACCTGCACTTCGGCAATCGTGCCGGAAACCGAGGGGGTGACCTGGGCGATCTCGACGGCGGCATAGGCATTGTCGGTCGACACGAAATGCGAGCCGTAAAGGACCCAGTAAGCGGTGACCAGCAAGGCAATAGCGGCAAGCCCGGTGCCGAATCCGATCAGCAGCTTGTTCCGGCGTTCATTGATGGCATTTCTGTCTTGGGGTTGTACGGTGAGTTCTGACATATCGGGAATCTCCGAAGGCATTTAGTTGTTGGTCTGGTAGCCGCCACCGAGGGCGCGAGTGAGTGCGACATCGAGGCTGAACGAGCGCGATCTCAGGTCGGTGAGCGCGCGCAGACTGGTCAATAGCGTGTCCTCGGCGGAGAGCACCTCCAGATAGCTGGAGAGTCCGCCTTCATAGCGATTGCGTGCCACCTGGTAAGCCTCGCTGGCCGCACCGACCGCCTGCTCGCTTTTGTTCAGGCGGGCGCCAAGGGCCTTCTGGCTGACCGCCGAATCGGCGACATCCTGCAAGGCCTGGGTCACGGTCTTGTTGTAATTGGCTACGGCCTCTTCATATCTCGCCCGCGCCCCGCGCAATTCGCCTTGCAGGCGACCGGCGTTGAAGATCGGCAGGGAAATCGCCGGCCCCACGCTGCCGACGCTGGAACCGCCTTTGCTCAACAGGTTGAGACCGAGCGACTGCACACCGACAAAGGCCGCCAGGTTGACATTGGGATAGAAGCCGGCTTTCTTCTCATCGACGCGTTGCAAATTGGCTTCGACCTGCAGTCGGGCGGCGACGATATCGGGGCGCCGACCAAGCAGGTTCACGGCGAGCTCGGCGGGGAGTGCGAAGTGGTGCTCGAATTTGAATTCCGGCCGGGCAATGACCCGGCCACGGTCCGGCCCGGCGCCAAGCAGCGCGGCAAGACGGTTGCGCTGCAAGCCGATCTGCTCATCGGCCTGGAGCAAGTCGCCTTCGGCGGCCGCCTGCCTGGCTTCGGCTTCGCGCAGGCTGCCCCGCGTTTCGAGTCCATTGGCAAAGCGTTGGGCAAACAGTTCGGCGGTTCTGGTGCGCACTCGAACGGCCTCGGCCAGCGTATCGCGCGTCGCGAAAAGGTGGGCCAGTTCGGCGTAGTCGGTGGCGATACTGGTCGCCAGGGTCAGGCGAGCCTGGGCCAGTTCAGCCTGGCTGGCCTGCAGTTCGGATGTGGCTGCGGCGAGCGCAGCGCGGTTCTTACCCCAGAAATCGATCTCCCAACTGAAGTCGATGCTCGCCCGGCCGTAGTCTTGCCAACCGTCGGGGGTCATGCTGCGTGGCGTCAGGTAGTGATAGCTTTGCTTCTGTTCGGTGGCCGAGCCGTTGCCGGTGACCTGCGGATAAAGCGCCGCATTCGAAACCTGCCGACCGGCCTCGGCATTGCGCAGCCGGGCGGCGGCCACCGCCATGTCGGGCGAATTGGCCAGACCTTCCTGCATCAGCTCATCAAGCTGCGGATCGGCATAACGCTGCCACCAACGCTCGTCGGGCCAGGCGACAGCCGGTGCGGCTAGTGCAGATTCGCTTTGGTACTGATTGATGCTCCTCATGGGCTGCAGTAATTGCGCCGCGGGCAGGCCGGCACACCCGCTCATCACCAGCGACACCGCGACGGCGAGGCCGGTTCGTGATGGAAGCCACCGGATCAGGGGGCTGATAGTTTGGGATAACATGGTGACCTCATAACTAGACTATACGGTACAGTCTATTTTTGACTTGTCTCTAAGTCAAGCTATACTAGACACACAAGTCTAGTTAATGGATTGTCATGAGAACCAAAAGCGAGGCGAAGCGCCTGAAAATTCTTGAGGCGGCTTCGGAAGTATTCCGAGTCACCGGGTTCGAGCGGGCCTCAATGAGCGACATCTGCGCCAAAGCCGGCTATTCCCGCGCCACCCTGTACAGCTATTTCCCTTCCAAGGAAGAACTGTTTCTGGAAGTCATGCTGAACGCCAGTCAGACTCAAGTCGACGCCCTCATGGATGCTCTGGACGTGACTGCGCCGAGCATCGAGGAGTCACTTGACCGTTTCGGCCAGAAGCTGCTCGCCTTCATCCATACGCCGGAAATCCTGGCCCTGCGCCGGCTCGCCATTGCCGAAGCAACCCGCTCGGGATTTGGCGAGATGTTCTACACACGCAGTCGCAGACAGGGCGAGATCGCGATCAGCGCGTTCATGCAGAATGCGATGGATACGGGCAAGCTGCGCCAGGCCGATCCATGGATCGCAACGGCCCATTTCATGGCCTTGATCGAATCGGAACTGGTTGAAATGATTTACCAGGCCCAGCCGAAGCCGCTGGAGCCGGCGCATATCGCCCGCCTCACGGCCAGCGCCATCGGCGTCTTCATGGCCGCTTACGGCCCCGGCCGCTAGGCCCGCCTGCGCAAGCCGGCGGTCGCCGGAAGCGCAGGGGCCGGCCAGGCGCCCCGAACTTCCGGTTACCTCCTCAGGTTGTCGGCGGCACGTCGGACGACGCTTCGACAGCCGCCTTTTTCTCGGCCGGCTTGCGCTTGGGCAGGGATTTCGGGTCGACCGTCACCGGGAAGTAGATCTCGATCCGGTCGCCGGCGGCGAGCACGGTGTCGAGCGGCTTGGCCTTGCCGTAGATGCCGACCTTGTTCTTCTGCAAATCGACCTGCGGCAGTTGCTCGAGAATGCCCGACGATTCGATGGCGGCCTGGATGGTCGAGCCTTCCGGCACGTCGTGGCTGATCAGCACCTGGCGGCCGGGGACGGCGTAGGCAATGGCTATTTTCATGACTCGTTCCTCACGCCGCGCTGTGGGCGCCACCCATCTGGATGGCCTTGCCGGCCCGCAGGTCGAGCATGCGCTTGCCGACGACGACCAGGCCGGCAACCAGGAAGCCACCCGGCGGCAGGATCATCACCAGCATGTTGCTGCTTTCCGGCAGCAGGCGCATTTCCATGAACTTGAAGGCCGGCCCGAGCAGCAGCGAGGCATCGGCGAACAAGGTGCCGGAACCGACGATTTCGCGGATCGCGCCAATACCGGTCAGGGCGATGGTGAAGCCGACGCCCATCGAAATCCCGTCGAGCAGCGACGGCAGCACCGGCTCCTTCGAGGCGAAGGCTTCCAGGCGGGCCAGCGGCAGACAGTTGGAGACGATCAGCGGGATGAACAGGCCGAGCACCTTGTACAGCTCATGCATCCAGGCGTTCATGGTCAGGTCGACGACGGTCACCATGGCGGCGACGATCAGGATATAGACCGGAATCCGCACTTCCTGCGTGATGTGCTTGCGGAACAGTGCGACCAGCAGGTTGGATGCCGCCATCACCACGGCGGTGGCCAGGCCCATGCCGAAGCCGTTGGTGGCACTGGTGGTCATCGCCATGGTCGGGCACAAGCCGAGCAGCATGGCGAGAACGCCGTTGTTGTCCCACAGGCCGTCCTTGACGATGCGACGGTAATCAGCACTCATGATTTCACCTCGGTGAGTTGGGCCTGGTTGGCCCGGAAAAATTCGAGACCGCGCCGCACTGCGGCGACGACGCCGCGCGGCGTGATGGTGGCGCCGGCAAACTGGTCGAACTCGCCGCCGTCCTTCTTGACCTTCCAGTGCGCCTCTTCCGGCTGGCCGAGCGAAAGGCCGGTGAAGCGCAGGATCCAGTCGCCCTTCTTGGCCTCGATCTTGTCGCCCAGGCCCGGCGTTTCCTTGTGGGCCAACACGCGCACGCCGAGGATGCGGCCGGCGGCATCGACCGCCATCATCAGGCGGATTTCACCGGCATAGCCGGTACCCTGGATTTCATAGGCCACTCCGCTCACCTGCCCGGCCTTCTCGGCGCGATAGACCTTGACCGCCTTGCCTTCGCCATCGGTCAGCTCAAGCACATGATCGAGCGGGCTGCTGTCGTAGAGCTCGGCCGGCAAAACCTGGCTCAGCGAATTGAGTCGGTCCTCGCTGGCCCGGCTGGCGATGTCGCCGGCCGTGACGCCATGCGTCGCCGCCAGCAGGATGCCAAAGCCCAGGCAGAAAAGGCCGAGGACGATGGAATGACGTGAGGCGCCCAGCTTCATTCGATGCTCCCGTTGAAAACCAGCGGCTTGCCGTCGCGGGCCCGGCCAAAGACCCGCGGCCGCGTGTATTGGTCGATGATCGGCGTCAGCGCGTTCATCAGCAGCACCGCGAAGGCCATGCCCTCGGGGTAACCGGCATAGGTCCGGATGACCCAGGCGAGCAGGCCGCAGCCGGCGCCAAAGATCAGCTTGCCGGGCTTGGAGACCGGCGAGGTGACGTAGTCGGTGGCGATGAAGAAGGCGCCGAGGAAAGTGGCACCCGAGAAGAGATGGAACAGCGGTCCGGCGTAACGGGCCGGATCGATGGCGTGGGCCAGCGCCGCCGGCATGACGACGCCGACGATGACGGCGACCGGGATATGCCAGGAAATGATCCGCTTGACGAGCAGGAACAGGCCGCCAAGCACGATCAGCAGGGCCGAAGTCTCGCCCAGGCTACCGGCGCGCAGGCCGAACAGCATGTCGCTCAGGGCCGGCAGGTTGGCGGTCGATTCGAGTACCGAAATGCCGCGCGTCAGCTCGGTCTTGACGTGGCCGAGCGTGGTCGCCGAGGTCATCGCATCCGGCAGGTTGCCGCCGAAAGTGATGCTCAGCGCCTGCGCAAAGCCCGGCGCATTGGCCGAAAACAGCGGGCTGGGCGCGACCCAGGTGGTCATCACCAGCGGGAAGGAGATCAGCAGAGCGACGCGCGCCACCATTGCCGGGTTGAACAGGTTCTGGCCGACCCCGCCGTAGGCCTGCTTGGTGATGGCAATGGCGGCAATGGCGCCGACCACGGCCGTCCACCACGGCGCCCAGGGCGGCAGGCTCATCGCCAGCAACCAGCCGGTGAGGATGGCCGAACCGTCGCGCAGGTAAAAGCCGATTTCCTTGCCGGCCAGGTTCAGACACAGCGCCTCGACGCCGACGCAGGCAGCGACGGTGGTGGCGAAAAGGAAAATCGCCGGCCAGCCGAACAGCCAGAAATTGAACAGCGTCGCCGGCGCCAAGGCGAGCATGACCAGGACCATGGCCCGGGTAACGCTGTTCTCGGCGTGAGAAAACGGCGCGCTTTTACCGACAGCCATCATGCTTGCACCTCGTTGTTGGTTTGCGGCGCAGCGGCCGCGGTCTTGCCGGCCCGCGCCGCCTGGCGCGCCTTCTCGGCCTGTTCGGCACGCACGGCATGGGCTTCGGAAAGCGTCTTGACGCGGTCGTTCTTGCGCCGCTGCCGGGCCTGATCGCCGAGTACGCCGTTGGCGTAGTTGAAATACTGGACCAGCGGAATGTACGAGGGGCAGACCCAGGCGCAGCTACCGCAACCGATGCAATCGCCGACGAAGATCTTGTCGGCGGCATCGAGTTTGTCCTTGCGGATGAAGGCGGCCATTTCCATCGGCGACAGGCCACAGGGGCAGACATCGACGCAGCTGCCGCAGCGGATGCACGGCCGCTCGCGGGACTCGACCAGTTCGGCGGCACTCATCGCCAGGATGCCGGCGCTGCCCTTGACGACGGGCACCGCCAGATCGGGCAGCGGCTGCCCCATCATCGGTCCGCCCAGCACCAGCTGCTGCGGCGTTTCGCTGAAACCGCCGCAGAACGCGATCAGTTCGCTGACCGGCGTGCCGATCAGCACATCGAGATTGGCCGCCTGGCGGATCGCCCCGCCGGTGACGGTGACGATGCGCGAGATCAGCGGCCGGCCGAAGCGCACGGCCTGATGCACGGCGCGGGCGGTGGCGACGTTGTGGGTGACGACGCCGACTTCGGCATTGCGATGCTCGGCCGGCGTTTCGCGCCCGGTCACCATCTTGGTCAGATGTTGCGCATAACCGACCGGATAGCGGATCGGCACGCCGGTGACGCGGATCTCTTCATGCGCCTGCGCCGCCGCCTTGAGACTGGCGATGGCCTGCGGCTTGTTCTCCTCGACCGCGACGATGATGCGCCGCGCCCCCAGGGCGCGCACCATCAGGCGGGCGCCGTCGATCACTTCGGCGGCGTATTCGCGCATCAGCCGGTCGTCGCAGGTCAGGTAGGGTTCGCACTCGGCGCCGTTGACGAGCAACGTGTCGAGCTTGTACTGCTGACCCATGTTGAGCTTGATGGCCGCCGGAAAGATCGCGCCGCCGAGACCGACGATGCCGGAAATGGCAACGCGGTCGATGATTTCCGCTGGATCGACGGCGAAGGGATCGGCGATCGGCGCCGGCAGTTCGCCCCAGGCATCCAGCCCGTCGGACTCGATGACGATGGTGTCCTGCGGCAGACCGGAAGCGTGCGGCGCGACGCAGGACTCGATGGCGGCGATGCGGCCCGAGGTCGGCGCATGCTGGGTAGCGGAAAAGCTGCCCTGACGGACGCACAGCACCTGGCCCTTGGCGACCGTGTCGCCGACCGCGACGATGGGTACGGAAAGCGCGCCGACGTGTTGCTGCAGCGGAATGTACAGGCGCTCGGGCAAAGGCAGCGAACGGATCGCCAGCTCGCTGGATTGCTCCTTGCGATAGGCGGGATGCACGCCGCCCGGAAGATCGAATATTTTCATGGCGGATGTTCTCAGTGGGCGGCAGCCAGCGGCTCGGGCTTCGGCCAGTGCCAGGCGGTGACGGTAGTCGGTACCGGACGCATTTCGATGGCCACCGTCGGGCAGACCTCGACACACTTGGCGCAGCCGTGGCACAGCTCGGCAATCACGTCGTGCATCTGCTTGGTAGCGCCGACGATGGCATCGACATTGCACTCCGGAATGCAGCGCGTACAGCCGTAGCACAGGTCGGCGCGGATGAAGGCGTATTCCGGCCCCTTGTCCTCGTGGCCGGACAAATCGGCCTCGATACCGAGTTTCTTGGCCAGTGCTTCGGCCAGCGCCTTGCCGCCGGGCGGGCACAGCGTCACCGTCGCTTCGCCGCGGGCCAGGGCGGCAGCGGCCTGGCCGCAACCGACGTAGCCGCACTGGCCGCATTGCGAGCCGGGCAACATCGCCTGGATTTCGACTTCGACCGGGTTTTCTTCAACGGCCAGACGCTGCGAGGCAAAGCCGAGCAGGCCGCCCATCAACAGGCCCATGCCGGCCAGGATCATGACTGCGGTAAGCATGATGGAGATTCCTTTCTCTAATCCGGATCAGGCGCTGATGCCCGAAAAACCCATGAAAGCCAGGGCCAGCAAACTCGCCGTGATGAAACCGAGCGGCGGCCCCTCGAACAGGCGCGGCGCATCGCTGACCGCCAGGCGTTCGCGCAGGCCGGCGAACATCACCATCACCAGGCTGTAGCCGAGCGAGGAGAAAAAGGCGAACAGGGCGCTGTTGATGAAGCTCATCCGCCCTTCGACCAGCAGCAGCGCGACGCCGAGCACGGCGCAATTGGTGGTGATCAGCGGCAGGTAGATGCCGAGCATCTGGAACAGGCTGGGCGACAACTTGCGCACCGCCATTTCGGTGAACTGCACGGCACCGGCGATGACCAGGATGAAGGTCACGGTGCGCAGGTAGGCCAGGTCGTTGGGGACCAGCAGCCAGGTTTCGACCGCCCAGTCGGCCATCGACGAGACGGTGATGACGAAGGTCGTCGCCATGCCCATGCCGACCGCCGTATCGATCCGGGTGGTGACGCCCATGAAGGAACAGAGGCCGAGAAAGCGGGCCAGGATGACGTTATTGACCAGGGCGGCGCTGACCAGCAGCAAGAGAGTTTCACGCATCGCACTGCGCTCCGGGGTAAGAAAAATGGATGGGTTGCAGGTGGCGACGCACGATGCGCGCCTGCAAGGCGCCACCGGCTTCGAGCCGGCGGGCGACGAATTTCATCGCGGCAAAACCGGCCAGCAGGCCGAACACCGTACCGAGCAGGGTCAGGCCGTCCTGCCCGGCCAGCGACTGGGCCACAGCGGCGCAACCGAGGGCCGAGAGCAGCGGCACGACGTAGGCCACGGCCGCCGCCCGGACCAGGTTGCGATTGCCGAAGGCGACCTCGACCTCGTCGCCGACCTGCAAGGCAAAATGCCCCGGCACCGCGAAACGCCGCGCCTCCAGCCGGTTGGCGATGGTGCCGATGCCCTTGCTGCCGCAGGCGGCGGCCGAGGCACAACCGCCGCAACTGCCGGTCTGCATCGGCTCCAGCCAGACCTGGCCGGGCTCGACGGCGACGACACGGGCCAGGGCGGCCGACTCGTCGGCGGCGAGTTGGCCGGCGGCATCGTAGCGCGTCAGGTCCTGATCGATCATGGCCATGTTCCTGGTCGGCCAATCGTGGGGAATTGCTGTTTCATGGGCTGTTTCTTGGCGAATAAATGAGGATTCGGAGCGCGGTGCTCAGGGTTCGAAGCGGTAACCGACGCCGATTTCGGTCAGGATGTGGCGGGGCTGGGCCGGGTTGTCCTCGATCTTCTGCCGCAGATGGCCGACATAGACCCGCAGGTACTGGTGATTCTCGACCGCCTGGTTGCCCCATACCTGGGCCAGCAGATGGCGATGCGTCAGCACCCGCCCCGGCTTGGCGGCCAGCGAGACGAGCAGCCGGTATTCGATCTGGGTCAGGCGCAAGGGGGTGTCGCCGCGCACGACGCTGCGCTCGACGCAGTCGATGGTGAAATCGCCGAAGCGCAGCAGCGGTTCCTGTGGCAGCTGGCTGCCGGCATGCCGGCGCAACAGGGCGCGCGTCCGGGCGAGCAGTTCGGCGACGCCGAAGGGTTTGGTCAGGTAGTCGTCGGCCCCGGCATCCAGCGCATCGACCTTGCTGCCCTCCTCGCTGCGTGCCGACAGGATCAGGATGGGCGTCGCCGACCAGGCGCGGTAGTCGCGAATGAAATCGACCCCGTCGCCATCCGGCAGGCCCAGGTCGAGCACGACCAGATCGGGCCTCTTTTCGGCCGCCAGCACGGCGGCGTGGCGGACGGTTGCCGCTTGATGCGTCGCGAAACCTTCGCACTCAAGGGCCGTCGCCACGGCTTCGCGGATCTGGACTTCGTCTTCGACGATCAGGATGCTGCTGGTGTCGTTCATGTTCAGGCTTCCAGGGTTTCGAAGAGCGGCGGCTGGCCAATCGCCAGGCTGACCTTGAAGCAACTGCCGCCGCCGTGGCGCGGCAGGTAGTCGAGCTTGCCGCCATGCGCTTCGACGATGGTGCGGGCAATCGACAGACCGAGACCGACGCCGGTGATATCGGACTCCAGCCGGCCGCGCTGGAAAGTCTCGAAAATGCGTCCGACCAGTTCGGGCGGAATCCCCGGACCGCGATCGCAGATGGCGATTTCCAGCTGCCCGTCGGCCTGTTTGACGCCAATCTCGATCGCCTCGTTCTCCGGCGCGTATTTGATGGCGTTCTCCAGCAGGTTCCACAACACGCGCTCGATCAGCACGGCATCGATATTGACCGGCGGCAGGCCGTCGGCCAGTTGCAGGTTCAGGCTGCGCGTCTTCCATTGCAGCCGGACCTGCTGCAAGGTCGCGCCCAGCACTTCCTCGATCGGTTGCCAGGCGGTATTGAGCGGCAGCTTGCCGGCATTGAGGCGGGCCATGTCGAGCAGGTTGGTCATCTGCCGGCTGATCGACATCGCCTGGGCGCGAATCGCTTCCAGCATGCGTTGCTGCTTTTCCGGGCCGACCTTGCCCAGCACCACCGTATCGGCCATGCCGACCAGCGCAGTCAGCGGCGTCCGCAGATCGTGCGACAAGGCCGACAGGATCGAGCTGCGCAGCGCCTCGGCCGCGTGCTTGACCTCGGTCTCCTGGGCAATCGCCACATAGGTCGAGCGCTCCAGCGCCACCGCGATCACCGAGGCGACCGTTTCCAGATGCTCGACCGCATCCTGCGACCCCAGCGTCGCCGCCTTGACCTCGACGCCGAGCACGCCCTGCACGCCGCTTGCCGCGACCAGCGGCAGCACGGCATAAAAACAGCCGTCCGAAGTCGGCCGCGTCAGCAGGCGACGCCGCTCCAGGCATTGATAGATCAAGGCCGGGTTGGCCGGACTGACGACATCCTTGAATTCATCGGGCTTGAAAAGATGCACCAGCCGCGCCTGCAAGGACTGTTCGAGAAAGGCCCGTGCCGCGCCCTGCACTTCGGCCGGCGTCTGCACCCCGGCCAGTTCCCGGGCCAGCAGGTACAGCGCCCGACTCGATTGCGAGCGGCGTTGCGATTCGTCGGCCTGCGCCTTGATGCGCGACGTCAGGTGGCCGACGATCAGCGCCACCAGCAGCATGATCAGCGCCGCCAGCAGGTACTGCACTTCGGTGATGGCCAGCGAAAAATGCGGCGGAACGAACACGTAGGCGAAACAGAAGGCGCTGTAGAGCGCCATCGCCACCGCCGCGCCGCGTCCGAAGCTGACCGCCGTGACGACGACGGCGAGGACGTAGAGCAGCGCGATATTGGACAGATCGATCTCGGCCCGGAACGGACTGAGCAACAGCGAACCCAGGGTGGTGCCGAAGAAGGCCCAGAGATAGCCCAGGATGGGCTTTTCACGGCTGGTTCGGACGAGTTCGGCGGCTTCCATAGCCGGGCATGCTAGGCATCTCCGTATAAAAATGCCATCAAAAGGGTGAATTTGCCGACCCGACCGACGCGAAGCGCCGGACAAGGCCGCCTGCCGCGGCGCGCCGCGAATTAGGCATAAAATCGCGCCTTATCCACCGCCCCCGCGCCGCCCAAATCAGGCCAGCCCTGACGCCGCGTCCAGACCATGAGCCAGCCCCCATCCCGCTTCCCCGGCAACAAGGCCTGCCTTCCCGCAAAATCCTGCCAGGCTTGCGGCCGCCCCATGGTCTGGCGCAAGAAATGGCGGCTAACCTGGCACGAGGTCAAATTTTGTTCGGCCGCCTGCCGCCAAAAGGGATCGGCATCATGAAGCGTCTTTTCCTGATCCTCGGCGACCAGCTGCATCCGGAGCCGCATCCCCTACTCGCCGACTTCGACCCGGCACGAGACGTGTTGCTGATGGTCGAGGCCGCCGACGAGTCGCGCCATGTCTGGAGCCACAAGGCGCGCAGCGCCCTCTTTCTCGCCGCCATGCGCCACCGCGCCGCGGCCTTTCGCGCCGCCGGCTACGCCCCGCGCTACCTGCAGTTGGGCCAACATCCCCATGCCAGCCTGGGCGAAGCGGTGCGCGCCGAACTGGCGGAAGGCGACTTCGCGGCGCTGGTCATGCTGGAAGCCGGCGACGAACGGGTGCAAAACGCCTTGCAAGCGGTCTGCACGGCTGCCGGCATCGCCCTGCTCTGCCGCCCCGATCCGCACTTCCTGTGCTCGCTGGAGGAATTCGCCGATTGGGCGGGCGAGCGGACGCAATACCGCCTGGAATACTTCTACCGCTGGCAGCGCCAACGCCACGGCATCCTGATGGATGGCGACGAACCAACCGGCAGACAGTGGAATTTCGATGCCGACAACCGTCAGTCCTTTGGTCGCCAGGGTCCCGGCTTGTTGCCGCCGCCGCTGTCCTTTCCGCCGGACGCGCTGAGCCGCGGCGCCATCGCCGACGTCGAGCACCACTTGGCCGACCATCCGGGTGAAACCGGCCATTTTGCCTGGCCGGTCACCTCAGCCCAGGCCGAGGCGGCGCTGGATGATTTCGTCCGCCACCGCCTCCCCGAATTTGGCCGCTGGCAGGATGCCATGTGGCAGGGCCAGCCCTTCCTCTGGCACTCGCTGCTGTCCAGCGCGCTCAATCTCAAGCTGCTCGATCCGCGCCGGGTGATTGCCGCCGCCCTCGATGCCTACAAAGCAGGTGCGGTTCCGCTGGCCGCTACCGAGGGCTTCATCCGGCAGATTCTCGGCTGGCGCGAGTTCGTCCGTGGCGTTTACTGGCGCCATACGCCCGAACTGGCGAGCGCCAACCAATATGGGCATCGCACGCCCCTGCCCGCCTGGTTCTGGACCGGCCGGACCCAGGCCGCCTGCCTGGCCGACAGCATCGGCCAAAGCTTGCGCTGCGGTTATGCGCACCATATCCAGCGCCTGATGATCACCGGCAATTTCGCCCTGATCGCCGGCCTCGAGCCGCGCCAGGTGGCCGACTGGTACCTGGCCGTCTATGTCGATGCCGTGGCCTGGGTCGAAGAGCCGAATACCCTCGGCATGGCGCTTCACGCCTGGCCCGGCATGACCAGCAAGCCGTACTGCGCCGGCGGCGCCTACATCAAGCGCATGAGCAACTACTGCCCGGGCTGCCGCTATCGGCCGGAACAGCGCAGCGGCCCGGAGGCCTGCCCATTCACAACGTTTTACTGGGATTTCCTGATCCGCCATGCCGGCCGCTTCGCTGGCAATCCCAGGATGAGCCTGCCGCTCAGGAACCTGGTGCGGTTCAGCGCCGAAGAACGCGGCAACATCATCCGTCAGGCAAGCCGTTTCAGGGAAGAACTGGATGCCCTCTAGGACGCCCGGTTAGCGTTCGCCTGCCCCGCCGACTCGGCTTGATCGAGCCAGTACAGCAAGCTGCGGTAGAGGCGCTCCGGATCGATCGGCTTGGCGATGAAATCGTTCATGCCGACATCCAGGCAACGCTTCTTGTCCTCGGCAAAGGCATTCGCCGTCATCGCCAGAATCGGCACCCGATCCAGGGCAGGCTGTCGGCGGATCGCAGCGGCGGCACTGACGCCGTCAAGGACGGGCATCTGCATGTCCATCAGGATGATGTCGTAGTACGCCGACTGCACCTTGTCCACGGCAACCTGGCCATTTCCGGCCAGGTCGACCTGCAGGCCGACATCCTGCAGCAACATTTCGGCGATTTCCCGGTTGATCGGTTCATCCTCGACCAGCAGGACGCGCTTTTCGGCGTGCCGGGCGCGCAAAAGGCGTTCGGCAGGATCGGGCAACGCCACGTCCTCCGCCGGCTCGGCGCCCTCATCCTTGCGCAGGACGACGGTGAACCAGAAGACGCTGCCCACCCCCGGCGTGCTGTTCACCCCGGCCTGGCCGCCCATCAGCCCGGCCAGTTTGCGGGTGATGGCCAGCCCCAGGCCGGTGCCGCCGTAGCGCCGGGTTGTCGAATTGTCGGCTTGCTCGAAGGCATTGAACAGTCTCGGCACCGCCTCGGCGGCAATACCGACGCCACTGTCCTCGACCTCGAAGCGCAAGCAGACCTCGCGCGCCGACTCGTCGAGCCGCACAACACGCAGGACAACCTGCCCCAACTCGGTGAACTTGATGGCATTGGAGGCGTAATTGAGCAGCGCCTGGCGCAGGCGAGTCGGATCGCCCCGCAAGCGCATCCGCTCGGCCAGCGGCTCGACGTGTAGGCTCAGCCCCTTGGCCCTGGCCTTCTCGGAAATCATGCTGGCGACATCCTCAAGCACGCTGCCCATGCAGAACGGCTCGTCTTCCAGCGTCAACTTGCCGGCTTCGATTTTCGACAGATCGAGAATGTCGTTGATGATGGCGACCAGATGCTTGCCGGATAACGCGATTTTCTCGACATAGTCCGACTGGAGCGCGGAAAGCTCGGTACGCTGCAACAGATTCGCCATGCCGAGCACGCCGTTCATCGGCGTCCGGATTTCGTGGCTCATATTGGCCAGGAAGGCGCTTTTCGCCACGCTGGCCGCTTCCGCCTGCTCCCGGGCCACCACCAGTTGCTCGGTACGCTGCGCCACCCGGACCTCCAGTTCCTCGGCCAGTAGCCGGAACTTGGCTTCGCTTTCGGCCAGGGCGTCAATCGCCGCCAGACGCCGCTTCAACTGCCCGCGAAAAGCCAGCGCCAGCGCGATAAACAAGCCATAGAAAAGAATTTTTCCGATGGCCGACGGATACCACCCGGCGATCACGTCGTCGTAATTGGCGGCGACCCCGACATCAAGCTCGGTATTGGCGACCTTGCCAAAGACCACCATGCGCTTTGCCCCGTCGGTCGCGACGTGACCGACGAAGCGGGTGATATTGCCCTCGGTCTGCAGGTATTTCCGGAAAGCCTCGCCCTGGCCGACGTTCTTGCCGATGTAACGCTCGGCCTCGGGCAAGCGATAGAGAATATCGCCCTGTCGATTGTGGATGGCCACCACATCGACCGCGTCGTTTTCGTGGATATTTTTCAGGATGGGCTCGAACAAGGTCGGCTTCAGGGTCGCCACCACCGCGCCCCGGAAACCGCCGTCCTTGCCGCGGATAGCCCGCGAAGCAATGACGATCCAGCGTTTCGACACGCCAATGAAGGGGCGCGACAGGTGAAGGCGGTCAAAATCGGCCGGGCCAGCGGCGCGGTGAAAGCGGAAATACTCGCGTTCGGCCACATTGAAGGCGCGGATCACGGTCAAATCCTCCGGCGTCTGGATGCTCTCCGCCGCCACCACCCTTCCCGTCGCATCGGTGGCGGTGACGGTTCTGACTTCGGAAAAATCGGTCAGGAAAGCCAGTTGGCGCTGCGAAATGGCAGCCGGTGACAAGCTCGATTCGCTCGTCTGATCAGCAGCCAGGCCGCGCATCCCGACACTGTCGATGGTGTCGCCGCCGCAAGGCGACGCGACGGCCGTCCGCGAAGCCGCCCGTCTGCTGGTGAACGCTGGAACGCCGCTGATTCAGAGTCAGAAGATGGGGCGCACGCCGAAGGGCTGGGACCTGACGGTGGAGCTGGCCGAACTGTTACAGGCGCCGGTCGACGTCCTCGGGCATTCCTTCGCCGGCCTTCTCGCCGCGCTCGCGGCGAGGGCCTCCCGGGGGGCCGTGCGCCGCGTCGTGCAGGTCGGCCCGCTGGCCATGAATCCCGATCGGGTTTTTCCGGCCGCTCTCTC
>DAIMCQ010000076.1:0-15008 GCA_036726285.1 Azonexus sp.
AGCATGGCGATTGCCAAGAGCCAGGCACGGTCTCGGGCCTTCGCCGGGACGCAAGCCGTTTTGATCCAGGCAATCGCAATACTGATCAAGAGCAGGTAATCAAACTCGTCCCAATAGAATCGGCCGCTCCATGGTGCCAGATCGAGCAAGGGCAGGGCGGCCGGAATGAAGAACCAGATCAGCCACGGACGGTGCCAGATGGTCGCCGCGTAGACGAGAAGCAGGCTGGCCAGGACGAAGGGGTGAAACGGAAAATCGATGGCCAGCCAGGCGGCACAGGCAAGGGAAAACGCGACTGCGGCGCCCCTGCTCGGCTGCGGGGGCGTCGTGGCCGGTGTTTCCGTTTTTGGGCCCGGAGGCTTGGTCGCTTGGCGGGGGCGTAGGGGCGAGTTACCTCGCATTAAGTGCTTGATCAGGTTGGCCGTTGCCCAGGCAGCGAACGCCGCGATCAGCAGATTGGTCGGGTCGGGATGAAGATCGGTGATGAAAAGCTTGCCTGTTTCGATAGGTAAAGCCACCAGGGCAGCCATCCAGAAGGCAACGCGCGGTGGCTGCCGGTTGAGCCAGCTGAGCAGGCCGAGTGGCAGATACATCAGGGCGACCGACGCCAGACTGACCAGCGCGGCCTGCTCGGTGGTGTAGTAATGGTAGTAAAGCGGAATAAAGCGGGTTTGCGTCAGGGTTTCACCGGCTTCGGCCAACCCGTGCCAGGGATGCGAATACCAGCCATTGACCGCGCCCAGCAGCAGCAGGTAAAGGGCTAGGAGCGGGGGCTTTATCCGGTGGATGAGCGTGGATTTCGGCAGGTCGGCCAATAAAGCCCGTTGTTGCCATATCCATGTGCCGCCATAGATGCCGAACGCTCGCGTGATCAGCGATAGCCCTTCGCTGACGCCGGAGAAAATGAAAAACTGGGCGAGTTCGATCGCCAGACCGGCTCCCAGACCGGCCAGCCATATCGTTGCCGGGCGGAGGCGATCGGGCCGGGCGTGGACCAGGAGGGCCCCCAAAGGCATGGTGCAGAGCACTTCCGCCATCAGTTTTGCCGCCAGCGGTATAAGGCCGCGATCCAGGCTGGATGGTGCGATCAGCCAGCCCCAGTTGCCGGAGACCAGCTTGCCGTTCAACTCGTTTGCCGAAAGGAGAAAATCGAACGGGAACAGGCTGAAGAAAAAATAGGCCGCAACGTAAGTCTGCAATAGGCGTACGAGCAGATCACCCAAGCGTTCGCCAAGGGTGGTGAGCATGGCGTGCAACCAGGCATCACCGCGATAGGCCAGCAAAATGCCGATCAGACTACCGATTCCCTCGGCGATGATGTCATTGCGCGATACGGTCCGGGGCGGAAAGTAAAGTTGGGAAAACTCGACCGCGAAGGCCAGGGCAAGGCCAAAGAGCAACGCTGCGATGACGCTTGCGCCAATAAGGAAGGGCCGCCGGCCTGATTTGAGCCAACTGAGCGTCAGGAAGCCGACCGGCAGATAAAGTATGCCGTTGGCGATCCAGTCGGCTCGCGACTCGATCCCCAGATGAAGAAAGGGGGTGTTGAGGAAAGCTTCGACAGCGGAGCCCGCACTCAGCGGCGTGTAGTCGAAGGGGAGCAGGCTGCCGTAGATGACAAACCCGACGTAAGCGAGCCAGCCGAGAAAAATGCCGCGTCGGGTGCGGTCAGCCGTACTCCGTTGGTTAGCATGCTGGGCTGGCATGGCGAGTTAGCGGCAGGCGTCGAGTACGGCGAGGGTGCGGGTTGCCGTTTCGCGCCAGTCGAAACGGGGCAGGACCGTGCTTTGTGCCTTCTGCCAGCTATTGCGCAGCTCGGGATCGGTGCTGATGGCGAACATCGCTTCCTCTACGGCTTCGGGGTGGTCGAGAGCGATACAGCCCGGGACTCCATGAAGGATTTCCGGGATCGACGTGCGGTCGGCGGCGATGACCGGTACGCCGTGGCTGATCGCCTCCAGTACGGGCAAGCCGAAGCCTTCGTATTGCGAGAGATAGAGCAGTGCGCAGGCTTGGCTGACCAGTTGATCGAGCTCGGCTTCACTGACGAATCCGGGCAGCACGACGCGTTCGGATAATTGGCAGCGCTCAAGCTTCTGGCTGATCGCGGCGCGCTGCCCTGGATTGCTGACGCCGACCAGCATCAGTCGCAGGGCGGGAACGCGGTGAGCAATCGCGATGAAGCGATCAAGCGTGAACTCGGTGTTTTTGCGTTTGGCACCACCGCCGAAGGCAATCAGGTAGGGGGCAGATTCGGCGTCCCTCTGATTGGGCTGGCGCAGGGACGCATTGCCCAGGGGCTCACCACCCCAATGAATGACCTCGACGTTTTGCTTCTGGTCCGGAAAGAGGCGCTGCAGATCGGCCTTGGTATGGTGGGAGACGGTAATGATGCGGTACGCATTGCGGATGCCGTGTTTGAGTCGGGTCGCGAAGCGCGCTTTTTCCTGCTCCGTCTGACCGTCATCGACCAGTATGGGAATCAGGTCGTGAACGGTCATGACGGTCGGGAGCGGACACCAACGTGGCGTGCCGCTACTGGTGCAGTGCATGATCTGGCAGCCCTTGAGCCGAGCCAGGGCGGGGAAATACAGGTTTTCCCAGGCGGCGAAGCGATCGCCCGGCAAATCGACCATGCAGGCCCGAGCCCCAGGCGGCAAGCTGCCGCGAAAGTCACGGGCCTTGTGGTCGCCAAAAAAAATGGCTTCGATATCCGGGCGCAGGCTGGCCATTTCCTGATACAGCCGCAGCAGGCTCTTGCCTTCGCCGCGCGGTTCGCGGCAGAGCAGGCTGCGCGCATCGACCGCAATACGCAGCGGTTTCATGGCTTCTTGGCTTCCGCCGGGCTGTCCGCCGCCGGTTCCGGCTCCGCGGCCGGCAACTGCAACTGGCTGTTCCAGCGGTTGGCCTTGCGCAGCAAGGTCTCCAGGCCGTTCAGGCGAAAGCCTTGAGCGGACGCGCGCAGGGCGCACAGTTGAGCTTTTTCATATTTGCCCAGCTTGAAGTACATCAAGCCGATGTTGTATTGCATGTTGGCATCGTCATGCAGTTCGGCATCCGCCTGGTCGAGGTTGTTCAGCGCTTCGGCGTTGCGGCCTCGGTTGGTCAGATAAATGCCGTACATGACCCGGACCACGGGGTCGTCGGGTACCGTTTTCAAGGCACGGACATACCAGCATTCGAGCGGGTACTGGGTGTTCTGCGGGCGTTCAGACTTGAGCCGGGTACCCAGGCGTTCCATCGCCATCAAGGCTTCCGGATGGTTGGGGAAGGAGTTCAAGACGTACTGAAAGCCTTTGCCGACTTCCAGACCGGAGCTACCGTAGGTGTCGGCGGTCAGCTTGCCGGCGAGAAAGGCGGCATATTCGTTCTCAAAGTGATATTTCTCAACGATGCCCTTGTCGCTGGGATGGGCGCTGCGATAGTCGAAGGGGCCGTAATGGCCGCTGTAGGCGCCGCATTGCCGTTCGAGTACCTTCGGCGTGACGTCGGCAGGCAGCGCTCTTGGGCTGAGGATCGGCGATTTCTGGGCCAAGGCTGGCGTGGCGCAAATCAGGGCCAGCAGGGCGATGTTCAGGTGGCGTAAAACACGCTGAGTGCGTCGAATGGAATGCGGGGCGTGGCGAGTGGGCATGATCGTTTCTCGGGCGACGATTAAGCAACAACGGTAGGTCGGTTCCGGCAATTTGCCAGCATGCGTAGTGCGAAGCGCCCGGGGCTGCGATCCCAGGGCGTGAAACGGGGCAGGGCCCAGCGATCGGCCGCGGCGGTGCAGACGCCCGGCTCGGTGCTGAATGCCGCATCGAAACCGCAGGCGCGGGCCATGTCGCGGTGACGGATGTCGAAGTCCTGGCCGTATTTGCCGTTGGGGTAGGCGAACAGGCCGACTCGCCGGTCCAGGCAATCCTCCAGCCAGGCCCGGCCGCGTTGGATGTCGGCACAGGCTTCCTCATCGCTGAGCTTGGTGAGGATCGGGTGGGTGTGGGTATGGGCGCCGATTTCAAAGCCCTGGCGGGCAAATTCGAGCAGGTCCTGGCGGGTCATCATCAGGTCTTGCGGCGCCTGGACGCCACACAGCGCCACGATGCGGTTGGCCGTTTCCATCCTGCGGGCCGGTTCCTGATGCTTGATGGCGCGCAGGATCTGACTGGCGGCGCTCCGTCGCTGCGCCCAGCCATCCAGGTCGAGGACGGGCAAGCCCAGTGCGGAGAGATCCAGGCGGGACAATGCGGTCTGCCGAATGGCTTCGAGCACGCTGTCGTTGAACATGATGCCGCCGTCGATATAGTCGGTGGCCACAAAGAGCGTTGCCGGCAAGTTGTGGCGCTGCAGGATGGGGGCGGCCAGGCTCAGGTTGTCGAGATAGCCGTCGTCGAAGGTGATCGCTGCGGCGGCTGGCGGCAAGTCGCCGCTGGCCAGGCGGGCGACGCCTTCGGATAGTGAAATGACCGTGAACTGGCGCTGCAACCAGCCGAGCAGACGCTCGAACTCGGCGCAGGTCGGTTCGTCCGGAGAGAGCGGGTCGCGCCTGGCGACGACGCGGTGAAAGAAGAGCACGGAGAGGTTGCCGCGCCGGCCGCCGGGACTGAATGTGCGGGTGATCAGTTTCAACATGCGGCGATTCCTAAGGCTTGCTGATCCATGGCAGCAGCTTGCGGGTACGGTTGGTGACGAAGCCGATCAGCGGCAGATCGCGGTAACGGCTGGCGGCAATCAGCAAATAGGAAAGCGTCGCCAGAAGAACGGTCAAAAAGAATGCCGGCCAGCTGGCGGCGGGCGGCCGCAAGGTCGCGATCAGCCAGAAACAGCAGGCGATCAGGCCGACGAAGTAAAGGTTGCGATGCAGGCTTTCCTTGATCGCAGGGCGGAGTTCTTCTCCCAGATAGTTGATCGACAGCCAAGGATAGACTGCGCAGCCGGTGATCAGGCGCGGCAGCGTGCTGCCCAGCGCCATGCCGGCCAGTCCCAGCCCGAACAGGCCGGGCAGGGCAGCGGTCAGCACAATGCACAGTACCGCCTCGGCCAGGCTGATTCGCATGGTGGTATTGACGTGGTCGAGGCTGGCCAGAGAGAGCGGCCCGGTACTGGCGATGTTGCCCAACAAATAACCCAGGGCGAGGATGGCGACCGTACTGCTGCCTTGCTGGTAAAGCGGACCGACCCAGAGGCTGAGAAAATCGCTGGAGAAGAAGGCCAGGCCGAGGAAAATCAGCGAGCCGATGGCAAAGCCGATATCCATGAAGCGGATGTACAGGCCGCGCAAGCCGGGCAGGTCGCGGATGGCGCCGGCTTTCATGACCGATGGGAAAATCGCGTTGCTGGCTTGCTCCAGCGCCCGCCGGGCGTTCTGGGTCAGCATCATGGCGACCGAGTAGATGGCAACGGCTTCCGGGCCGAGGATCCACATGCCGATGATCGGGGCCGAATCGTTGGCCATGGTCGAGGCCGAGCGTCCGACGAAGGCAGCGAGACCGAAGCGCCATATTTTTTTCAGACGTTCAAGGCTGAACAGCATGAAGTCGAGTTTTTCGCCGGCGTAGGCTTGGCGTACGCTCCACAGACTGAGCAGGACGCCCAGCAGCGAACTGCCCAGGGTGATGACGACCAGCGCATCGATGCCGTAGCCGTGGTCCAGTGCCCAATAGATTGCGGCTGAGCGGGCCAGCAAGACGACCAGGTTATAAGCGTTGGTCAGATACAGGGCTTCCTTGGCCGCCAGCAGGTTGCCCAGTATCGACGAGATGAAGGAGAGCCACAGCCCGATTGCCAGCAGCGGCAAGGCGAGGCCGATATCTTGCTGCAGTTCTGCTGGCGTCTTGGGGAAAATGGTCGAGAAGTTGTTACCCAGGAAGTAGGCGGCGATGCCGGCCAGCAGGGAGAGGGCGCTCAAGACCACGGTCGAGGTGCCGACCACTTCGCTGAGCGCGCGCTGGTCGTTGCGTGCCAGATAGTGGTTGATATAGCGCCCGACGCTGCCCCGGATACCGACATCGATCAGGCCGAGATAGCCGATGACGCTGATCATCAGCGACCACACGCCATAGGTTGCCGCCCCCAGCTTGAAAATGATGTAAGGCGTCAGCATCAAGGCAATGACGATCTCGGCCGCCAGCGACAGCCAGCCGCTGAGCATGCTGCGCAGCAGTTGTCGCTTATTGGCGATGTGCGTCATCGGGCTTGGCGGAAGCAGGGGAGGTTTTGCCTGGCAGCAAGGCCCAAAGTGCCCGCAGGCTCAGCTTGGCCCGGCTGGCAACAGGGAGGTATCGGGCGTGCCGGATGGCGTCGTGCAGCAAGGCGGTCCTGGCCTCTCCATCGGCGGCCAGGCCGGCGTAAAGGCAATTAAAGGCCAAGCGGTGGCGGATCCGGTTGATGAAAACCGGCGGAAACGCTTCGCGGTGGCCGAGTAACGAGCTCATGGCCTGGATCAGGCCGGGCGTGTCCTGGCAGCGCTTTGAATGGCTGAAGGCGACCTCGCGGCGGCGAACGAGGCGGCGCGTGTCGAAAGCGAAGTCGCCGCGATTGGCCAGTTCAACGGCCAACAGCCAGTCTTCGCCTCCGCGGCGCAAGGCCCCATCGTAGCCACCGATTTCTTCGAACAGTTCGCGTCTGAGCAGCCAGGTGGATGGCGTCTGGCAGTACATGTCCTGAATCAAGGGCAGAAGCAAGGCCGGTTGCGCAATGCGCTTGCCGAATGCATCGACCGCGGTGGTCGGCAGTGTTTCCAGCACCGGTCCGCGGGCAAACCCCGGCAGGTTCGGCGTTTCGCCGAAGGACTCGTAATCGCAGAAGACCAGGCTCACTTCGGGCTTGCCGGCGATCAGGCGGAGTTGGGATTCGATTTTCTCCGGCAACCACAGGTCGTCGCTGTCGAGGAAAGCGATGAACTCGCCGTTTGCCGCTTCTGCTCCACGGTTGCGGGCGGCGCCCTGGCCGGCGTTGCTCTGGTGGATGTAACGCACCGCCGGAAAATCGGTTTGAACGATTGCCGCGGTCCGATCCGTCGATCCGTCGTCAACGACAATGATTTCCACAGAAGGCCAGGTTTGGCCTAGTACGCTGTCCAGTGTTTCGGCGATCCATCTTTCGGCATTCCAGGCCGGAATGACTACCGAAACGAGTGGCTGCGCAGCGGGCGTCATCGCTACCTTGATGTTCACAGGCGCCACAAGCCGCCATGCAGGGCGGCCGGACCACCCGCTTCGTCGACCGCGCGGACGACACCCGTATGCTGGGGTTCGTAGTCGTCACCGCAGATGATCGTCGAGTGCTGTGCCTTGGCCCAGGCGATGTCTTTCTTGACTGCTTCATAGCTGTGGTCGGCATCGCAAAAGTAGAGTGCCGGCGGCGCATCGGCATAGCTGGCGTAAAAGGATTCGGCGGGTTGCTCGATCAATTTCACGCCAAAGTCCCGGGTGCATTCCTCCAGCCGCTTACGGGTGGCGGCACGGTGTACCGCCGATGAAATACCCAGCGAATTCCAGGAAAAGTTATCGACCGCGTAAAGAGTTTGTCCCGGATGCTTGGCCAGGCACATGACCAGGGTCGAGGCCCCATACAGGGTGCCGACCTCGATAATCGGCCGCGTCGGGTCGCTTTCCCTGACCAGCTCGAAGAGATAGCGGGCCTCTTCCAGCGAAATCTGCCCGCTGGCCGTCAGCGCACGATAGATCTGCGCTTCCTTGTAGTTGAAATTGATCTGGTCGTCGAGCGAAGGGCGTTCTTCGGGTGAAAGCCTGCAGAGCTCGTAGCCGAAGCTTTTCAGTAGTTGCTTGATGAGGTTTTTCATGGGGGCGATCCGATCCGTTCCAATGGGGGTGATATTCAATCGTGGAGTCGAAATTGCGGTGCCCGATCTCTCAGCCAGAGCTCCAGCATGGTGATGATCCAGGCCAGTTCGCCATAGTAACCGGGGTAGGCGGGAAGCAGTTCGTTGACCAGGCGCTTGATGAACCCGGGGCGTATGACGCCGCGTTCGCCGAAGCTGCCCAGGGCATCTTCGGCCAGTTCGCGCAGCGCGTCATGCTGCAGCGCCCAGACGCCGAACGGTAGCCCGAAGCCCTGCTTTTTCTTGCTCAGGATTTCGCCGGGCAGGAAGTCGCGCAGGGCCTCCTTGAAGAACCAGCGCAATTGCTGGCCGTGCAACTTGTATTCGGCGGGCAGGCGAGCCGAGAAATCGATCAATTCGTCGGCCAGCAGTGGAAACTCGACATTGATCCCGGCCAGGCTGGTGGTGCCGAGTACCTTGGGCAGATCGTTGTCGGCCAGGGTGTATTTCCAGTCGTAAGCGAGCATCCGGTTGACTTGGAACGGACTGCTGCAGGCCTGATAGGTGGCGCGCTGTTCCTGCTCGATCTGCTGCGCCGAAACCTGCGCCAGGAATGATGCCGTCAATACCTCCTGCAAACCCAGGCGTTGCAGCAGGTTGTACATGTTGAGGCGGTCGGGCAGCGGCACCCGGGCTTGCTGGATGTAACTGCCGACTTTCGAGATAAACGGGATTTTTTCTGCCAGCGGGTTGTCGGCAAACAACGGCTCCATGACGAGGCGTCGCAACGGGCCTGGAATATTGTCGTACCAACTGAAAATCCGCTGTTTGGCGTAGCGCGCATTGCCGCCGAAAAGCTCGTCTCCGCCATCGCCGGCGAGCAGGGTGGTAATCCCCTCGGCTCGGGCGACCCGGGCGCAATGGTAGGCCGCGACGGCCGAAGAGTTGCCGAACGGCTGATCATAGTGGGTGGCGACCAGCGGCATGCCGGATCGGACATCTTCCGGCGTCAGATAGTATTCGCGGTGGTCGATACCAAAGTGGCGGGCGGCAAGGCGGGCAAATTCCATTTCGTCGTAGCCGTTTACGTCGAAGCCGATGGAATAGGCGCGAATCGGCCGGTCGGCCAGTTTTTGCAGCGTACCGCTGACGGTCGAACTGTCGGTGTCGCCCGAGAGGAAGGTGCCGAGCGTCTCGCCCGGGCGGTTTTGGCCGATCCGGGCGACGCTGGAATCGATCAAGGCCCGGAATTCGTCTTTCAGTGCAGCGAAATTTGGTGCAGCCGGCTCGCTGAAAGTCGGTTTCCAGTGCGGCGCCAGTTCGCTTCCCGATTTCGAAAAGAGCAGGTAATGCCCGGCCTGAAGCCTTGAGACCCCTTCGAAGATGGTTGCCGGGGCGGGAATGACATGCTGGAAGAGATAACTGAGCAGCGCTTGTTGCGAAATCTCGCTGCCATCGCCGATTTGATCGGCGCGGTCCGAAAAGACGATCTTTCCCGGGCTGAGGCGATAGCACCAACCGTTGATCGCCATTCGGTCATTGGCCAGCAGTACCGTGCGTTGCCGGCTGTCGATCAGGGCAATGGCGAAATGTCCGCGTAGCTTGTCGAGCAGACGGATGCCCTGCTCGGCGTAGCGAGCGACGATTTCCGCCGCCGACAACAGCCCTGGCTGTTCGGCGAGGCTCGGTTGCCCGGTAACGATGCCGATCAGGCCCGAGGCGCAAGACAGGTCGATTTTCGGTCCCCCGGTCATGGCCGCGGTGCCGTGGCGGTTCCAGTCTTCCGGCACAGCATGGTCTTTTAGCGCATCGGGGTTCAGATCCGCCAGGTTGATTTCAAAACGCATACGAAAATTTCCAACGAGAAGACTAGGTAAGCCGAGGGTCTGACATGCGCCATGACCGTGAGGTTCGGAATGCTGGGCCGCATTTGGAGGCAAGGTAGTCTATGCCAACATGATGGGCTTGTGCGTGACAAAGTACACGGTCTCGCCGGCTTTGGCGGATTGAACGGCACGGATGCCTTATCCCGGGCTGGCCGGCTCGGCAAGGCACGGTGGCTGGCCTGGATCGCCAATTTCTTCACGCTTGGTCGAAGATCTCTCCACGTATAATGTCGTCCTCATAGCGCCTCAGCCGATTCGTTCCAGTGCCGGCGTCGTGCCGTATTCTTGTTTGGAGTCAAGGGTTTGGATACTCAAAAAGAAGTTTTGTATTTGCTCGACGATGTGTTGAGCCTCAAAGGCCGTGCGCTGGATTTCAAGGCGGATACCGTTTTGTTGGGGGCGATTCCCGAGCTTGATTCGATGGCGGTGGTGGCGATCATCAGCGGCATCGAGGAACGTTTCGGGTGCGCCGTGCCGGATGACGAAATCGATGGCTCGGTCTTCGCGTCGGTAGGCAGTTTGGTCGAATTCGTCGAGCGGCTGGCCAACTCTTGAACAAGGGCGGCCCTCAAGCGAAGCATTTTTTTTTGCATGAGGGCGGCCGATCCCTCTTCGCGGTCCATCATTTGCCGGATGTTCCGGCACCGCGTGGCGGCATTCTCTTTGTTCCGGCTTTCATGGAGGAACAAAACAAGTCCCGCCGCATGGTCGCCGAACAAGCCCGGGCGCTGACCAAAGCTGGCTGGCATGTTCTGCAACTCGACCTGAGCGGTTGCGGCGATAGCTCGGGGGCACATGCCGAGGCGACCTGGGATATCTGGCTCGATGACATTGCCGCCGGACAGCGCTGGCTGTCCGCACAGGTCGCCGGCCCATTCCGGTATTGGGGAATGCGTCTTGGCGCCTTGCTCTGCATGCACAGCCTGCAACGCAATCCGCTGCCCGATGTCGGCCTTCTATTCTGGCAGCCGGTGATTTCCGGGGCGCAATATGTTCAGCAAGTCCTTCGTCTGAAACTTGCCGCCGAGGGCAGTACGACGACTACCGCTGCCCTGATGGGGCAATTGCAAGATGGCGAAACGCTCGAAGTGGCCGGCTATGGACTGGCTCCCGGGCTGATCTTGCCGATGGCCGAGGCCAAGGCGGTGCTGCCGGCCGGGGTGCGCCGGATTGACTGGCTGGAGGTTTCGCCGCGTCCCGACGCGACGTTGACGGTCGCCGCGCAGCGCCAGGTCGAGGCGTGGTCCTCTCTGACGGCAGTCGAAGCCACAGTGGTCAGGGGGCCGAGCTTCTGGCAAACCCTGGAAATTGAATCCGCCCCGGCCTTGCTGGCCCAAACCCTGGCGGTGCTGGGACGATGAGCTACAGCGAATCGCCCCTGTCTTTCGATTGTCTCGGCCAGCGCTTGCCCGGAATCCTGACGCTACCGGCCGAGCGGCAAGCCCTTGGCGTAGTTATCGTGGTGGGTGGGCCGCAATATCGGGCCGGCAGCCATCGTCAGTTCGTTCTGCTGGCGCGCAGCCTCGCGGCGGCGGGTTTTCCGGTGCTGCGTTTCGATACGCGCGGGATGGGCGATGCAGCTGGTGACTTTCCCGGCTTCGAAGAGATTGGGCCGGATATCGCGTGTGCCGTACAAGCCATGAGAAACGCGCTGCCCGATCTCCGGCAGGTGGTTCTTTGGGGGTTGTGCGACGCGGCTTCGGCGATCCTGATCAATCAATCCCAACTGGCGGACATCTCTGGCCTGGTCCTGCTCAACCCGTGGGTGCGCAATGCCGAAACCCTGGCCAACGCCGAAATCAAGCATTACTACCACAAGCGCTTGCTGGATCCCGCCTTCTGGTCGAAGCTGCGGCGCGGCCAGGTGAATGTGCTCGCATCGCTGGGCGAGTTTGCCGGCAAGTTGTGGCGGCGTTGGCAAGGCGGTGCCCGGCCCGCCGCACCTGGCGATTTCCGGGCGCGGATGGTGGCCGGTTGGCAAAGCTGGCGCAGCCCGGTTCTGCTGGTGCTGAGCGGCGTCGATATGGTGGCAGCCGAATTTGTCGAATTTGCCGCGACGCAGCCGCAACTGACCGAAATCCTGCAGCGTCCCGAGGTCATGCGTCTCGATCTGGCCGAGGCGGATCACACCTTTTCCAGTGCCCGATTGCGTGGCCAGGTCGAGGTGGCGACCCGCGACTGGCTGTTGAAGTTGTCTTGTGGTGAGATCCGATGAGAATCCTGCTGCTGTGTGACCGCTATCCCAACTCCTATCGCGATGGCCTTTTGCTGCGCGTCCTGCATCTCGCCCATCAATTGAAGGGGCGTCATCGTTTCGACCTGCTCTGCTATCACGATGGGGTAGCGGATGGCGAGCCGGTCGAGTTGTTCGAGCGGATCTGGACCCTGCCGGCGCCCGGCAAGCAGGTCTCGCGTGGCTGGAAGGGCGTGCTGGCCGGCTGGGATCCGCGCTGCCTGTACCCGCGTAGCGAGGCACTGGTGCACTTGCTGGAAACGGTTGTCGCACCGGACGATTACGATGTGGTCTGGGATGCGGGCGCCTGCCTGTTCCTCCATTTGCCGGCACGCTGGAACAAAGTACCGGTGGTGGCCGACCTGGTCGACGACATGGTGCTGACCTTCTGGCGGGCGCTATGCAGCACCCCGGGCGCTGTGACCAAGGCCCGTTTCTTCAAGTACCTGAGCGTCAATTGGCTTTACGAGCGCTACTGCATGCGCCGTGTGGCCCACTGCGTGGTGGTTTCCGAGGACGATGCCGAGAGCTTCGCCAAGGCTTCGCCGCAGGTGCCGGTCAGCGTGGTGCCGAATGGGGTCGATATCGCTTTCTTCACCCCCTTGTCCGAGGCTGAACGGACGGACCGTCTGGTTTTCGAAGGGACGATGGCCTTCCCGCCCAACCAGCAGGCGGCGCAGTATCTGGTCGATGAAATCATGCCCCGCATCTGGGCCAAGCGGCCGGCCACTGTCCTCACCCTGGTCGGTCGCGATCCCGGGCCGGCAGTGCGTGCTCTGGCCAGCGAACGTGTGGTCGTGACCGGTGCGGTCGACGATATCCGGCCGTATGTCCAGGAGGCCGCCGTATTTGTCTCGGCGCTGCAGTCGGGGGCGGGGATCAAGAACAAGTTGCTGCAGGCCTGGGCAATGGGCAAGGCGGTAGTGGCCACGACCTTGAGTGTCGGCGGACTGGGCGCGGTCGATGGCGAGAACCTGCTGGTTCGCGATACCGCCGACGACATTGCCAATACCGTATTGGCCTTGCTCGATGCACCTGATGAGCGCGCCCGCCTGGGCGGGCTGGGCCGAGAGACGGTCCTGCGCGATTTCGCCTGGAGCCGGCAGGCCGCCCTTTTCGAGTCGATCCTGGCCGCTGCGGTCGGTCGTCACTGAACCTTGATCGATACACTGGGGCAAGCAAGAATGAATGTCTTCGACAAACAGCAGGCACTACGTTTCCTTGAACAGAGACGTGGCTGGTTTGCCGCCGCTGGCAATGCAATCAATCCCTTCGCCACCTTCGAATGGCAGCATAACTTTGTCGAGCAGATCGGAGAGGCCGACTGGGATTTTCTTTTTCCGACCGATGCCGGCGGGCAAAGCACGATGCTGCTCTATCGTACGGCGGGGGGCACGGCCAATGCGCTGGCCAATTACTACGCCTCGCTGTATTCGCCCTTGATCGGTATTGGCGAGGACCGGGCGGCGGCGGCGCAGCAAATCGTCGAGGCCATCAGCCGGACCCGCCCCGCTATCGCCACGGTCAATTTGTCGCCGCTCGACCAGGATTCCCCCGATCTCGACCACCTCAAGACGGCCTTTGCGCGGCAAGCCTGGTACGTCCGCGAATACTATTGTTTTGGCAACTGGTACCTGCCTTGCGAGGGCATGAAATTCGACAGCTATATGCAATCCAGGGATTCCCGCTTGCGCAATACCTGGACCCGCAAGGCGAAAAAGTTCTATGCCGACCCCGCCAATCGCCTGGAAATCCTGACTGCACCAGCCGATGTCGACCGGGGGATGGATGCTTACGAACAGGTCTATCGAAAAAGCTGGAAGAATGCCGAGCCTTATCCCGGATTCATTCGCCAGTGGGTGCGGATTTGCGCCGAGCAGGGCTGGCTGCGACTTGGCGTGGCCACGGTTGGCGATGTGCCGGTTGCCGCGCAGCTGTGGTTCACGCTCAAGCAGCGGGCCTACATCTTCAAACTGGCTTACGACGAGGACTACGCGCAGATTTCAGCCGGGACGATTCTGACTGCGGAAATGTTCAAGCTGGCGCTGGATGTCGATGCCGTGGTCGAGATCGATTATTTGACCGGCGACGACGCCTACAAGAAATCGTGGATGAGCCACCGCCGCGAGCGGGTCGGCATCATGGCCTGCAATCTGCGTTCATTCAGCGGACTGCTTTGTGCAATCCGGGAGCGTTTGGGCGCGATGAAAGCGGCCTGGCGTCGGCGTCAGGCGGCGGCACAGCCGCCTGAAGCTTGATTCGCTCGGCTATCTCGTCCGCAACAACTTTCACGGCAGGTGGATTCCAGTGCGAATCCGTCGGCCCGACTTCCAGGGCCAGTTTGCCCTGACGCAGGAAGCGCCGGAATGGTTCATCCAGTTCGAGAACGGGATAGCCTTTGCGGATAGCCAGATCCTTGAAGGCTTTTAACGGGTCCGGAGCGGCCGAGTCCTTGAGCAGGTTTTTGCGGTCGGCATCGGTAACGAAAAGAACCTGAATCGGCGGCTGGGCGTATTCCAGTCGGGCGAAGAAAAGAGCGCCGATCTTCTCGGCCTGGTCATCGATCTCCGGGGGCGAAGCGGAGTTTGTTTGGGGCTCGGTCGTAGCAGCCGGCTTGCTCCAGTACTTGGCCGGATCGATCTTGAGTTGGGAAAAAAGATACTGGGCCAGTGCCGATTCGCGAATCAGGCGTTTTTTCCAGTCGGCCGGGGGCTGCAGCTGGATGCGGCTGGCCTGGCTTTGCGGATCGAAACAGGGGCCGTGGTTGTGGCCGGAGCCGCAGAGGGCCTGCTTGACGTCGCCGCGTTCCAGGACGACGACGAAGTGGGTGATCCCGAAGGTCTTTTGGGCAAATTCGATCCGTTCGCCGTAGTCGAGCAGGCTTGAGCCCGGGCCGCCGAGTGCAAAAACCGGCTGGTCGTCCAGTGCCTTTTCCAGTTGTGCCGCGAGACGGGCGGGCGCCGGCAGCATGTTGGCCTCGACGAAGCTGTCGCCAATCAGGCCGATGGCCTCGGGATTGAAGCCGAAGTCGTGGTCGGCGAGGAAGCCATAATTGTTGGCTTGGTGGTGGTGGGCGTTTTTCAGGTCCCAGCCGCTGGCGACGGTAAAGCGATGATGCGGCGGG
>DAIMCQ010000077.1:0-14973 GCA_036726285.1 Azonexus sp.
CCAGGTCGGCGCCGCCGACCAACTGGTGGTGCGCGGACTGCTGAACAAGAATGGCACCGCTTCTTCGGGGGCCATCACCTACAACCTCGCCGCTACTGAAAACTGGATGGCGGGCAGTGCTACAGCCACCGTGGTCGCCGATCTCACCGGCAATGGCATCACCGTCAGCAATGTGCCAATGCCGACCATTACCAGCGCCACCTACGATTCCGACACCGGTGTGCTGGCGGTGACTGGCACCAATCTGTTCAAGAAGGTCGGTGCCAACAACGACATCGATATTTCCACCCTGACCTTGGCCGGTGGCACGGCCAACGCGACCTATACGATCACCAGCTCCGGGGACGTTGAGATCACCTCAGCGACCAGCTTTAACGTCACTTTGAGCGGTGCCGATAAGACCGCCGTCGACGCCCTGCTCGATCAGATCGGTACCGTCTCGAGTGGCGGCTCCACCTACAACCTTGCTGCCGCCAATAACTGGTTGGCCGGTGCAGATGCAGCCGCCACCATTACCGATGCGAGCAATGCCGTAACGGTTTCGATTGCTCCAAAGATTACCAGCGCCACCTATGACGTCAGTAGCGGCACCCTGGTGGTCGCTGGCAGCAACATGCAAGCCAAGGCTGGCGCGAGCAACGACATTCAGGTTGCCGAGCTGACCTTGATCGGAGAAGGTGGGGCAACCTATACCCTAACTACCGCTGATGTTGAACTGGATAGCGGTAGTCAATTTACCGTGGTACTCAATGCTAACGACCAGGCCGCGTTAAACCAGATCATCAACAAAAATGGTGCTGCCTCGACCGGTGCCACCACCTATAACCTTGTCGCTGCCGACGACTGGAATGCTCAGGTCACGATTGGCGATACGTCCGATCTAACCGGCAATGTCATCACCGCCAGCAACGTTGCCGCGCCGTCCATCATCAGCGCCACCTACGACGCAGCTACCGGTGCACTGGTCGTCACCGGCGCCAATTTTCTCAAGCTTAACGGTGCGGCCAACGATATCGACGTCGCCAAGCTGGCGATCACCGGCGAGGGGGGAGAAACCCGTACACTCACCAGCAGCAGCGTCGAAATCACCAGCGGGACGGCCTTTACCGTGACCCTCAACGCGGCCGACCTGGCGGCAGTCAATCAAATCCTCAATCAGAGCGGTACTGCCGCTACGGGGGGAGCCACTTACAACCTGGCCGCGGCCGAAGACTGGGCCGCCGGTGCCGCTGCTGCTGTCGGCGTTGCCGATCTGACAGGCAATGGCATTACCGTCAGTAACCCCACCACCCCGGCCATCATCAGCGCCACCTACAACAGCACTAGCGGCGTACTGCTCGTCACCGGTACCGGCTTTCTGAAATTATCCGGGGCCAATAACGATATTGCCGCCACCCAATTCACCCTTACTGGTGAAGGCGGTGCGACCCATACGCTGACAGACAGCTCGAGTGTCGACATCATATCGGGCACCAGCTTTACCCTGATGCTATCTGCCACCGACAAGGCCGCAGTCAACGCCATCGTCAACAAGGCGGGCACCAGTTCCACCGACAATACCGTTTACAATCTGGCGGCCGCGGAGGACTGGGCCGCAGGTGCGGCAGCGGCAGTCAATGTGGCCGATCTCACGGGCAATGGCATCACCGCCACACTCAATACCGCCCCGGTCATCAACAGCAACGGTGGTGGCGCTACCGCCTCCATCAATGTGGCTGAGAACGGTCTCGCCGTTACCACCGTTACTGCCTCCGATGCGGACGGTAATGCCGTTACCTTCAGTCTCACCGGTGGGGATGATCAAGCCAAATTCACAATCAACGCCAGCACTGGTGCTTTGAGCTTTGTCAGCGCCCCCAATTTCGAAGCCCCGACAGATACAGGCACCAACAATACTTACATGGTGGATGTCACTGCCCACGATGGCAATGGCGGTACAGATGTGCAGACGATCACCGTCTCGATAACGGATGTCAATGAGACGCCTGCGCCTACGCCGACACCTGAACCCACTCCGACACCTGAGCCTACGCCTGCCCCTGAAACGATAGATGGCACCACGGTCAGTACGACCACCACGTCGACCAATGGCCAGACTACTACCACGCAAACTGTCGCTCCGGTCAGCACCACCCGCCCGGAAGACACGAACACCCCCAATGCGTTACTGGCCGACATCCCGCTCGTCACCGACGGCAGCGGCGTGCCGCTCGTCCAGGTTGGTCTCCCGGTCGGTGTTGGGCTGACGGCCAGCGCCACCACCGGCAGCAATCTCAGCTTGCGCGAACAACTGATCAATGCCAGCGGCCCTCGGGTCACTGATGATGCACAGCTACAGGAAATCATTGACCGAGGTATTGACCAATTCGTCCCCTCCGTAACGAACGAAAGCCAAGTCACCGTACGCACCCTCACCCTTAACCTCGGCAACGGCCAGATCGAAGCTCCGGTTCAGCCGATCGTCATCACGGGGGCCAGCGGTGCCGGTGAGGCCGATCCGGCCCACCCCTTGCGCCAGGAAGCGCTGGTCATCGATGCCCGCAATCTTCCGCTCGGCACCGTGCTTGATCTCAGCCAAGTTGAATTCGCGATCGTTATTGGCCCGTCAACGGTCATTGGTGGTATTGGCCGTAACTACGTTATTGGTGATGGCAGTAGTCAAACCATCGTTCTCGGGCCGGATGACGACATCCTGCGAGGTGGCCCAGGCGACGATACCGTGGGCTCCAAAGGGGGCAATGATCAACTCTATGGCGATGAAGGTAATGACCACCTAGTCGGTGGCAATGATGCCGATACCCTCAATGGAGGGGCCGGTGATGACATTCTGCAAGGCGGGCAAAGCGACGCCGGTACCATGCAATTCTCTCTCGATAGCAATGGTCAAATGCACGTTCGCTTCAGTGCAGCAAGCCCCTATCTCACAGAAAGCAGCAGCATTGACTTTGCCGAGATCTGGACCAAGGCGGCAGCGGAACGCGGCCAAATTGATCAGCGTATCGGGATCATTGAGCAAGACTATGCCATCCTCAAAGATGTGGCGCTGCTCTATAGCGCCGTCATCCACACGCTACCTACCGCGGCCAATCAGCGAGACATCGCTAATTCGGGCTTGAATGTGACTGAGCTGGCAGGTCTCGCCTTCAATGCTTACCAACAAATCTATGCGCCTACCTTTAATAGCCTGAGCCTGAATGAGCAAGCCCGTTTGCTTGTTCAGCATGTTGTTGGCAGTGCAAGCAGTGACACGGTAAGTTCGATTGAATCCTTGATCACGAATGGTGGTAGTTGGGGGGATGCGCTCTTGAGTCTGGCACGAGACAAACTCGGCTCAATACAATCCTTGTTGGGAGGCGGTATCTTCGACAGTCAGGGTAACCTCAAGCTGTCACAGGATCTGGTATTGCATGAATCGGGTTGGTCCGCCGACAGCAGTAACGATGTACTCAACGGTGGTGCGGGGAACGACTATCTGGTCGGAGGCAGTGGCAACGACATCCTGGATGGGGGGGAGGGAATCGATATCGCTGTCTATACCGGTGTGTTGGCCAACTTTGGCGTACGACTGGTGAGCCAAAACAGTCTCATCGATATCGTTATTTTTAACCGCCTAAGCGGCGAGGAGGACATTGTCCGCAATATTGAAGGCGTCAAGATTGGTTCAACCCTTTATGGCGGCTCCGGGCATGGCCCCGCGATGGTGATTGGTCAGGACTATCGCTTGAGTGATTTTGTTGTTGCGATCGGACAGGATGAGTTCAAGAGTCTGGCTCTGCCGGAGTATTGGGCCGCGTAGGGCTGATGTAACCTGCCGTTAAATCCCTTATCTCCATTGGCTTGGGGATAAGGGATTGGAATGCTAAATGTCTAGTCTTATGGTGGGCTGCTGTCATTTGTTGTCTGCTAAGGAAACAATGCGCCGCGGGCCCGGTACTACGCGATGTGCACATAGGTGAGCGGTAGCGCGCCGAGCGATAGGACATTGTGGATGCCCGTGGATATGACCTGCATCCGAATGCGTCAGGGTTTTGCTTGCTTGAGTGCGGGACTCGATTGGGCTTCATCCGGGGGCTGGCTTGGTGTCTGTCGAGTAGCCTGAACGCAGATCATTGCGTCGATGCGCCCGATAGCGCCATCGTGAACACCGCGCAGGACAGCCAATTGGCTGGCTTGGTCTTCATCCACCCACATCAGGCGTACCACATGGCCGGTGCAGAATGGCGTGCCGTATAATTTTCCGCTTCGGTTGGTCGTCAGCGTACTGAGGACGCTTGGCTTGATTGCAAGACGGCAAGCTGAAACGCCGATAAGTTATGTGTTCTATAAGGTCTCGTTTTAATCGGCGTAAGGCGTGCTGTCACTCATTCCCGGCGATTTTCTCAATTGAACCGGACCCCTGTTTCGTGGAGCAATGATGAAGTATCTATTGCTGTTGGTCTTCCTGTATCTGGTATGGCGAGTTTGGAGCAGTCGGCGCCCTGATCTGCGGCAAAAGGAGGGCCCTCCGGTCGCACCTCCGGCTGAGCGCATGTTGGTTTGCGAGTATTGCGGGGTGCATTTTCCCGAGGGGGATGGGGTCCGCTATTTGGGGCATGCCTATTGCTCTGCGGCGCATCAAGTGGCAGCCGATTCGGCGAAGCAGGGATGACCGACTGGCTTTCTTCGACCTGGGAGGCGAATTGGCGGCCATTCCAGTATTTCAACCTCTATCGCCTGATCCTGGCCGGGCTTTTCTTCCTGGCGATCTATTTGCCTCACGATTGGGCCGGACGTCTCGACCTGTCTCCTACGCCAGCCCTGGTTTTGCTTGCCGTCGCCTACCTGCTGGCGATCATGGGGGGATTGGTGCTCTCGTTGCATTGGCAGCGTCGGTTCAATTTTCAGTTGTCGTTGCAGGTGGCAGTCGATGCGATCGTGATCAGCCTGTTCATGTATGCGGCGGGAGGGGTCGGTAGCGGTATCGGTGTGCTGCTTCTGGTATCGCTTGCTGCCACCAGTCTTGTCGGTCGTGGGCGCTTGGTCCTGTTCTATGCGGCAGTTACGACCCTGGCTGTATTAACCAGCCAGATTTTGGGCGTCATGTTCCGCGGCCTTGAAATGGCAACGGTTTTTCAGAGCGGTTTGCTGTCGGCGGGTTTTTTTGCGACGGCAATTCTGGCGCGTTTGCTCGGGCAGCGAGTGATGGTCAACGAGGATCTGGCACGGCGTCGAGGTGAGGCGCTGGACAATCAGATCAGGATTAGTCAGCGAGTTGTGGAGCGGATGCAGGATGGCATCCTGGTGCTTACCAGCGATGGCCGTCTCCTGCGCTGGAATCCGGTTGCGGCATCGATGCTGTTGCTGCCGGAGAGGCAAGATTTGCTGCTGGCCTCCGTTGCCGAGGAGCTTGCTGCGGGGTTGGTTGCTTGGCATGGCAAAGTGGGGGCCGAGTCAATTCATTTCGCCGGGCCGGGGGGGCAGGCGTTGCGTGCGCGCTTCGAACAGACCGAAAGTTCGGATGGCGAGGTGCTGGTCTTTCTTGAGGACGTCGGCCGGATCAAGGAGCGGGCGCAGCAACTCAAGCTGGCCTCTCTTGGCCGTCTGACGGCAAGCATTGCGCATGAAATCCGGAATCCGCTGTCGGCGATCAGTCATGCCGGCGAGTTATTGCGCGAGGAGCGCCGCGGAGATATGCAGGATCGCCTGCTGCGCATTCTTCATGACAACGTTTCACGCCTGGACCGGATTGTTGCCGATGTCCTCGAACTTGGCCGGCAAAATCGTGCCGAACCGGAGTTGCTTGACCTTGGTGACTTTTGTTCGGGCTTCATCGAGCGTTTCCTGGTGACCGAAGGCATGCCGAGTGATCTTGTCCTGCTCTCGGTCATACCAAAGGCCAGGCTATGTTTTGACCGTTCCCACCTGAATCAGGTGTTGTGGAATTTGCTCGGCAACGCCTTGCGTCATTCAACGAGAAGCTCGGCGGCTGTGCAGATTGAAATCCTGCAAGGGGCGGCGCCCGGGCTTGTAGAATTGCATGTGGTCGATGACGGCCCGGGGGTGCCGGCGTCGATCCGCGAGCAGATTTTTGAACCGTTCTTTACGACGCATACATTGGGAACCGGTCTCGGCCTGTTTATTGCCCGCGAACTATGTGGCGCCAATGGCGCTGCTTTGGAGTTGGCGACGGGGGCGATAGGGGGGCATTTCATTCTTATCGGGAGAAGCGATACGTGTCAGTAGTCAAAAGCGACAGGCGGCCACATGGCGAATTATCTCGGGTCTTGGTAGTCGATGATGAGCCGGATATCCGTGAGCTGATCGATTTGACCTTGTCCCGTATGGGGCTGGCTGCCGAATGCGTTGGTTCAGTGGCCGAGGCCCGGCAGGCCTTGGCCAACGAACGGTTCCATCTGTGCCTGACCGATATGCGGCTACCCGATGGGGAAGGGCTCGATATCGTACGTTGCATCGCCGAGCAGCACGCGCAAACCCCGGTGGCGGTGATCACCGCCTTCGGTAGTGCCGAGAACGCGGTTGCCGCGCTCAAGGCGGGCGCGTTCGACTACCTCTCCAAGCCGGTCGGACTGGAGCAATTGCGGGCGCTGGTCAAATCGGCCTTGCGTCTGCCCGAGGGGAGTGTTGAGGAAAACCCGCTGCAGTCGCTGATCGGTGATTCGCCAAGCATGCAGCAGGTGCGCAGCATGATCGAGAAACTGGCGCGCAGCCAGGCGCCGATCTACATTTCGGGCGAGTCGGGGAGCGGCAAGGAACTGGCGGCCCGCTTGATCCATCTGCGCAGTGCCCGGAATGCCGGTCCCTTCGTGCCGGTCAATTGCGGCGCCATTCCAGAGAACCTGATGGAAAGTGAATTCTTCGGTTACCGCAAGGGCGCCTTTACCGGCGCAGACGGGGACCGGGAGGGCTTCTTTCAGGCGGCCAGCGGCGGCACGCTTTTTCTCGATGAAGTGGCCGACCTGCCTTTGGCCATGCAGGTCAAACTCCTGCGGGCGATTCAGGAAAAGCGGGTGCGCAAGGTCGGTAGCGTGGCGGAAGAGGCGGTCGATGTTCGCATCATTTGTGCAACGCACCGCAATTTGCGCGATTGCGTCGACAAGGGGCTTTTCCGTCAGGATCTCTACTACCGTCTGAACGTCATCGAATTACGCATGCCGCCGCTGCGCGAGCGCCTGGAGGATATTCCGCCGCTGGTCGAGGCAATCCTGCACCGCCTGTTCGGCGATAACCCGCCCAAGCTGACGCCGGGAGCCATCAAGTCGCTCGAGTTGTATCCATTCCCCGGCAATGTGCGCGAACTCGAGAATATTCTCGAACGGGCGACGGCGCTGTGTTCGGATGAGCGGATCGAGGCCGAGGATCTCCATCTCGAACCGGAGGATGCTGCCGGCGAAACGATTGGACGGGGTAGCGAAACGCTCGATGACTATCTCAACCGACTGGAGCGCCAGGCTATTCTCGAGGCCTTGCAGAAGACCGAGGGTAACCGGACCGCGGCGGCACGCCTGCTCGGCGTGACTTTCCGTTCGATGCGCTACCGGCTTGAGCGCTTGGGTATCGAATGATCAGCTGGCAGCCGGGCGGTTGGCTGGATGGCGTCCGGCATCTGCCGTCGCCCAATTTCGGTCGGCGCCCGGAGGCTTGTCCGGTATCCCTGCTGGTCATCCATAACATCAGCCTGCCGCCTGACCGCTTTGGTGGTGAGTGGGTGGAGGATTTTTTCACCAACCGGCTAGATGCTTCGGCGCATCCCTATTTCGCCGAGATTGCCGATTTGCAGGTGTCGGCCCATTTCTATGTCCGGCGGGACGGGCGAGTCGTGCAGTTCGTCGGTTGCGATGACCGCGCCTGGCATGCCGGACGTTCCTGCTGGCAAGGACGGGACAACTGCAATGACTACTCGGTCGGCATCGAGTTGGAAGGTTCGGATTTTCAGCCGTTTGAGCCCATGCAGTACGCCGCCCTGTGGCCCTTGCTCGATGCCTTGCTGGCACGTTACCCGATCACCGATCTGGCCGGGCATAGCGCTGTCGCTCCCGGGCGCAAGACCGACCCCGGTCCATTCTTCGACTGGTCGGCTTTGCGTCGGCGTTACCCCGGCTTGCGTCTACCGTCCGAAATAGCGGGCTAGGCGGCGAGCGGCTTCGGCCAGTCGTTCGACATCGGTGGTTTAGGCGAAGCGGATGTGCTTTTCCGGCGCATTGCTACCGAAGTCGAGACCCGGTGTGGCGGCGACCCCGGCTTTTTCCAGCAGGTCTTTGGCCAGCGTGAAACTGTCCTCGGCCAAGGCGGAGCTGTCGCAATAAAGATAGAAGGCGCCTTCCGGGCGCGCTGTGACGCGAAAGCCGATCTGTTCCAGAGCCGGGGCCAGAAAATCGCGGCGGCGCCTGAACTCGGCGCGCCGGGCTTCGAGGGTGGCCAGGGTTTCGGGTTCGAAGGCGGCCAGTGCGCCATATTGCGCTGGCGTCGACGGGCAGAGCACCAGATTCTGGGCCAGTTTCTCGACATCGCGGACATATGGCTCGGGGATGACCATCCAGCCGAGCCGCCAGCCGGTCATCTGGAAGTATTTCGAAAAGCTCTGAATGACCCAGATGTCGTCACCGGCGGCGCAGGCGGTTGGCGCGTCGGTTTCATAAGTCAATCCATGGTAGATCTCATCGACCAGGAAATGTCCGCCTCGCCGGCGACAGGTGTTGGCCAGCGCCGAAATTTCGGCCGGCGTCAGCAGCGTACCGGTCGGATTGGCCGGCGAGGCCAGCAGCAGGCCGGCCGTCTGCTCGGTCCAGGTGGCGTCGACTTGCGCCGGCGTTGGCTGGAAATTGTTTTCCGGCCCGACCGGCAGGGCAACGGCTTGCCCTTCGTAGGCGCGCAGTATATGGCGGTTACAAGGGTAGCCCGGGTCGGTCAGCAGCCATTCGCTGCCCGGATCGGCCAAGCAGGCAAAGGCCAGATTGAGGGCGCCCGAGGCGCCATTGGTCACTGCAATGCGTGCAGCCGGTACGTGGACGCCATAGCGTGTCTGGTAGAAGGCGGAGATGGCTTGGCGCAGTTCGGGCAGGCCGAGTGCCTGCGTATAAAGCGTGCGGCCGTCGTTGATTGCGGCACAGGCTGCCCGGCTGATCGGCTCCGGGGTCGGGAAGTCCGGTTCGCCGACTTCCATGTGGATGATGTCGCGTCCTTCCGCTTCCAGTTGGCGGGCGCGGGTCAGTAATTCGACGACGTGGAAGGGGGCGATTTCGGCAAGGCGTGCGGCGGGGCGATACATGTCGGGCTCCAATGTAAAACGGCCACCGGGCTTGAACCGCGGTGGCCGTTTGCTTATTCCTTACTGCTGCGGATTATTCGGCATCCTTGAAAATGCCCATTTCGAACAGTTCGCGCTTGAGCACGAGTTCGCGCGGCATCTTTTCGCCCATCTTGTCGAACCACTCCTTGTGGCCGGCCAGTTCGGACTTCCAGGCTTCCGGATCGATCGTGCTGAGGGCTTCGAAATCGGCCTTGTTGATGTCCAGACCGGTCCAGTCGATGTCTTCGAACTTCGGCATCCAGCCCAGCGTGGTTTCCTTGGCGCCGACGGTGCCCTTGCAACGCTGGACGATCCACTTCAGGACGCGCATGTTGTCGCCAAAGCCCGGCCACATGAAGTTGCCGTCCTTGTCCATGCGGAACCAGTTCACGCAGAAGATCTTCGGCGTGGCATCGACGGTCTTGCCCATCTTCAGCCAGTGATTGAAGTAGTCACCCATGTGGTAACCGCAGAAGGGCAGCATGGCGAACGGATCGCGACGCACCACACCTTGCTGGCCGAAAGCGGCAGCGGTGGTTTCGGAGCCGAGGGTGGCCGCCATGTAGACACCGTAGTTCCAGTTGAAAGCCTGGTACACCAGCGGCACGGTGGTGGCACGACGACCGCCGAAGATAAAGGCGGAAATCGGCACGCCAGCCGGGTCTTCCCAGGCCGAATCAACCGACGGACACTGGTTGGCCGGGGCGGTGAAGCGGGAGTTGGCGTGCGCAGCCTTGCGGCCGTTCTTGCCGTCTTCCGGCGTCCAGTCCTTGCCTTGCCAGTCGATCAGGTGAGCCGGAGCTTCCTTGGTCAGGCCTTCCCACCATACGTCGCCGTCGTCGGTCAGTGCGACGTTGGTGAAGATGATGTTTTCCTTGAGGGTGGCCAGTGCGTTGTAGTTGGTCTTTTCCGAAGTGCCCGGGGCAACGCCGAAGAAACCGGCTTCCGGGTTGATGGCGTAGAAACGGGTGACGCCATCCTTGTCGACGCGCGGCTTGATCCAGGCGATGTCGTCGCCGATGGTGGTGATCTTCCAGCCGTCCAGGGTCTTCGGCGGAATCAGCATGGCGAAGTTGGTCTTGCCGCAGGCCGACGGGAAGGCGGCGGCGACGTAGGACTTTTCACCTTCCGGCGATTCGACGCCGAGGATCAGCATGTGTTCGGCCAGCCAGCCTTGTTCGCGTGCCATGTTGGAGGCGATGCGCAGGGCGAAGCACTTCTTGCCGAGCAGGGCGTTGCCGCCGTAGCCGGAACCGTAGGACCAGATTTCGCGGGTTTCCGGATAGTGCACGATGTACTTGACGGTCGGGTTGCACGGCCACTTGCTGTCCTGCTGGCCCGGTTCGAGCGGAGCGCCGACCGTGTGGATACAGGGCACGAATTCGCCATCGCTACCGAGCACGTCGAAAACAGCCTTGCCCATGCGCGTCATCGTGCGCATGTTGGTGACGACGTAGGCGGAGTCGGTGATTTCGAAGCCGATGTGGGCGATCGGCGAACCGAGCGGGCCCATCGAGAACGGGATGACGTACATCGTACGACCCTTCATGCAGCCCTTGAACAGACCGTTCAGGGTTTCGCGCATGACGGCGGGTTCTTCCCAGTTATTGGTCGGGCCGGCGTCTTCCTTCTTGGCGGAGCAGATATAGGTACGGTCTTCGACGCGGGCAACGTCGGACGGGTCGGAGAAGGCGAGGTAGGAGTTCGGGCGCTTTTCCGGATTCAGCTTGATCAGGGTGCCGGCTTCTACCATTTCGGCACAGAGACGGTCATACTCTTCCTGCGAGCCATCGGCCCAGTGAATACGATCCGGTTGAGTCAGCGCGGCAATCTCGGCGACCCATTTCTTCAGGCCTTCGTGTTTGACGTAGTCAGGTGCATTCAGCGGTGCGGTCATGGCGGTGTCTCTCTCTTTAAGTATCTGAAGTTGCCAGTTTTCACGCCAGTCGCCGGAGCTGCCACCTAGACTTAGAGCGGCCAAAAGCCGTCGGCTGGGAAGCCCATAATTATGCATCAACTCAGGGTAAACATCTACTTGACTTTGTCGGACTAAGTGTTTCCCGCTAGTCGATCTCGGGATAAGACATGCTAATATATCCCGCGATTTGAAATCGTGTTTCACCATATAAAACGGAGGCAGACATGGATCCCAGACAGCTGCGCGAAGCCGCGCTTTACTATCACCGCCACCCCAAGCCGGGCAAGATCGCGGTGACCCCGATCAAGCAACTGACCAATCAATACGATTTGTCGATGGCCTATTCGCCGGGCGTCGCTTTCGCCTGTGAAGAAATCGTCGCCGATCCGGCCGAAGCCAGTACGCTGACTTCCCGCGCCAACCTGGTGGGCGTCATCACCAACGGCACTGCCGTCCTCGGCCTTGGGCCGATCGGCCCGCTCGCCGCCAAGCCGGTCATGGAAGGCAAGGGCGTGCTGTTCAAGAAATTTGCCAATATCGACGTCTTCGACCTCGAAATCGACGAGCGCGACCCGGACAAGCTGATCGACACGATCGCTTCGCTGGAACCGACCTTCGGCGGTATCAACCTCGAAGACATCAAGGCACCGGAATGCTTCTACATCGAGAAGAAGTTGCGCGAACGGATGAAGATTCCCGTCTTCCACGACGACCAGCACGGTACGGCGATCGTCGTCGGTGCTGCGGTACTCAATGGCCTGCACCTGATCGGCAAGGACCTGTCGACGGTCAAGATCGTCACTTCCGGTGCCGGTGCTGCCGCGCTGGCCTGTATCGACCTGCTGGTGATGCTCGGCGCCCCGGTCGCCAATATCTGGGTGACCGATATCAAGGGCCTGGTTTATGAAGGTCGCGTCGAGGAAATGGACGAGATCAAGGCGCGCTACGCCAAGAAAACCGAGTTGCGTACGCTGGGTGAGGCAATTGCCGATGCCGACGTCTTCCTCGGCCTCTCTGCCGGCGGTGTCCTGAAGCCGGAAATGGTCGCCAAGATGGCCGCCAAGCCGCTGATCATGGCGCTGGCCAACCCGACCCCGGAAATCTCCCCGGAGCTGGTCAAGAGCGTGCGCGACGACGCCATCATGTGTACCGGCCGTTCGGACTACCCGAACCAGGTCAACAACGTCCTCTGCTTCCCCTTCATCTTCCGTGGCGCGCTCGATGTCGGGGCGACGACGATTACCGAAGAAATGAAGATGGCGGCGGTCAAGGCCATTGCCGAACTGGCCCGCGCCGAGCAATCGGAAGTGGTGGCCTCGGCCTACGGCGAGAAGATCAAGGGTTTCGGCCCGGAATACCTGATCCCGCGTCCGTTTGACCCGCGCCTGATCGTCAAGATCGCCCCGGCGGTCGCCAAGGCCGGTATGGACTCCGGTGTCGCAACACGGCCGATCACCGACTGGGCGGCCTACGTCCAGGGTCTCAATGAGTTCGTCTACCACTCCGGCATGATCATGAAGCCGGTGTTCTCGCAAGCCAAGCTGGCCCCGAAGCGCATTGTCTTTGCCGAAGGCGAGGATGAGCGGGTACTGCGTGCGGTACAGGTGGTGCGCGACGAAGGTATCGCCTGGCCGGTCCTGATCGGCCGTCACGAAGAAATCAACCGTCGCATCGAGGCCGCCGGCCTGCGCATTCGCGAAGGCGAGGATTTCGAGGTGGTGCACTCCGATAATTGCGCCTTCTTCGACGAACACTACGAGGAGTTCTGGCAGACCTATCACCGTCTGATGGAACGCAAGGGCGTGTCGCCCGATTACGCCCGCCGCGAAGTGCGCCGGCGCAATACCTTGTACGGTTCGCTGATGGTGCATCTGGGCTACGCTGACGGCCTGATCTGCGGCACCTTCGGTCGTCACGAAACGCACCGCGAATACGTGCAAAGCGTCATTGGCATGCGCGAGAATCAGGATCGCTACTACGCGATGAACCTGCTGATGTTGCCGGAGCGGACGGTGTTCATCGGCGACACCTACGTCAATTACGATCCGAGCGCCGAGCAATTGGCCGAGATGACCTTGCTGGCGGCCGAAGAGATTCGCAATTTCGGCATCGTGCCCAAGGTCGCCTTGCTCTCGCATTCGACCTTCGGTACCGATAACACGCCGACTTCCGAAAAGATGCGGGAAGTGCTGGCGTGCCTGCAGCAGCGGGCGCCGGAACTGGAAGTCGATGGCGAAATGCACGGCGATGCCGCGCTGGATGAGCAGATTCGCCTGGCCGCCTTCCCGAACTCGCGCCTGAAAGGTCAGGCCAACCTGCTGGTGATGCCGACGCTCGACGCGGCGAACATCTCGTTCAACCTGCTGAAGGTTGCAGCCGGTGACAACCTGACGGTCGGTCCGATCCTGCTCGGTGCGGCCAAGCCGGTCAATATCCTGACCCCGACCGCGACCGTGCGTCGCATTGTCAATATGACGGCGCTTACAGTGGTTGATGCTGTATAAAATGTTGCTTTAAGTTATTGTTGTATCTATTTATTTTTATTGAAATTTCGCCGTCTCCTGCTAAACTGGGCTACAATTTCCCGGTGTTAGCAGGAGATAGTGAATGATGCAAAAATTTAAGGCCGCCCTCCTTGTTGGCGCCCTGATGAGCATCGGGTTCAGCCACCCGACGCTCGCTACCCCGGCCAAGAAACCGGTGCAGCATGCAGGTAAGAAATCCCATTCGACGCAAAAAACTGCGGCGAAACATGTTGCGGCCAAGAAAGTTGCTGCCGCCCCGGCCAAGGCCCCCGCCAAATCGGCCAAGACTGCGCTCCCGACTCGTGGCAAGACGGTACATGCCGCGGTTGAAACACCGAAGAAGGCCGTGCGCCGTGTTTCGCTGGCCGATATCGACCCCAGTCGTTTGGCCCTGTATTCGTCATCGGCTTTGGTCATTGACCAGAACACCGGCCACGCCGTGCTGGAAAAACATGCCGGCGCAGTGACGCCGATTGCCTCGATCTCGAAATTGATGACGGCCATGGTCGTGCTTGATGCCAAGCTCGATTTGCAGGAAGTCATCTCGATTGGCGAGGACGATGTCGATGGCCTGAAGGGCACGCGTTCGCGTTTGCCGGTCGGGACCACGATGACCCGTGAAACGGCAATGCTGCTGGCGTTGATGTCCTCGGAAAACCGTGCAGCGCATGCGCTGGGTCGCCATTACCCGGGCGGCTTGCCGGCATTTGTCATTGCCATGAACCGCAAGGCACAGTCGCTGGGCATGGTTAATTCGCGCTTTGAAGAACCGACCGGTCTTTCCAGCAACAACGTGTCGACCGCTCACGATCTGGCGCGGATGGTTGCTGCTGCGGCGCGTTATCCCGAAATCCGCGGTTTCTCGACGACGGCGGAAGCGCGTGTCGAACTCAATGGCCGCTTGACCGATTTCCACAACACCAATGCCTTGGTGCGCAGCGACAACTGGGAGATCGGCGTTTCGAAGACCGGCTATATCTCCGAGGCCGGGCGTTGCCTGGTGATGCAAGCGCGGGTTGCCGACAAGCCGGTAGTGATCGTGCTGCTCGACTCGGCTGGCAAGATGACCCGGGTGGGCGATGCCAATCGGATCAAGCGCTGGATGGAGAGCGCCAGCCTGGCGACGGAGCGTCGTCCGGCCTGATGGCTGTAGCTGATGTCACTAAAAAGGCCGCGAAAGCGGCCTTTATTTTTGGCTCTGTAGGAATTAGCTGTTGATGGCACGTCCCGCAGCCTCGGCTAAG
>DAIMCQ010000078.1:0-9415 GCA_036726285.1 Azonexus sp.
CCTTTGAGCATTTCGATGCAGGCTAAACGGGTGCCGTCGAGTACGAACTGCGGTGAGACATGTGCCGCCTCGGCCGGCCAGATGCGATTTTGCAGCCATTCCATCAGCGGCAGGTCGTCGGCCAGTCCGCGCATCAGGGACATGGCGGCGTGGGTGTGCAGGTTGATCAAGCCAGGGATCAGGATGTGGTTGTCGAGAGTGACGCGTTGCTTAGCGGTGTAACGTTTTCGAGCTTCGGTGCCGGGTAGTACCGCCAGAATGATTCCCTGGTCGATGGCCACGGCATGGTTGAGATAAACCGTGTCGGGTTCGACGGTGGCAATCCAGCGGGCTTCGATCAACAGGTCGATCATATTGCTTGTTTGTGTCATGGAAAACGGCGTCGGCTCGATGTTGGGGCGTGTTAAAATAGCAAATTACGCTCAATTCAACCAATAAGGCATCGCGCAAGCGGTGCGATTGTGAGACATGGATCAATTCGCCAAAGAAACACTGCCGATCAGCCTCGAAGACGAGATGCGGCGTTCCTATCTGGATTACGCGATGAGCGTGATCGTCGGCCGGGCGCTGCCGGATGCGCGCGACGGCCTGAAACCGGTGCATCGCCGCGTGTTGTTCGCGATGCACGAACTGAACAACGACTGGAACAAGGCCTACAAGAAGTCGGCGCGTATCGTCGGTGACGTGATCGGTAAATATCACCCGCACGGCGACTCGGCTGTCTATGAAACCATTGTTCGCATGGCGCAGGATTTTTCGCTGCGTTACATGCTGGTCGATGGCCAGGGCAACTTCGGTTCGGTTGACGGCGACAGTGCCGCGGCCATGCGTTACACCGAAGTGCGGATGGCGAAGATCGGTCACCAGATGCTTGAGGATCTGGACAAGGAAACGGTTGATTTCGGGCCGAACTACGACGGCTCCGAACATGAGCCGCTGGTCATGCCGGCGCGCATCCCGAACCTGCTGATCAACGGCTCTTCAGGTATCGCGGTCGGTATGGCGACGAATATCCCGCCGCACAACCTGAACGAGGTTGTCGCCGGTTGTCTGGCGCTGCTGGAGAATCCGGCCATCAGCGTCGATGACCTGATCGAATACATTCCGGCTCCCGACTTCCCGACCGCCGCATTGATCTACGGCGTGATGGGGGTGCGCGAGGGTTATCGGACCGGGCGCGGCCGCGTCATCATGCGGGCCCGTACCCACTTCGAGGATATCGGCAAGGGCGATCGCCAGGCCCTGATCGTCGACGAGATTCCCTACCAGGTTAACAAGAAGTCGCTGATCGAAAAGATCGCCGAACTGGTTAACGAGAAGAAGATCGAGGGGATTTCCGATATCCGCGACGAGTCCGACAAGTCGGGTATGCGCGTCGTCATCGAACTGAAGCGCGGCGAAGTCGGCGAGGTCATCCTCAACAACCTGTACAAGCAGACGCAGTTGCAGGACACCTTTGGGATGAACATGGTGGCGCTGGTCGATGGTCAGCCGCGCCTGCTCAATCTGAAGCAGATGCTCGAATGCTTCTTGTCGCATCGCCGCGAGGTGGTCACCCGCCGCACCGTCTACGAACTGCGCAAGGCGCGCGAACGCGGGCACATCCTTGAAGGTCTGGCGGTGGCCTTGTCCAACGTCGACGAGATCATCACGCTGATCAAGGCGGCGCCGACGCCGCCGGACGCCAAGCGCGGCCTGATGGAGCGTCTGTGGCGCAGCCCGGTGGTCGAGGAAATGTTGTTGCGGGCGGCTTCTGACGTGTCGCGTCCGGACGGTCTGGCGCCCGAGTTCGGTCTGTCCGAGCAAGGCTATCGGCTGTCTGACGCCCAGGCGCAGGCCATCCTTGAGTTGCGCCTGCAACGCCTGACCGGTCTGGAGCAGGACAAGATCGTCAGCGAGTACAAGGATGTGATGGCCAAGATCCTCGATCTGCTCGATATCCTGGCTCGTCCCGAGCGTATTACCGAAATCATCGTGGTCGAACTGACGGCGATCCGCGAGCAGTTCGGCGACGAACGTCGTTCGGAAATCGTGCTGCACACGCAGGAACTGGGCATTGAAGACTTCATTACGCCGATGGACATGGTGGTGACCCTGTCGCATGGCGGTTACATCAAGGCCCAGCCGCTGGCCGATTACCGTGCCCAACGGCGTGGCGGTCGGGGCAAGCAGGCGGCAGCGATCAAGGATGAGGATTTCGTCGATCACCTGTTCGTCGCCAATACGCACGATTACATCCTGTGCTTCTCGAACCGCGGCCGCTGCTACTGGCTGAAGGTTTACGAGGCACCGCAGGGCAGCCGGACCAGTCGTGGCAAGCCGATCGTCAATCTCTTCCCGCTGGAAGAGGGCGAGCGCATCAATGCCGTGCTGCCGGTCAAGGAATTCTCGGACGACCAGTACGTCTTCATGGCCACCGTCATGGGGACGGTCAAGAAGACGCCGCTCTCCGACTACTCGAATCCGCGCAAGGCGGGCATCATCGCCGTAGCCCTCGACGAAGGCGACATTCTGGTTGGTGTCGAACTGACTTCCGGTCAGAGCGATATCGTGTTGGTCTCCGATGCCGGTAAGGCGGTCTGGTTCGACGAGGAAGATGTCCGTCCGATGGGCCGTGGCGCCCGCGGTGTCCGGGGTATGAAGCTGCAGGAAGGCCAGTCGGTGATTTCCCTGCTGGTAGCCGAAAGCGATCAGCAGACCGTGCTGGTGGCGACCGAGAACGGTTACGGCAAGCGTACCGTACTCGCCGACTTCCGCCATTCCGGTCGGGGTACCCAGGGCGTGCGCGCCATTGCCGATAGCGAGCGCAACGGCAATATCGTCGGCGCCAAGCTGGTCAATGACGACGACGAAATCATGCTGATCACCACCGGTGGTGTGCTGATCCGTACCCGAGTGGCTGAAATTCGCGGCATGGGCCGGGCGACGCAGGGCGTGACGCTGATTTCGCTGGATGAAGGCGAGAAGCTGGCCGGCCTCGAAAAGGTTGCCGAGTCGGTTGCCGAAGTCGATGCGGATGCCGAGGGTGAGCTCCCGACCGAAGTTGCCGGCGATCTCGCGGTGCCCGGTACCGAGCCGTCTGCCGAGCCGGAAGCGGGGAATGAAGAAGGAGGCGAAGCCTGATGAGTCGAATCTGGAATTTCAGCGCCGGTCCGGCGGCGCTGCCTGAAGAAGTCCTCAAGCAGGCGCAGGAAGAACTGCTCGACTGGCATGGCGCCGGCTGCAGCGTGATGGAAATGAGCCATCGCGGCAAGGAGTTCATGTCCATCCTCGAACAGGCCGAGACCGACCTGCGCGAGTTGATGGAGATTCCCGCCGGCTACAAGGTGCTTTTCCTGCAGGGCGGGGCGACGCAGCAATTTGCGCAGATCCCGATGAACCTGCTGGCCGGGCGTTCGGCGGACTACATTGTCACCGGCTCGTGGTCGAAAAAGGCCTTCAAGGAAGCGCAGCGGATCGGTACGGTGCGTTGTGCCGCCAGTACTGAAAGCCAGGGCTTTACCTGCCTGCCGACCGCCGAAGAAATCAAACTCGACCCCTTCGCCGCCTACTTGCATATCTGCACCAACGAAACCATCCACGGTGTCGAAATCCCGGCCGAGCGCATTGCCGATACGGGTGTGCCGCTGGTCGTCGATATGTCGTCGCATATCCTGTCACGGCGGGTCAATGTCGAGAAATTCGGCCTGATCTACGCCGGGGCGCAGAAAAACATCGGCCCATCCGGCCTGACCCTGGTCATCGTGCGCCAGGAGCTGCTGGGCATGGCGCCGCTGACCATCCCCAGTGTGATGGACTACGCGGTGATGGCCGAAAACGGCTCGATGCTCAACACGCCGCCGACTTACGGCATCTATATTGCCGGCCTGGTCTTCCAGTGGCTCAAGCGCCAAGGGGGGCTGACCGGGATCGAGGCCGTCAATGTCGAAAAGGCACGCCGTCTTTACGCCTGTATCGACAATTCCGGCGGCTTCTACACCAATCCGGTCGATCCGGATTGCCGTTCGCGGATGAACGTTCCGTTCACGCTGGCCAATCCGCAACTCGATGCGGCTTTCCTGGCTGAATCGAAGGCAGCCGGACTGGTTTCGCTGAAGGGCCACAAGTCGGTCGGCGGCATGCGTGCCTCGATCTACAACGCCGTCCCGCTGGCGGCCATCGAGGCCCTGGTGGATTTCATGAACGACTTTGCCAAGCGCAACGGTTAAAACAGTATGAGCGACGATCTGCAGAAGGCACTGGCCGGCGTCCGCGCCGAAATCGACGGCATCGATGCCGAGTTGCTGCATCTTCTCAACCAGCGTGCCCGTTGTGCCCAGAAGGTTGGCGAGATCAAGACCGAGCACGGTGCGGCCGGCCACATCTATCGTCCGGAGCGCGAGGCGCAGGTCCTGCGTCGGCTGCAGGATGCCAATCCCGGCCCCTTGCCGAATGAAGGGATCACCTTTTTCTTTCGCGAGGTGATGTCGGCCTGCCTGTCGCTGGAAGAACCGCTGGGTGTCGCTTTCCTCGGGCCGTTGGGGACTTTTTCCGAGTCGGCGGCGACCAAGCATTTCGGTCATGCCGCCCGCCTGCTGCCGCTCGATTCGATCGATGATGTTTTTCGCGAGGTCGAAGCCGGGCACGCTCATTACGCCGTGGTGCCGGTCGAGAACTCGACCGAAGGCGCGGTCGGGAGGACGATGGACCTGCTGCTCGGTTCGTCGCTGAAAATCTGCGGCGAAGTCGTATTGCGGATTCATCAGAACCTGTTGTCGAACGAGACCGATCTGACCCGGATCACCAAGGTCTACTCGCATGCCCAATCGCTGGCCCAATGCCACGAGTGGCTGAATCGCGTCCTGCCCAATGCCCAGCGCATTTCGGTCGGCAGCAACGCCCAGGCCGCCCAGAAAGCGTCCGAAGAACCCGGTACGGCGGCGATTGCCGGCGAGGCAGCGGCAACCCGCTACAAATTGCCCCGCCTGGCCGAGAATATCGAAGACGAGCCGAACAACACGACGCGCTTCCTGGTGCTCGGCAAGCACGATTCCGGCATCTCCGGTCGCGACAAGACTTCGCTGATCATGTCGGCGCCCAACCGGACCGGCGCGCTCTACGAGTTGCTGCTGCCCTTTTCGCACGCCGAGGTTTCGCTTTCGCGGCTTGAGTCGCGGCCGGCCCGGCATGCATTGTGGGAGTACGTCTTCTACGTCGATATCGATGGGCATCGTGAAGAGCCGGCAGTCAAGGCGGCTCTTGATGAACTGGCCAATCGTGCCGCTTATCTGAAAATCCTCGGGTCTTACCCGGTTGCCGTTTACTGAGGGATACCGCATGAGTCTTGCCGAACAGGCGCTCCCTTACGTTCGCGCCATCTCACCTTATCAGCCGGGCAAGCCGATCACCGAACTGGCCCGTGAAATGGGCATTCCGGTTGAAAGCATCGTCAAGCTGGCTTCGAACGAGAATCCGCTTGGCATGAGTCCGAAGGCGAAGAAAGCCGTTGAGGCCGCCATCAGCGGTGTCGAGCGCTATCCAGACCAATTCGACTTGATCAAGGCGGTGGCAGAGCGTACCGGTGTCGGCCAGAGCCAGGTCGTGTTGGGTAACGGTTCGAACGACGTGCTTGATTTGGTTGCCCGGGTTTTCCTTGCGCCGGGGCGCTCTGCCGTCTTCGCCCAGCATGCTTTTGCCGTGTATCCACTCGCAACCCTGTCGACCGGGGCTGAACTGATCCTTACACCGGACAAGGATCACGGCCATGACCTGGATGCGATGCTGGCGGCTATCCGACCCGATACCCGCATCGTCTGGATCGCCAATCCGAACAATCCGACCGGCAACTTCCTGCCTTACCCGGAAGTTCGCGCCTTTCTCGAGGCGGTGCCGAAGCATGTCGTGGTTGTACTCGACGAGGCTTACAACGAATACCTGCCGCCGGTTGATCGCTGCGATACCGCCGGCTGGATCAAGGATTTCCCGAATCTGGTCGTCTGCCGGACGTTGTCGAAGATCTACGGTCTTGCCGGCCTGCGTATCGGCTATGCATTGACTTCGGCTGAAGTGGCCGACCTGATGAATCGTGTCCGGCAGCCGTTCAATGTCAATAATCTGGCCCTGGCCGGGGCGTTGGCGGCGCTGGATGATGACGAATTCCTGCACGCCAGTTACGAACTCAATCGCCGTGGCATGGTCCAGATCGTGACCGGCCTCGAGCGACTGCAGCTGGAAGTGATCAAGCCGCACGGCAATTTCGTGACGTTCAAGGTCGGTGATGCGGCAGCGGTGAATCAGAAGTTGCTGCAACAGGGCGTCATTGTTCGTCCGATCGCCGGTTATGGTTTGCCCGAATGGTTGCGCGTGACGATCGGTACCGAGCCGGAAAACACCCGCTTCCTGGAGGCTCTGGAGAAAGCGCTCTAAATGCCCGAGTTCGGCAAGATTGTCGTTTTTGGTACCGGCCTGATCGGCGGTTCTTTCGCCTTGGCGCTGAAAGAGGCGGGCGCCGTCGAAGAGGTGGTCGGTTTCGGCCGCACCCCGGCAACGCTGCGGACGGCGCAGCAACTCGGTGTCATTGACCGGGCCGGGATCAATCCGACACATGAAATCGAAGACGCCGACATCGTGCTGGTGGCGACGCCGGTGGCCCAGATGCCCGAGATTTTCAGTCGCATCGAGCCTTATCTCGGTCCCAATACCATCGTTACGGATGGCGGTTCGACCAAGGGCGATGTGGTGGCGGCGGCGCGGGCGGCTTTTGGCGAGCGGATTGGGCAGTTTGTGCCGGCGCATCCGATTGCCGGCGCCGAAAACAGCGGCCCGGCAGCGGCACGCTGGGACCTGTATCAAGGCAAGAAAGTGGTGGTGACACCGCTGGCCGAGAACAGCGATGAGGCGCTCGATCACATCAAGCGGGCTTGGTCGCTGTGCGGGGCCGATATCTACGAGCTGACCCCGGAGGCACATGATCGTGTCTTCGCCGCCGTCAGTCATTTGCCGCATTTGTTGTCCTACGCGCTGGTTCATGAGTTGGCGGTGCGCGAGGATGCCGACCTGTTCTTTACTTTCGCGGCCTCCGGTTTTCGCGATTTCACGCGGATTGCCGCCAGCCATCCGGAAATGTGGCTGGATATCTGTCTGGCCAACCGCAGCGCCCTGCTCGCTGAGCTGGATAGCTACCGGGCGCAGCTCGACGAGCTGCGCATGGCTTTGGCGCGTGACGATGGTCAGCGTCTTGAGGAAATCTTCGGCATAGCGCGTCAGGCACGGCGCGATTGGGCGGGCGAAAGCTGATGTCGCGCCTGCTGCGGGCCTTGCTGCTGGGGTTGATGCTGGCGCTGCCCGGAGCCGCGGTAGCCGAGGGGGTACCTTCGATCTTGCTGGCCGAGGTATATCGCGGTCAGGTCGATGTCACGCGTTATCTGGTCAGTGAAAAGCTCGATGGCGTGCGTGCCGTCTGGGATGGGGCGACGCTGGTTTTTCGCAGCGGACGGCCGATCCATGCACCCGACTGGTTTATCGAGGCTTTGCCGAAAAGGCCGCTCGACGGCGAACTCTGGATGGGACGAGGAACCTTCGAGCGCGTTTCCGGCATCGTCCGGCGCGAGGTGCCGAATGACGAGGAGTGGCGCCAGGTTCGCTACATGATTTTTGAATTGCCTGGGGCGGAAGGCCCTTTCCGTGAGCGGGCGGCGGCCATTCGGGCATTGGTCAGCGAAACGAACGTTCCCTGGTTGGGTGCGATCGAACAATTTCCAGTAGTTGATCGAGACGACCTGCAGCGGCGTTTCAAGCAGGTGCTTGCGACAGGGGGCGAGGGCCTGGTCCTGCATCTGGCCGATGCGCAATACCTGACAGGGCGTAGTGATGTTCTGCTCAAGATGAAGCCATGGGCCGATGCCGAGGGCGTGGTGATTGCGCACCAGCCCGGCAAAGGTAAATATTCGGGCATGTTGGGGGCGCTCAAGCTGCGCTTGGCCGATGGCCGGGAGTTGCGGTTAGGTTCCGGTTTTACCGATCAGCAACGACGCGAGCCACCGGCAATCGGGGCGATTGTCACCTTTCGCTATCGCGATTTGACCCGCAAGGGTTTGCCGCGCTTTGCTACTTTTCTGCGCGAACGCGGTGCCGAGTAAGCGGGGTTGCGTCAGTTCGCTTGCTGGTGTGCAGTAGAATCCTGCTTTCTGCATAACGAGATTATTCAGCATGCTTATTCCTGTCATTCTTTCCGGTGGTGCCGGGACGCGGCTTTGGCCGGTGTCGCGCGAAGGGTATCCCAAGCCCTTCATGAAGCTCGCTGATGGGCAGAGCTTGTTGTTCAAAACTTACCTACGAGCGGCATCCGTTGCGGAAGGGGGAGAGGTTCTAACGGTCACTAATCGTGACTATTACTTCATGAGCAAGGATGAATTGGCAAATAGCCAACTCGCTGGTCTGCATGGCAGTTTTCTCCTTGAGCCGATTGGCAGGAATACTGCGCCGGCTATCGCGATGGCTGCCCTGCATGCTGCGGAAAAACATGGTCGCGATAGCTTGCTGCTCGTCTTGGCCGCAGATCATCTGGTTCAGGATCAAGCAGCCTTCAATGCGGTTGTAAAAAAAGCCAAGCAACTGGCTGAGCAGGATTATCTGGTCACTTTTGGGATCGTTCCCGATGTTCCGGAAACCGGGTTTGGCTACATCGAGGCCGGCGAGAGTCTGGGAGAAGGGCTGGCGGTAAAGCGTTTCGTCGAGAAGCCGTCACTGGAAACAGCACGTGAATACCTGACTGCAGGTACATTTTTCTGGAACTCCGGAATGTTTTGTTTCAAGGCCGGTGTGATTCTCGATGAATTGGCCAAACATGCACCTGAGGTCATGGCTGGCAGCCGGGCGTGCTGGAATGCGCTGCTTGAAAATGGCACCAAGTTTGACGGGATGCTGGAAATTCCGGCGGCTGAGTTTGGCGTCGTGCCGGATATCTCGATCGATTATGCCGTGATGGAGCGTTCCGCCAAAGTGGCGATGGTTCCGGCCGCAATGGGGTGGAGTGATATCGGTTCGTGGAATGCGGTAAGTCTGCTGGCGACGCCGGATGCGGAGAATAATCGCGTTCAGGGCGAAGCAATTTTTGTCGACTGCAAAAATACCTATATTCAGAGTGACGGTCGTCTCGTTGCGGCGATCGGCGTGGCAGACCTGCTGGTGATCGATACTCCGGATGCACTATTGGTGGCGCATCCGGACAAGGCGCAGGATGTGCGGCAAGTTGTCTCGCAACTCAAGCAGCAAAATCACGCTGCTTACAAACTGCATCGGACCGTTGCTCGTCCGTGGGGGACGTACACGGTGCTTGAGGAGGGGCCGCGCTTCAAGATGAAGCGTATTGAAGTTAAGCCTGGAGCAAGTCTCAGCTTGCAAATGCATCACCACCGCAGTGAACATTGGGTGGTCG
>DAIMCQ010000078.1:9425-14796 GCA_036726285.1 Azonexus sp.
CAAAGTGGTCAACGGCGAACGCGAGATCTTCATCAGTCCCAATGAGTCAACGTTCATTCCGGCCGGCGTTCAGCACCGCCTGGTTAATCCCGGTGTGATTGACTGCGTGATGATCGAGGTACAGGTCGGCGATTATCTCGGCGAGGACGATATTGTTCGATTCGATTGCGTTTATGGGCGAAGCTGAATTGGTATCGTGCACATGCCAAGAAATTAGCGAATGCGCGAACCTCGGGGTAATTCATTCTGTTTGATAATTTGCTTTTTAAATTGATCTCTCGCTATCAGCAGTTCCGGAGAGCGTTTTGATCACTGTTTCTATTGTGAGCCATGGCCATGGTGCCATGGTGCAGCGATTGATTGAGACGGTCTTGCGGTGTCCAGAGGTCAGTCAAGTTGTTCTGACGCTTAATGTTGCTGAGGATACTGATTTTTCTGAATCGGATAAATTATTGATTGTGAAAAATGCCAAGCCAAAGGGGTTTGGTGAAAATCATAATTCTGCGTTTGGTTTATGCGATCAGAAATATTTTTGTCCGGTCAACCCTGATATTGAGTTGATTGGCAATCCGTTTCCTGGATTGATTTCGCTGTCATCAGCGACCGGCGCTGCGTTGGTGGCGCCGCTGGTTCGAGACGGAGGTGGGCAGGTTGAAGACAGTGTTCGGTATTTTCCAAGTCTTTATACTATTTTTTTGAAAGTCCTCGGCCTGTCAGATGGAAGCTATTCCAATTTGGGGCGAGTACCTGTTCTAAAGCCAGACTGGGTTGCCGGAATGTTTATGCTATTTCGGTCCGAAGATTATCGCCACTTGAATGGTTTTGATGAGTCGTTTTTCCTGTATTACGAAGATGTCGACATCTGCAGGAGATTGTGGGGGAAGGGAATGTCCGTTGCGGTTGGTAACGAGGTGTTTGTCATCCATCGTGCGCAGCGACAAAGTCATCGGAGTTTTACCTACCTTGTCTGGCATTTAAAAAGCATGGCCAGATATCTTTTTAAATCCTACAACTACCCGCCCTCTATTGGTCGGATTTGATTTTTATTCCTTCATTTCATGAACCTGATTACGGGGGCAAATGGATTTATTGGAGCTCGATTAGCTGCTGACCTGTGTTCGCGCGATATTGAGTGCAGGCTTATGGTCAGGGGCAAGGCGTTATCAAATAGGCATGTTGTTTCGGATCTGAATGATGTTAATGGGTTGGCTTCGGCTACTCGAGGCATAAAGCAAGTTTTTCATTGCGCTGGTTACGCGCATTCCTTTTCTGAAAAAGCAGAAGATTTAACCGAACTGCATTGGAAAACAAATTTCGAGGGCACCAGAAATTTGCTGAAGGCCTCCGCAGCGGCCGGAGTTGAGCGTTTCATTTTTCTCTCAAGCGTTAAAGCGATGGGTGAACCTGGGCCGCTTTGTCTCGCAGAGGATTGTGACCTTCCACCGCTGACCCCATATGGCAAGGCAAAAAGGGCGGCAGAGGATCTCGTGCTTGAGACCGGTGAAAAATACGGCATGCACGTGGTCAATTTACGATTGGCCATGGTTTACGGCCGCGGCGGCAGGGGGAACCTGGAACGCATGGCGAGGGCGGTGAGAAGAGGCTATTTTCCGCCTTTACCGGAAGTCGGAAATCATCGTTCGATTATTCACGTCGATGATGTTGTTGAGGCAATTTACGTGGTGAGCAATGCGGTAGAGGCTGCCGGAAAAACCTATATTGTTGCCAATTTTGAGGCGCCCTCTGGCAGGGAGTTGTATGATGCGATCAGAGTCGCACTGGGGAAAGCGCCCTCTGAGTGGTCGTTCCCAGCTAGCGTGCTGAGAGGGCTGGGGGAACTCGGAAATTTTTGCGAGCGTTGCTTGCATCGCTCGATGCCTTTGAACTCTGAAATTGTGGATCGGCTTTTGGGAGGGGCTTGGTATTCCCCGGCAAAAATCGAAAGTGAGTTGAGGTGGCGTGCTCAAATCCCGTTGCTTGCTGGGTTGATGGAAATGTTAGGTAATGAAAAGAATCATTGATTTGATTTTGGTTGTCGCTGTTTTTTCTGTTTCTGTTATTCCGATGATCTTGGTTGCGCTGGCGGTGCGCCTGACATCAACCGGGCCTGTTATTTATTGGTCTGATCGAGTTGGGAAAAATAACAAAATCTTCAGTATGCCAAAATTTCGTAGCATGTACATTGACACGCCAGCTGTGGCGACTCACTTACTTAATGATCCGTGCTCGTATTTAACGCCGATCGGGTCATTTTTACGAAGAACAAGCCTGGATGAGTTTCCGCAATTATGGAGCATCCTTGTTGGCGATATGAGTTTTGTCGGACCGCGCCCCGCATTGTTCAATCAATTTGATTTGATTGAGCTTCGCGATCGTTGTGGCGTATCAAGTCTGTTGCCCGGGGTCACGGGATGGGCGCAGATAAATGGTCGGGATGAACTTTCTATCGAGGAAAAAGTTAGATTCGATCTTGATTATTTGCAGCGAAAAAGTGTTTTTTTTGATGTGAAAATTATATTGATTACCGTTCTGATGGTTTTTTCTCGCAAAGGGGTTAATCATTAATTCGTATTTGTATATTCGGCCGTTGGGCGGATGCAAACTACTATCTGCGATTTTGATTTCTGCATGACAAATTCTCGTACATTCGCGGCATTTATCCATGATTTTTGCGCCGTGATATTGGCTTGGGTGCTGGCATTTTTGCTGCGCTTTAATTTTGATATCCCGCCCGGTTTTTTGGATGCAGCGCTGCAATCGTTGTTTTTTGTACTCCCGCTTTTCGGCGGGCTATTTTTCGTTTTTGGCTTATATCGAGGGGTCTGGCGCTTCGCCAGTATTTCTGATTTACAGCATATTTTAGCCGCAATAGGTGCTGGCTCTGTGCTGACGCTGATTGCTATCGTATTTTTCCATCTTGGGCCAATTCCCAGATCTGTCCTGGTTTTGCATCCCTTGCTGCTGGCCTTTTTCATGGGGGGGAGTCGGTTTGCCTACCGTAGTTGGAAGGAGCATCGGTTATACGGACCTGCAAAACTACGCGGACAACCGGTACTGGTAATTGGTGCCGGAGAAGCGGCCGATTCGCTGTTGAGAGAGCTGAATCGCAGTGGGCATTGGTATGCCGTGGCATTGGTCGATGACAATCCGGCCAAAGTCGGGCGGCGTTTGCGGGGGCTGCCGGTCCTCGGGCCGCTTCGTCGACTTCCTGAGTTCGCCATCCAGTACGGGGTCAAGCACATCGTTATGGCTTTGCCGGGGGCGAAGCCTTCTGAACGTCGAGCCGTTGCGGACCTGGCGGCTTCGAGCGGGTTGGCCGTATTGACCATGCCTTCGTACGACGATCTTTTGGCCGGTCGATTATCTGTCTCTAGCATTCGGCGAGTCGAATTGGAAGATTTGCTTGGCCGCGATGCGGTTTCGCTTGATGACAACGGCCTGATTGAGTTGTTGTCGGGGCGGGCGGTGTTGGTAAGTGGAGCAGGGGGGTCGATCGGTTCTGAGTTGTGCAAACAGATTGCACGTTTTTCTCCGTCGAAGTTGGTGCTGCTTGATATCTCCGAGTTTGCGCTATACAAAATCGATGAAGAGCTCGGCTATACGTTTCCGTCGCTAAATCGTAGCTGTCTGATTGCCGATGTTAAAGATACGGCTCGTATCGATGAAATTCTTGTCCGTGAGAAGCCAGTCGTGATTTTTCATGCAGCGGCATATAAGCATGTTCCGCTGATGGAGGCCGATAATTCGTGGCAGGCGATCCGGAATAATGCGCTTGGAACTTTAACAATCGCGCGTGCCGCTCAGGCCGCAGGTGTCGAGAAATTTGTCTTGATCTCGACCGATAAGGCCGTTAACCCCAGTAACGTCATGGGCGCGACGAAGCGTTTGGCGGAGCGTTTGTGTCAAGCAATCCAGCCCGATGGGAAAACAAAATTCATTACTGTCCGTTTCGGGAACGTACTGGGTAGCAATGGCAGCGTTATTCCAAAATTCCGCGAGCAAATTGCCCGGGGAGGACCGGTAACGGTCACGCATCAAGATATCGTTCGCTATTTCATGACCATTCCTGAGGCTGCGCAGTTGGTTCTGCAAGCTGGATGCATGGGGCAGGGGGGGGAAATATTTGTCCTTGATATGGGAGAGCCGGTAAAAATCGTTGATTTGGCTCGTGACATGATTCGTCTTTCTGGCTTTTCTCTGGATGAGATTCAAATCAAGTTCACCGGACTTCGTCCTGGCGAAAAGCTATTCGAGGAACTCCTGGCCGATGACGAAACTACGGTAATTACGCCGCACCCAAAACTGCGTATCGCGAAATTGGCCGATCGAATGAGTCAGTTGGAGATTGAGGAACTTTTGGTTTGGCTGGCTTGTGATCTTCGCTCCGACGTTGAGGTCAAGGCGGGTCTGGTGCGGTTTGTACCGGAATATTTGGCCGCTTGAGCGTTATTGCCAGCTTTGAATTTGAGTGGAGGTGTTTTTTGAATATTGACGCATTGGATCTTCCGTTATTCGTTTCTGCTCGGGGTGTAGTTCGTCTGCCCGGCTCGAAAAGCATCTCCAATCGTGTGCTGCTACTCGCGGCGTTGGCTGAGGGTGATACAACCGTACGTGATTTGCTGGCTTCCGATGACACGGAACGCATGCTGGATGCCTTGAAAGCCCTCGGTGTGGCTGTTGAGCATCTAGGGGATGAAAACTGGTTGATCAAAGGGTGTTCTGGCGTAATTCCAGTCAAGCAAGCAGAACTGTTCCTTGGCAATGCGGGAACGGCTTTTCGTCCATTGACCGCTGCCTTGGCGTTATCGGGCGGTAATTACGTTCTGAAGGGGGTGCCGCGGATGCATGAGCGGCCAATCGGTGATTTGGTCGATGGTTTGCGTCAATTGGGCGGAGAAGTCGATTACCTTGCCAATGATGGCTATCCGCCGCTTCAGATAAAGCCCGCAACGCTTCATGCCGATGGTGTGGTCAAGGTGCGGGGGGATGTTTCAAGCCAGTTTCTTACCGGTTTGCTGATGGCAATCCCGTTAAGCGGACAGGCTACGACCGTCGAGGTGGTTGGGGAGTTGATCTCAAAGCCTTACATCGAGATCACGCTGGCGATGATGGCTCGTTTCGGTGTCGTGGTGGAGCGAGAAGGATGGTCCCGTTTCAGAATTCCAGCCAAAGCGCGCTACGTTTCACCGGGGACTATCTATGTTGAGGGAGATGCCTCTTCGGCATCTTATTTCTTGGCGTTGGGGGCTATTGGCGGCGGTCCGGTGCGGGTTGAAGGGGTGGGGAGCGAATCGATTCAGGGGGATGTGCGATTTGCCGAGGCGCTTGCCTTGATGGGGGCCAAGGTTGAGACGGGGCCCAATTGGATGGA
>DAIMCQ010000079.1:0-14792 GCA_036726285.1 Azonexus sp.
GGCTTCCATCGGCCTGATGATCGGCGCCACCATCGTGCTCCGCCTGTCGAGCAAGCGTGCCTACATCCTGACCTGCCTGATCCCGCTGGCCTACCTGTTCGTGACGGTGAATTACGCCGGCTACTGGATGATCAGCAATGTCTATCTGAACAGCGCCGGCAAGGGCTACAACCTGTTCAACGCAGGAATCGCCTCGGTGATGCTGGTTCTCGGCTTCGTCATCATGATCGCCTCGCTCAAGCGCTGGGCCGTGCTGTGGAAAGCCCGCGGCGAATCGACCGCCATACCGGCCGCACTGACCGCTCACCCGGCCTGATCCACACCCGCAGCGGCTCTGCCGCTGCCCGACCCGACAACGCCGACCACCTGGTCGGCGTTGTCATTTCCGCAGGCCTGCTCCGGCGTACAACAAACGGCACGGCGCATCGCCAAGGCAGGCAAAGCTATCGAGGTTCCGTTTCTTGCCATTCGCAACAATTCAAACGCCGCCAAGAAGGCCGTGGAAAGCCTCTCTCGATCATCCGCTGAATCCAGCGAACGAAGATCGCCATACACATATAAATATCAAATTTGCTATAATTACAAATAATGATAGAACGATTCCACCTTGGCCTCTAAAGCTCATTCCATGACTCGTTTCCGCCTTCGCATTCAGCTCAGCTTCGTAGCTCTCTCGCTAACCATTGGCTTCTTGATCTTTGGCCTGGGAACCCTGCATACCGTGAACCAAACCAAGGTTGGTGGCCCAAAGTACGAACAGATCGTGCTGTACAAAGATTTGGTCGCAGACGTTTTGCCGCCGCCCAACTACATCATCGAGTCTTACCTGACCGTGTTGCAATTATCAGATCCGGCGCGCAATGCGGAATACGACAGCCTGATAATGCGCCTCGCCACACTGAGCAAGGAATATGACACGCGCTACAAATTCTGGCGCGGGCAGCCCTTGCCGGACGCCATCAAAACCCATTTTTTCAGCGGTGCGCACGAGCCGGCACAAAAATTTTTCGCAACAGCGGAAAAAGAATTCATTCCAGCCGTGAAAACAGGCAACAGCGCCCAGGTGCATGCCGTGCTGAAAAAGCTCGAGGCGCTCTATAACGAGCATCGCAAGGCCATTGACGAGGTCGTGGCATTGAGCTCGCGCGAGCAGGTCGAAGTCGAAACTGCGACCGCGACAGGACTACGTTACGACCTGTTCGGACTGCTGCTGGTTTTCTTGCTCAGCGGGCTTTTCGCCGTGACAGGGAACTATTTCTTTGGCCGCTCACTGCTTGCCGGCATCAATGAGGCCAGCCGTCGCCTCGATGCCATCGCCCGCGGCAACCTTGCCGCCCAGCCCCGCGCCACGGAACGAGGCGACGAAGTGGGAGACCTGCTGAACACGCTCGACACGACCGCCGATCAACTCGCACGCATGATTGGACAGATTCGCGGTTCGGCAGAAACGGTAAGCTGTTCAGCCGAACAACTGTCATCAACCATCACCTGCGTGGCCGAAAATTCGCACAGCCAGAGTAATTCGGTCTCAGCCATGGTCACGACCATGGAACAAATGGCGCGCGGCATCGCTGAAATGGCCGGGCAATCGGAATCGGCCAAGACCAAGGGGGAACAGGCAGGAAGCCACTGCGACCAAGGTAGTCGGGAAATCACCAACACGGTCATTGTCGTCGAGCAACTGGCAAATGATGTACAGGGAACGGCCAACGGAATACAGACCTTGGGCGAACGTTCGCGGGAAATAACCAGCATTGTCGGCGTTATTCGCGAGATCGCCGACCAGACCAATCTGCTTGCGCTCAACGCCGCCATCGAAGCAGCTCGTGCCGGTGAGCAGGGACGCGGCTTCGCCGTCGTTGCCGATGAGGTCCGCAAACTCGCCGAGCGTACCGCCCAGTCCACCGATCAGATCACCCGCATGATTGAGCAGATTCAGTCCGGTATCGAAAATGCCGTGACAAGCATGAAAGATGGATCGGAACGTGCCCTGAACAGTGTCGAAGCCGTTCGCCAGGCCCGGGCAACGATGGATAGCATTGCCGCCGATACACGTGTCCTGGTCAGTCAAATCCAGCAAATCGCCCAAGAGCTGGATGTCCAGCAACGCGGTAGCCGCAACATCACAGGCGCCATCGAAAATATCGCCGCCGGTTCGGAAGAAACAAGCACAGCGGCCCTGCAAGTTGCCTCTACCGCGAACGACTTAGCGCGGACGGCTCAACAATTGCAGCACGCCGTACAACTTTTCCAAATCTGAAACGGGCCTGCCATCCCTTAATGGCCCCCCCACCCGTAGCGACCCTGTCGCTGCCCGATCCGACAACGCCGACCAATTGGTCGGCGTTGTCATTTCCGCAGTCCGGCTCATGCGAACAACAAACGGAATGGCGCTCCACCTTGTAATGCGAATCCCCGCTCCCCAAATAGTCCGTCGACATACTCGATTTAATCTACGCCCTATGGGATAATCGTTTTTATCGAATTTATCATTTAAGGCAAATCCATGTTCGGCGGAAAAAAAACACAAATCATCGAACTCCAAAATCAGCTGAGCGCATCGAAAGGCCACGAAGACGCCTTGGCCAGTGAGGTCGAGATACTCCGGAACAAGCTCGCGACGCAGGAACAATCGTTTGCCGACAAGAACAAGGAATGCGAAACGCTGCAAGCCGTAATCCGCAACCTGGCCATGTTCAGTCAAACACTGAGCGGCTCGCAAAGCAGCCTGGCCCAGATGGCCAATCTGCTCAAGGAAGAAAAAACCCAGGCCGTCGAAGCCGCAGAGATTTCGATTCATAGCGGCCAAACCACGAATGGAATTACCAGCAACCTGCATCTTTTGGCCAAAAGCTCGACCGATACGGCCAGGGAGGTCGATGCGCTCGCCCAGCAAGCCAGTGAAATCAGCGCCATCGTGCAATTGATTCACGAGATCGCCGACCAGACCAACCTGCTGGCGCTGAATGCCGCCATCGAAGCCGCCCGTGCCGGTGAAGCAGGGCGGGGTTTTGCCGTGGTCGCCGATGAAGTTCGCAAGCTGGCTGAACGCACCGCCAAGGCAACGAAAGACATTGAAGTTCTCGTGCTGGCCATTCGCGACAATTCCACCTCGGCCAAAAACGCCATGGAGAGCCTGTCAAGGTCCGCCGACGAATTCAGCCAAAGAGGCGCCAAGGCAACCGAAGACATGCAGCGACTGATGGGACTGTCGCGCAAGATGGAAGAAGTCATCGCCAGTAGCGCCTTGAAGAGCTTTGTCGAGGTCGCCAAGGTCGATCATCTGGTCTTCAAGTTCAAAATCTACCTGGGCTTGTTCGGGATTGAGGAAATTCATCCATCCCAAGTGGCCTCGCACACCGCCTGCCGCCTGGGCAATTGGTACTACCAGGGCGAGGGTAAGGCGTGCTTCAGCCGCCTGCCGGGTTATCGCGAAATCGAAACACCGCATGCCGAAGTTCACCAGATGGGAATTGCCGCACTCGAAGCCAAACTGGCCGGAGACATGCCCCTGATGCTGAGAAAAGTTCAGGCCATGGAGCAGTCAAGCCAGAGCGTGATCGACAACCTGCAGCGCATGTCCGACAGCGCCCTGGCCGACCCATCACTGCTCTGCAACGAATGACCGGCGACTGTGGCAGGAATATTTAAGGGCGTCGTAAGTGCCCACGGCACCCAGCCAGAGGGTTGGGGAAGATTCCACCCTGAAAAACAAAAAAGGACCAACGCGATTAAGCTGTTGATCCTTCGTTGATTCTCTTGGTTGCGGAGGCAGGACTTGAACCTGCGACCTTCGGGTTATGAGCCCGACGAGCTGCCAACTGCTCCACCCCGCGTCCGTCAGAGGTGCGCACTATCCGCCTATTACCGGCCAAGGTCAATATTTATTTGCATTTGACCAACAAAACCTTGGCTCAACGGCTTGCAAACGGCCACTTTAATTGCGGATAGCATATAACAATAAACGTCTAAAACGGCCAACCGGCCTGGCCACGCCAGCTTTGCGGCAGTGCAAAAACAGCGCCTTTCCCCGGCAAAATATTATTTTTCGGCAGAATGAAAAACGCCGGTCAAAAATGACCGGCGTGCATCGCTCCATGACCAGATGCGATCAGAGACCAACCACTCGCCCCGCCGGGAAACGTGCCGCAAAGCGGCTGCCGCTACCCGGCGTGCTCTTGATGTCGAGCTGGGCCTGGTGGCGGTTCAGCGAATGCTTGACGATGGCCAGCCCCAGGCCGGTACCGCCGACATCGCGCGAACGGCCGCGATCCACCCGGTAGAAGCGCTCGGTCAGACGCGGAATATGCTTGGGATCGATGCCGATACCGGTATCCTCGACGGCAAACTCCGCCCCCTGCGCGCTGGCTCGCCAGATCAAGCGAACCGTGCCGCCGGCCGGGGTATAGCGCACGGCATTCGAGACCAGGTTGCCGAAGGCGCTGACCAACTCCGGTTCGGCCCCGCGCAAGTCGCCCTGGCCATCGGTTTCGACGACGATGGTGTGGCGGCCGGCGGAAAGCGCTTCGGCATCCCGGCGCAGCTTGTCGATCAGGTTGGCCATATCGACCACGTCATTGTCCGGTGGCGGCGCCGATTCGATCGACGACAGCGTCAGCAGGTCCTGGACGATGGACTGCATGCGCTCCGACTGCTCGGCCATCATGCCGAGATAGCGCGTTTGCTCCTCCGGCCCCAGCTCGATCTCCTGCAGCGTCTCCAGGAAACCGGCGAGCACGGTCAGCGGCGTGCGCAGTTCGTGCGAGACGTTGGCCACGAAATCGCGCCGCATGCGGTCGAGACGGTCGGTCTGCGTCACATCCTTGATCTGCATCAGCCGGCGGTCGCCGGCGTAGGGAATGACGTAGATCGACAGCACGCGATCCTCGCTGCGATCCGAGCGCAGCGTCAGTGGCCGGGAGAAATCTTCGGCATTCAGATAGGACACGAATTCCGGCTGACGGACCAGGTTCACCACCGGCTGGCCGCGGTCGGTGCGGATCACCAGGCCGAGCTGCATTTCCGCCGTGGTGTTGCAGAACAGGATCAGGTTGTGGGCATCGAGCAGCACGACGCCGTCGGTCAGCGCCTGGCCGGCTTCGATCAGCATGGCGATTTCGGCATCGCGCTTGGCGATCTGCGCCCGCAAATCCTTTTCGTGCCGGTAGAGGCGGCCGAAGACGCCATCCCAGGCCCCCTCGCCTTCCAGGCTGCTATCGACGACCGGCGCCCGCGACCAGCGTTCGAGCCGGGAGAAATTGCGGAAGTGGAAGGCCAACTGCAGGCCGAGTCCGCCGCAAAACACCGCCCAACCGGCCCACTGGGCAACGAAATAGCCGACGGGCAAGGCGACCAGGGCCGCCAGCAGGGCGAGCAAGGCTGCCCGGATCAGTTGTGCCGACACCCGTCTCAGGCTCCCCGAAAGCGGTAGCCGGTACCACGCACGGTTTCGACCCGCTCGTGATTGCCCGAGGACTCCAGCGCGGCGCGCAGGCGACGGATATGGACATCCACCGTGCGCTCTTCAATGAAGACATGGTCGCCCCAGACTTCGTCGAGCAGCTGGGCGCGGGTATAGACCCGTTCGGCATGGGTCATGAAGAAAAAGAGCAGGCGGAACTCGGTCGGCCCGAGTTCGATCGGCTGACCGCTGGCCAGTACCCGATGCGTCGCCGGATTGAGCGCCAGCGAGCCGATCTCGACCGCTTCGCCGGCCAGGTGCGGCGCCCGGCGACGCAACACGGCGCGGACGCGGGCAACCAGTTCCTTGGGCGAGAACGGCTTGGTGACGTAATCGTCGGCGCCGGCCTCCAGGCCCTGGACCTTGTCTTCTTCATGCACCCGGGCGGTGAGCATGATGATCGGCAACTCGCGGGTCCGTTCATCGCTGCGGATTTTCTTGGCCAGCGTCACGCCGGACTGCCCCGGCAGCATCCAGTCGAGCACGACCAGATCGGGCAGCGCGGCGCGGATGGCGGATTCGGCCTCTTCGGCACTGCCGGCCCGCACGACGAGGAAGCCGGCGTGCTTGAGATTGATCGCAACAAGTTCCTGAATCGCTGGTTCGTCTTCAACGACCAGAATCGTCGGTGTCACTTGATGTTCTCCTTGCCCAGGTGACGGATATCCCGCCCTTCGACAACGTAAACCACTTGTTCGGAAATGTTCTTCGCATGATCGCCGATCCGTTCGATGGCGCGGGCGATGTTGATGATGTCGATCGAGGTCGTGATGGTGCGCGGATCTTCCATCATGTGGGTGATCAACTGGCGGATGATCGACTTGAACTCGGTATCGACATCGGTATCGGCCCGGATGACGCTGGTCGCCAGCGGCGTATCGAGGCGGGCGAAGGCGTCGAGCGCCTCTCGCACCATGACCAGCGCGGCTTCGGCGAGGTGACGGATGCCGACGCCGTATTGCGACGGCAGGTGGCCGCCCTCGTAGATCCGGCGGACGCCCTTGGCGATCTTCTTGGCCTCGTCGCCGGCCCGCTCCAGATCGGTGACGATCTTGCTGATGCCGAGCACCAGGCGCAGATCGGAGGCGGTCGGCTGGCGCTTGGCGATGATGTGAGCACAGTCGTCGTCGATCGCCTTTTCGAGCTCGTTAACCTTGCGGTCGGTCTCGACGATGGTCTTGACGCTGGCAATCTCGCCGGTCGAATAGGCATCGATGGCGGCTGAAACCTGGGTCTCGACCAGGCCGCCCATCTGCAGCACGTGCGTGCGCAGACGGCTGAGATCCTCGTCGAACTGGCTGGAAAGGTGTTGGCTTTCGTTCATTTTTCTTGCCCTCCTTAGCCCATGCGGCCGGTAATGTAGTCTTCGGTGCGCTTGTCCTGCGGCTTGATGAAGATTTCGTCGGTCTTGCCGAACTCGATCATTTCACCCAGGAACATGTAGGCGGTGTAGTCCGAGACCCGCGCCGCCTGCTGCATGTTGTGGGTCACGATCAGGATGGTGACGCGCTTTTTCAGTTCATGCACCAGTTCCTCGATCGCCGCGGTGGCGATCGGGTCGAGCGCCGAGGTCGGCTCGTCGAACAACAGCAGTTCGGGATCGGTGGCCAGGGCACGGGCGATGCACAGACGCTGCTGCTGACCGCCGGAAAGGTTGGAGGCGAGATCCTGCAAGCGATCCTTCACTTCGTCCCAGATCGCCGCGCCACGCAGGGCGTGCTCGATCTTGTCGTCAAGGACGCGACGGTTGTTCTCGCCACGCACGCGCAGACCGTAGGCGACGTTTTCGTAAATCGACTTGGGAAAGGGATTCGGCTTCTGGAACACCATGCCGACCCGCATGGGAACTTCGATCGGATCGACGTCGGCGGCCAGCAGGTTGGTATTGTCCGGGAAAAAGCGGATTTCGCCCTCGTAACGGTTGCCCGGGTAGAGGTCGTGCATGCGGTTGAAGCTGCGCAGGTAGGTCGACTTGCCGCAACCGGAAGGACCGATCAGCGCGGTGACCTTCTTGTCGTAGATCGGCATGTTGATGCCCTTCAGGGCCTTGGCTTCGCCATAGTAAAAGCTCAGGTTGCGGGCTTCGGCCTTGAGCTGCGGATTGTCTTGAGTCGGCATGGAATGCTCCATTTGAATGTTCTGTTCGGTTACCACTTGATGTTCTTGCGCATCTTGTAGCGCAGCCAGATGGCGACGCCGTTCATGGTCAGGACCATGGCCATCAGCACGAAACCGGCGGCAGCGGCATTCACTTCAAAGGCGGGATCGGGGCGCGAGGTCCAGTTGAAGATCTGGATCGGCATCACCGTGAACGGTGCCATGACCCAGTCAAACAGGCCGGCAGCCGGTTCGCCGGTGAAGGGCGCGGGCGGCAGGAAGGCGATGAAGGTCAGCGCACCGATGGTGATGATCGGCGCCGTTTCGCCGATGGCGCGGGCCAGGCCGATGATCACGCCGGTCAGGATGCCGGGCATGGCATACGGAATGATGTGATAGCGGCAGGTCTGCCAGCGGGTCGCACCGACCGCCATCGAGCCTTCGCGGATCATCGCCGGAATGGCGCGGATCGCTTCGCGGGTCGACACGATGATGATCGGCAGGATGAGCAGCGCCAGCGTCAGGCCGGCCGACAGGATGCTCTGGCCGAAACCGAACTGGTACACGAAGATGCCGAGCGCCAGCAGGCCATAGACGATGGACGGCACGGCAGCCAGGTTGGTGATGTTGATCTCGATGATCTCGGTGATCCAGTTGCGCTTGGCGTATTCCTCAAGATAGACGCCAGCGGCGACGCCGAGCGGCACGGCGGCCAGGCCGGTGACCAGCATGACCAGCAGCGAGCCGACCCAGGCCGAGAGAATGCCGGCCTTGTTGGCATGCCGCGAAGCGAAGTTGAGGAAGAAATCGACGGTGAAACGCTCGGAGCCCTTCGACACCATGTCGGTGACCAACAGCACGATGACGAGCAGCGCGGCGGCCAGGCAGAAGATGCCGAGGCCCTTGAAAATGGCGTCCTTGAGCTTGCCTTTGGCAATCAGGGCGCGGATTTCGTCAGTAGTCAGCGGTTGCATCAGTAGTTCTCCCGGAATTTGCGGCGCAGCCACTGGCCAAGGATGTTGAAGATCAGCGTAATCAGGATCAAGGTCAGGCCGGCGGCAAAGATGGTCTGGTAACCGATCGAGCCGTGCGGCAGGTCACCCAGTGCCACCTGAACGATGTAGGAGGTGATCGTGGCGGCCGGCTCCATCGGATTCCAGGTCAGATTCGGCTGCATGCCGGCGGCGACGGCGAGAATCATCGTTTCGCCGACGGCGCGGGAAATCGCCAGGATGTAGGACGCCGCCAGACCGGAGAACGCAGCCGGCACGACGACGTGGATGGCCGTGTAAAGCTTGGTCGAACCCATCGCATAGGCGCCTTCGCGCAGGCTCATCGGCACCGAGCGCATCGCATCTTCGGACAGCGAGGCGATGTAGGGCACGATCATGATGCCCATCACCAAACCGGCGGAGAGCAGCGAGAAGCCGGGGAGTTCGGGGAAGATCTTCTGCAGCAGCGGGGTGACCATGAGCAGCGCGAAATAGCCGAAGACGATGGTCGGGATGCCGCCGAGCAGTTCGAGGATGGGCTTCGCCACCTCGCGCACCTTGCCGTTGGCGAACTCGGAGAGATAGATCGCGATGATCGTCCCCATCGGCACGGCCAGCAGCAGGGCGACCGCCGAAGAGACCAGGGTGCCGGAAACCAGCACCATGATGCCGAAGTGGGCATCGTCGAAGAGCGGCGTCCATTGCGTGTCGGTCAGGAAATCGACGATGCTGACATTGGCAAAGAAATGGATCGACTCGGAAATCAGGACATACATGATGCCGATCGTAGTCAGTACCGAAACCGCCGCCGCACCGAACAACAAGGCCTCGATCAGGCGCTCGCTGACGTTGCGCATGGCGTTCTTGGCCAGGCGATCGCTGACCGTAGGCAGGTCAGAAGCGTTATTTGCAGACATAGCGTGTGAATTCACGTGAAGAATTCCATTAACAGGAAACCCGGTCCCGAGCGGGGCCGGGTTTCAACAGCAGACGAAAAATCCGCCAGAGCAAAGCTTAGTTCTTGGCTTCGCGCTTCATCACTTCTTCAATGGTGATGCCAATTTCATTATGCCCGCCGAACACGGTACCGAGCTTCTTCTTGTTCATGTGTTCGATGTTGCCGGTGTAGGCAGAAGCCGGCAGCGGCACGTACTTCACTTCCTTGGTCAGCTTGGCGCCGTTCTTCATGTAGAACTCGACGAATTCCTTGACTTCCGGCTTTTCGAGCGACTTGGCCTTGACGTAGATGAAGATCGGACGCGACAGCGGCGCGTAGGTGCCGTTCTCGACATTGGCGGCCGACGGTTCGACCGCCTTGCCGGTCTTCGGATTGACGATCGGCAGGGCCTTCAGCTTGCCGGTGTTTTCGGCGTAGTAGGCATAACCGAAGTAACCGATGGCATTGACGTCGCGCGAGACGCCCTGGACCAGCACGTTGTCGTCTTCGGAAGCGGTGTAGTCGCCGCGCGAGGACTTGGCCTTGCCGACCATGGCTTCGGTGAAGTATTCGAAGGTACCCGAATCGGCACCGGCGCCGAACAGCTTGACCGGGGCGTCAGGCCAGGCCGGATTGACCTGGTTCCACTTCATGACCTTGCCCTGGGCGGCCGGTTCCCACAGGGTCTTCATTTCTTCGACGGTGGCCTGCTTGAGGAAGCTGTTCTTCGGGTTGATGACGACGGTCAGCGCGTCGAAGGCAACCGGCATTTCGATGTACTGCACGCCAGCCGCCTTGCAATCTTCCATTTCCTTGGCGGTGATCGGACGCGACGCGTCGGAGATGTCGATCTCGTCACGACAGAATTTCTTGAAGCCGCCACCGGTACCGGAAATACCGACCGTGACCTTAACGACGTTTTTCTTGGCCTTCTGGAATTCTTCGGCAACAGCTTCGGTGATCGGATAAACAGTGGAAGAACCGTCGATCTTGATCACCTGGGCCTGGGCGGACTGGGCTGCAACCAGGGCAACACCGGCCACGGCCAGGGCGGAAACGAGCTTGGAATACTTGAACATGAGGCAACTCCTGCACAGGGTGGGTTTGACAACACTGCGCAGGTTAGACCCCGATTGTTACAGTCGAATGACAGACTGTAATAATTGACCGGGAAACCGAAAATTCGGCGGCCAAGGCCGTAGCGGCAAGGCTACGCGGCCAAACGAAAAGGGCGGAAACCGCTGCCGGCCCCCGCCCCGTTGCGAAAATCCGCAGGCTTACTTGGCCGGACGCCCGGTCTTGATGCGCTCGACCTTGCCCAGCAAGGTCTTGAGGTCGGCATCATTGAGAGCGACCAGTGCGGCAACCCCAGCCCGCAGCAATTCACTTTTCTTGACATCGCTGCCCAGGCCGGCGAGACGCTTCTTCAGTTCGCCAATCCGCGCGTATTCGGCTTCCGGCATGGCATAGCTGTCGCGAACCAACTTGAGCTTCTTGACCTTGGCCGGCTTCTCGGCCTTGACGGGCTTCTTGTCCTTGGCCGGGGCCACCGGCTTGGCGGCAGCTTTGGCGGCCGGCTTGCTTAGCGGCTTTGCCGACTTGGCCGGGGTTGCGACCTTGGCCGGAGGCGTTGCCTTGCCGACCGGCTGGGCAAGCTCGACCGGGGCCGCCGGCTGCGTCGTCTTGGCCGCCTGGGCCTTGCTCAGCGCCTCGGCCAACACCTTCTGGCCTTGGGCAACGGCCGGCTCAACCGCGGCCGGCTTGCGCGCCCGGGCGGTCGCCGCGGCAGTCGCCGGGGCGGCGCTGGGGGTCGGGGCAACGGCCGGGGAGGCGGATGCAGCGGCCTTTTCAAGCGGCGGCGCGGTACGCGGCGTCAGTTTTTTCGGGGCCTTGCCGGCACCGGCCGGCTTGTTTGCGGTAGCGGGTTTCTTCTGGACGCTCATGCCATTCTCCTATTAAACGGTATATATAGTTTAACGATTTAACGCGCCTGTAAAGTTAAACTTTTTTGACAAGGTAAAATGCGCCCCTCCCCATACAGCGCAGGAACAACAACATGACCCAGGACGAACTCAAGCAGGCGGTAGCCCAGGCGGCCGCCGACTACGTGGCGAAGACGGCACCGGCCGGCAGCATCATCGGCGTCGGCACGGGTTCGACGGCCAACTTCTTCATCGACGCCCTGGCCCCGCTCAAGGGCCGCTACAAGGGCGCCGTCGCCAGTTCTGAAGCCACCCGCAAACGCCTGGAAGGTCATGGCATCACCGTGCTGGATCTCAACGACGTGGACGACATTCCGGTCTATGTCGATGGCGCCGATGAAATCGATGCCGGCCTCAACATGATCAAGGGCGGCGGCGGCGCGTTGACCCGCGAGAAGATCGTCGCGGCGGTTGCCAAGCGTTTCGTCTGCATCGCCGACGGTTCGAAGCTGGTCAATACCATGGGCAAGTTCCCGCTGCCGGTCGAGGTGATTCCGATGTCGCGCGCCCACGTTGCGCGCGAACTGGCCAAGCTGGGCGGCACGCCGGTGCTGCGCGAAGGTTTCGTCACCGACAACGGCAACCTGATCCTCGACGTCAAGGGGCTCAGCATCACCGACCCCAAGGGCCTGGAAGCGGCCATCAACCAGATTACCGGCGTCGTCACCAACGGCCTGTTCGCGCTGCGCCCGGCCAACCTGCTGCTGCTCGGCACCGCCGAAGGCGTCAAGACCATCGGCTGAGTCATTTTCCTGTCACATCGCGGCGCTAGTCTGGCGGAATCCTTTCAGCCCGACGGGAGCGCCCGATGTTTCTTTCCGCGCAGCAGATCGCCCAAAGCCGCGAGCACACGCTGAACAACCTGTTCGGCCTGTCGTCGGCCTTTCTTGAAACCAGCCAGCGCTTCGCCGAACTGCTTGCCACCGCGGGCCGCGAAGCCATTGCGCATGGCAGCAAGCAGCTTTCCAGCTTCGGCCATGGCCAGCTCGACTCGCTGACCCACTTCCCGGCGGCATTGTGGCTGGAGAACAGCCACCGTCAGGGCCGGATGCTCGATGCCAGCTGGCAAATTCTCGGCGACGCGCACCAGGCCCTGATCCAGCACGCCGAAGCCCAGGTCAGGGTGTTCGACCAAATGGCCCTGGCCGGCATCAAGCGCGCTGAGCGGAACAGCCCATGGGAAGCCGAAATCGCGCTGGGCGCCCTGCGCGTCAGCCTGGAAGCCGCCGAGCACACCTTGCATGAAATCAGCGAAGCAGCCGTAGCAGGCATCGAGCCGAGCGGCCAGGACGCGCATCAGATCAATGACCGCCTGCCGCCGCCAAAAACGCCGACGCCCCGCCGCGCCAGTTCGCGGAAAAAGCCGACCACCCCGGCCGCCGACTAGCACCCGACGCACCGACCGTCACCGTCTCTCCATTTTTGCCCGGCCTGGCCGGGCATTTTTTTCCCGCCAGGCCGGCCGCCCGGAGAGGCAGGTAGTATCCTGCAGAACAACGCCGGCCAAGGGCCATCCCGGCCCGGCTGCCGTGCCGTTTGACGCCATCATCGAGAGGCCGAGCGCATCATGCATCCTTCGTCCGACAAACTTCCCGTCATCAACCTTGCCCTGCAGGGCGGCGGCGCCCACGGCGCCTTTACCTGGGGCGTGCTGGATGCCCTGCTCGAAGCGGGCCGTTTCGATTTCGAAGGCGTCACCGGCACCAGCGCCGGCGCCATGAATGCCGCCTGCCTGGCGCACGGGCTGATGGTCGGCGGCCGCGATGGCGCCCGCCAGGCCCTGGCCAATTTCTGGCGCGCCGTCGCGATGACCGCCCCCTTCGACTCGGAGGGCACGCCCCCGGCCCTCTCCTCGGCCATGAAGATGATGCTGCAATGGACCGACTACCTGTCGCCGGAACAGCTCAACCCGCTCGACCTCAACCCGCTGCGCGACATCATCAGCGACCAGATCGACTTTGCCCGCCTGCGCCAAGAATCCCCGGTCAAGCTTTTCATCGCCGCCACCCATGCCAATTCCGGCAAGCTGCGCATCTTCACCAACCCGGAACTGTCGATCGACACCCTGCTCGCTTCGGCCTGCCTGCCGACCATCCACCGCACCGTGATGATCGACGGCGAGCCGTACTGGGACGGCGGCTACAGCGCCAACCCGGCGGTTTTCCCGCTGCTCTACCAGTGCACTTCGCCCGACATCATGCTGGTGCTGCTGACGCCGCTGCATTACAGCGAAACGCCGGAATCGGCCCAGGACATCAAGCTGCGCCTGCGCGAACTGGCCTTCAACTCGACCTTCCTGCGCGAGATGCGGATGTTTGCCCACTTGCGCGACCAGATCGGCGACGTCCGCCTGCCGGAGTGGCTGCCGATCGGCCGTTTCGAACGGCGGATCAGCAAGCTGCGCTTTCATGCGATCAGCGCCGATGCGCTGCTTGGCGACCTGCCGGCCGAAACCAAACTGGCGGTCAGCCTGCCCTTCTTCGAGCGCCTGCGCGACGATGGTCGCCAGCACGCCCAGCAATGGCTGGCGGCGCACCGCGACGCGGTGGGGAACCGCGCCACCCTGGACCTGGCCAAGCTGTTTTATTGATTCTCTAGTTGAGTACGCGCCCGGTCGGCCGCGGCATATCGCCGCCGACGCTGTGGGCATTGCCCGGCCGGCGCCGGTCGACGAAAACACTCCCGCCGGCATGACTCAGCACCGGGTTGCGGGCCTGTTTTTTGGCCTGCTTCTTGGCCGACGAGGCGGCGGCGGCGACCTCCCGGTGCGACTCGCAGTCGCCCGGCCCGACCTTGACCACGCCCACCGACAAGGTCGGCAAGGGCTGGAAGACGATCTCGCCCCGCCGGTTCTCCGCCATGTAACCACCTTGCGCCTTTTCCTCGACCCCGAGCAGGTTGTCCATTGCCTCGGCAAAGGATCGCACCAGCTGCCAGCACCGCATTTCCCAGTCATGGCTCTGGAAGACGATGAAGAAATCGTCGCCGCCAATGTGGCCGATGAAATCGCAGCGCTCGTCCGCCGCCTCGCAGGCCAGGCGGCCGAGCATCTGGATCACGTCGTCGCCGCGCCGGTAGCCGAAGGTGTCGTTGTAGGGCTTGAAATTGTCGATGTCGATGTAGGCGGCGACAAACTCGCTTTCCGCCGCCAGCATGCGGTCGAGATGCTCGTTGATCGGCACGTTGCCCGGCAGCTGGGTCAGCGGGTTGGCGTAGCGGGCGGCGCTGATCTGCATCTCGGTGATCGTCGCCATCAGGTCGTGGCTGCTGCCGACGCCGAGATAACCGCCTTCGTCGGTGACGATGAAGCCGTCGAACAGGTA
>DAIMCQ010000080.1:0-14752 GCA_036726285.1 Azonexus sp.
CGCGGCGAAGTCGAAAACTTTGCCTCCTTCCTGCGCGTCACCTGCCTGCGCTACCTGACCCTCAGGCACCAGCGCGAAGGCGAACGTCCGAGCCTGGCGGTGGTCGGCACCTTGCCGCCAGTCATTCGTGCATCAACAGGCAGCCGCGCCGCCGCCTGAGCCGTTCAGCGCATGGCGCGCAAACGGGCAATACGCTCGGCAGTCGGCGGGTGGGTCGAGAACAGGCTGCGAATACCCTCGCCCGACAAGGGGTTGAGAATCATCATCTGCGCTGTTTCCGGGTGCGCCTCGGCCGGCCCCATCGGAATGCGGCCTTCGGCATACATCTGGATCTTGCCCAGCGCGTCGGCCAGGGCATGCGGATCGCCGCTGATTTCGGCACCACCGCGATCCGCTTCGTACTCGCGGGCGCGGGAAATCGCCATCTGGATCAGACTCGCCGCCAAAGGGGCGAGAAAGGCGACAAGAATGCCAGCCAGCGGATTGACCGGTCGGCCGTCTTCATCGCGCCCGCCGAAGAACATGGCAAAGTTGGCCAATGCCGAAATGGCCCCGGCCATCGTCGCGGAAACGGTCGAAATCAGGATGTCGCGATGCCGGACATGGGCCAGTTCGTGCGCCATCACGCCGCGCAATTCGCGCGCCGAAAGCAGTTGCAGGATGCCGGTCGTCGCTGCGACAGCCGCATGCTCCGGATTGCGACCGGTGGCGAAGGCATTCGGCTGGTCTTCATTGATGATGTAGACCTTGGGCATCGGCAAGCCGGCGCGCTGCGACAACTCGCGAATCATGGCGTAGAACTGCGGCGCACTGGTCGCATCGACCTGCTGCGCGTTGTACATCTTCAATACCATACTGTCGGAGAACCAATAGGAAAACAGGTTCATCGCGCCGCCGAAGACAAGTGCCAGCATCATCCCCGCCTTGCCACCCAGCATGCCGCCGACAATGCCGAACAGGGCCATGATGGCCGCCATCAGCATCGCTGTCTTGACCCAGTTGAACATCGCGTGACCTCCTCGAAACGAGTCGAACCAGAACTAGAGGTTAACTATTGGCGCCCGCGCAGATTTCAAGCCGGCAAATCGAAACGATCGCCAACTTTCAACGGATGCCCGGCCAGGAACTGCTGCACCGGCAAACGCTTGCCCCCGGCCTTCTGAAGTTCGCTGACGGCCAGCGCGCCGTCGCCGCAGGCAATCACCACCGCCGTGCGCTCCACGGCCAGGATGGTACCGGCCGGCCCCGCTGCGACAACGGGAACGGCTCGCCACAGCTTGACGGTCTGCCCGCCGAACTGCGCCTGGGCACCAGGGAAGGGATTGAAGGCCCGGATATGACGATCCAGTTCGGCCGCCGGCTTCGACCAGTCGATTACCGCCTCGGCCTTCTCGATCTTGTGCGCATAGGTGATGCCGGTCTCCGGCTGCGTCTCGGCCGGCAAAGGCAACTTGCCCAGCGCCTCGACAACCAGCTTCGCCCCGAGGGCGGCCAGACGATCATGCAAGGAGGCGGTCGTATCGTCGACAGCAATCGGGAACGCGCCACGCAACAACACCGGACCGGTATCCAGCCCGGCCTCCATCTGCATGATGCAAACGCCGGTTTCCGCATCGCCGGCCAGCAGGGCCCGCTGGATCGGCGCGGCACCGCGCCAGCGCGGCAACAGCGAGGCGTGGATGTTGATGCAACCAAAACGCGGCATGTCGAGCACGACCTGGGGCAGGATCAAACCGTAGGCCGCAACGACCATCACTTCTGCCCCGAAGGCAGCGATTTTCGCTTGGGCTTCTGCATCCTTCAGACTCAGCGGCTGGAAAACCTCGATTCCTTTTTCCAGTGCCAGCTTCTTGACCGGCGACGGCTGCAGGCTCATCCCCCGTCCTGCCGGGCGATCCGGCTGGGTCAGGACCAGCACCACTTCGTGACCGGCTTCGACAATGGCGCCCAGCGCCTGCGCGGCAAACTCCGGTGTCCCGGCAAAGATCAGCTTCATGCGGTGACACGCGCCTGCTTGGCCAGCTTGCTCTTGATCCGCGTCTGCTTCAATTGCGACAGATGATCGACGAAAACCTTGCCGTTCAGATGATCGAGCTCATGCTGGATGCACACGGCGAGCAAACCCTCAGCATCCAGACGCCGCGTCTTGCCGTCCAGATCGAGGTAATGCACAGTGACCCGTTCGGCACGCTCGACCTTGTCGTAAATCCCCGGCACCGACAAACAGCCCTCCTCCCCGGTCTGGGCGCCGGTACAGTTTTCCAGTCGCGGATTGATGAATACGCGCAAATCGTTCTTTTCTTCCGAAATATCGATCACCACGACTTGTTTATGCACATCGACCTGCGTCGCCGCCAAACCGATGCCCGGCGCCTCGTACATGGTTTCAGCCATGTCGGCGACCAGCTTTCGAATGCCATCGTCAATATTGATAACCGGTGCAGCAATCTTTTTCAGGCGCACATCGGGGAAACGCAAAATGGGTAGAAGCGACATAGGAGAAACGGATGAAAAGCTTGCTCGATTAGGTTATTACGTGCAGAATCTAAAGCAATTTCCGAGATTTGGAATGATTTGCATGATACTGCTCAGACAGTGTCGATCGCACCTTGTTCCGCCGGCACGTGAGGTTACGACTATGCTTCGCATTATATCCGCGCTCATCCTGGCCGTAACGGCCATCTGCGCCTCCGCTGAAGAGCCACTCAAGCTCGTCGACAATCCTCCTGACCGCCATATTGTCGTCCGAGGCGATACCTTGTGGGGAATTTCCGGCAAATTCCTTCAGCAACCCTGGCGGTGGCCCGAAATCTGGCAGATGAACAAGGCCGAAATCAAGAATCCGCACCTGATCTACCCCGGCGACATTGTCATGCTCGACACCTCCGGTACGACGCCGCGCCTGCGGATCGGCAAATCAATACAATCCGGGAACGGCAAGGCTCAACCGCAGGTTTACAGCAAAGCGGTACAGCAAAGTGTGCCGAGCATTCCTCCCAACGTCATTGAGCCTTTCCTCTCGCAACCGCTGATCATCGAAGCCGACGAACACGACAATGTCGCTCGCATCGTTGCCACCGACGAAGAGCGGATGATTATGGGCAATAACGACATTGCCTTCGTCACCGGCGTACCCGATGCAAAACAGGTTAACTGGAACATCTATCGTCCAGGCAAAGCACTGAAGGATCCCGACACCGGAGAAGTCATTGCCCATGAAGCCTTTTTCCTCGGCAATGCAAAACTTGTACAGCCTGGCGACCCTGCAACCCTAAGAATCGTCAACGCCAAGGAAGAGATTCACCGTGGCGACCGTCTACTCCCTGCACCGGCCTTCGAAATTCTGGCCTACGCCCCACATCGGCCCGAACAACAGGTCGCAGCCCGGGTTGTCGGAATCTACGGCGGACTCAACGAAGGTGGTGGGGGTTCAATCATTTCGATCAATCGGGGTAAAAACGACGGCATGGAAACCGGGCATGTCCTGGCCCTATTCCGTAATCGTGTTTCGATCAATATCGATGCCGACGGCCGCCGTAGCGCCACGCCGATTCCGGAAGAGCGCTATGCCCTGGCCTTCGTCTTCCGCACCTTCGAGCGCATTGCCTACGCGCTAGTTCTCGAATCCTCCAAATCCGTGATCGTTGGTGACTCCGCACGCAACCCATGAAAATCGATGAAGGGTTGTCCGCCTGGTTGCGGCTGACCCTGATCCCGGGTATCGGCGGCGAGACGCAAAGAAAGCTTCTCGCCGCTTTTGGTTTACCCGAAGCGATCTTTGCCGCCGGTCGGCTGGCAACCCGCGCGGTCGTTGGCGACCGTGCCGACCTCCTGTTTGACGCCGACCCCACGGCAAGCATCGAGCAGGCACTTGCCTGGGCCGATACGCCTGGTCACCACATCCTGGCACTGGACGACAACGCCTATCCGCCGGCGCTGCTGGAAATTCCCGACCCGCCCAACATCCTTTACGTCCGCGGCAATCCCGATCTGCTGAAAGCGCGCGGCCTGGCCATGGTCGGTAGCCGCAATGCGACGCCCCAGGGCATCCAGACCGCCGAAAGTTTTGCCAAAACGCTGGCCGCACACGGGCTATGCATCGTCAGCGGCCTCGCCCTGGGCATCGACGCGGCCGCACACCGGGGCGCGCTGGCCAGCGAAGGCAAGACGGTCGCCGTGATCGGCACCGGCGCAGACCGCCTCTATCCGGCCCGCAACAAGGAACTGGCACTGCGCATCGCCGAGCACGGCGCCATCGTCTCGGAATTTCCCCTGGGCACGCCGGCCATTGCCGCCAATTTTCCCCGCCGCAACCGGATCATCTCCGGGCTGTCGCGCGGCGTCCTGGTCGTCGAAGCGGCCCCGGAGAGCGGCTCGTTGATCACCGCCCGGCTGGCCGCCGAACAGGGGCGGGAAGTCTTTGCCATTCCCGGCTCGATCCATTCGCCGGTCGCCCGCGGTTGCCACCAGTTGATCAAACAAGGGGCAAAACTGGTTGAAACAGCCCGCGACGTGCTCGAAGAATTGGGTAGTAGCGAAGAAGTACCGGCCGTCGAAACACCTTCCCCGAACGGCGAACAAACCGCACTGATCACCGCCCTCGGCCACGATCCCTGCAGCCTCGACGAACTGGTCGAACGCACCGGCCAGAGCACCGAACAGCTGCTTGGTGAATTGCTGACGCTGGAGTTGTCCGGCCAATTGGCCAGCCTGCCCGGCAACCGCTATCAACGCCTGGCCTGAATCCCCTGCGTCGATTGATGGCTTGCCAAGCGTCTCGCCGCGCACTTATCATGCCCCGGCACATCACAGACAGAACCCATGACTAAAAAGCTGATCATTGCCGAAAAACCCTCAGTCGCAGCCGACATCGCCAAGGCGCTGGGGGGCTTTACCAAGCACGACGACTATTTTGAAAGCGAAACGCTGGTTATTTCGTCGGCGGTCGGCCATCTGCTCGAACTTGCCTGTCCGGAAGAATTCGAAGTCAAGCGCGGCAAGTGGTCCTTTGCCCATCTGCCGGTGATTCCGCCGCATTTTGCCTTGAAGCCGATCGAGAAGACCGAGTCGCGCCTCAAGGTGCTGAACAAACTGATCAAGCGCAAGGATGTCGAAGGCCTGATCAATGCCTGTGACGCGGGGCGCGAAGGTGAGTTGATCTTCAACTACATTGCGCAACACGCCAAGACGAGCAAGCCAATCCAGCGCCTGTGGCTGCAATCGATGACCCAGGGTGCCATCCGCGACGGCTTCAGCCGCCTGCGCCACGGCAACGACATGCAGGGCCTCGGCGATGCCGCCGTCTGCCGCTCCGAATCGGATTGGCTGGTCGGCATCAACGGTACGCGGGCGATGACCGCCTTCAATTCGAAAACCGGCGGCTTCCACCTGACCACCGTCGGTCGCGTCCAAACTCCGACGCTGGCCATCGTCGTCGAACGCGAAAAGAAAATCCGCGAGTTCAAGCCGCGCGACTACTGGGAAGTTGAAGCCAGCTTTGCGGCCAAGGCCGGCGACTACGCCGGCAAATGGTTCGACGAAGGCTTCAAGAAGCAGGACGACGAACACGCCCGCGCCGACCGCCTGTGGGAAAAGAACAAGGCCGATGCGATCCGTGCAGCCACACTGGGCAAGCCGGGTAGCGTCACCGAGGAAGCCAAGCCGGAAACCCGCCTCTCGCCATTGCTTTTCGACCTGACCAGCCTGCAGCGCGAAGCCAACGCCCGCTTTGGCTTCTCGGCCAAGACGACGCTGTCGATCGCCCAGGCGCTGTACGAAAAGCACAAAGTACTGACTTACCCGCGGACCGACTCGCGTTGCCTGCCGGAAGATTACCTGCCGACCGTACGCGAAACGCTGTCCATTCTGACCGGCGAAGGCGCCGGCAAGGGACACGATGAAGTATTGATCGCCCGTTATTCGCCCTTCGCGCATCAGATTCTGGCGCGCAACTGGGTGGTGCCGAACAAGCGCATTTTCAACAATGCCAAGATCAGCGACCACTTCGCGATCATCCCGACGCCGCAGGCACCGAAGAATCTCAACGAAGTCGAACAGAAGCTCTACGACTTCGTCGTCCGCCGTTTTCTCTCCGTCTTCTTCCCGGCCGCCGAATACCTGGTCACCACCCGCATTACCCGCGTCGAAGGCCACCCCTTCAAGACCGAAGGCAAGGTGCTGGTCAATCCGGGCTGGCTCGCCGTGCATGGCAAGGAAGGCCAGGAAGGCGACGAGGGCAATCTGGTTGCCGTCGCCAAGGACGAGAAGGTCAAGACCGATGAAGTCACGGTCAAGGCCAACGAAACCAAGCCGCCGCCGCGCTACTCTGAAGCCACCCTGCTCTCCGCCATGGAAGGCGCCGGCAAGATGGTCGACGACGAGGAACTGAAAGCAGCAATGGCCGGACGTGGTCTCGGTACGCCAGCCACCCGGGCGCAGATCATCGAAAACCTGATCGGCGAACAGTACATGCTGCGTGAAGGTCGCGAACTGATCCCGACCGCCAAGGCCTTCTCGCTGATGACCTTGTTGAACGGCCTCGGCATCAACGAACTGACCCAACCGGAACTGACCGGAGACTGGGAATGGAAGCTCGGCCGCATCGAGAAAGGCGAATTCACCCGCGAAGAATTCATGCGCGAGATCGCCGAAATGACCCGCCACATGGTCGAACGCGCCAAGACTTTCGAGGCCGACACCATCCCTGGTGACTTCGGCGTCCTGACCGCCAAATGCCCGCGTTGCGGCGGCGAGATTCGCGAAACCTACAAGAAATTCCAGTGCGGCGGTTGCGACTACTCGCTGTGGAAGATCGTCGCCGGCCGCCAGTTCGAGCCGGAAGAAATCGACACCCTGATCAACGAAGGCCAGATCGGCCCGCTGACCGGTTTCCGCAACAAGATGGGGCGCACCTTCTCGGCCGCCATCAAGCTCAATGACAACAAGGAACCGGAGTTCGATTTCGGCCAGGACAAGAATGATGCCGCCGACAGCGAACCGGTCGATTTCTCCGGGCAAACCAGCCTCGGCAAATGCCCGAAATGCGCCAGCAATGTTTTCGACCATGGCAGTTCATATGTCTGCGAAAAGTCGGTTGGCCCGGACAAGAGCTGCGACTTCCGTTCCGGCAAGGTCATCCTGCAGCAGCCGATCGAACCGGCCCAGATGCAGAAACTGCTCGGCGAAGGCAAGACCGACCTGCTCAAGGAGTTCGTCTCCAACCGTACCCGCCGCAAGTTCTCGGCCTATCTGACGGCCAAGGATGGCAAGGTCGGCTTCGAGTTCGAGAAAAAAGTCGCCAAACCGAAAGCACCGCCCAAGAAAAAGGCGGCAGCCGAATAAAAATTGGGGGCCGCAAGGCCCCCAATTTCATTTGATGTCAGGCAAACGTCCGCACACCGGCTGGTTTCACGTGAAACCTCAGCGGGTGGCCGTCGCCCCCGGCAGTTGGCAGGCGAGCAAGGCCGCCCGTACCGCATCGATCGCCTGCGGCCGCGGGAAAGTCACCCGCCAGACCAGCCCGACCGTGCGGGCCGGCTGGGTACCGGCAAACGGCAGCACCTTGACCAGCGGTTCCTTGTCGATCAGCGGGTCGGCTGCAGTGCTCGGCATTACCGCCACGCCGGCTCCGCTCGCCACCATGTAGCGGATGGTTTCCAGCGAACTGCCTTCCAGCGAATCGGCCAGCGCGTCCGGCGCCGACAAGCGAGGGCAGGATTCCAGTACCTGATCGCGGAAACAATTGCCTTGCCCGAGCAGCAGCAGGTTTTGCCCGTCCAGTTCGTCGGCCGCGACATCGGGCCGCGACACCCAGGGATGACTGGCCGGCACCACGACCCGGAACGGCTCCTCGTACACCGGTTGGGCAACCAGTCCGGCTTCGCCAAAAGGCAGGGCGATGACGATGACGTCCAACTCGCCGGCCTTGAGAGCAGGAATCAGGTTGGCCGTGAAATCTTCCTTGAGGAACAGGGGCATCGCCGGCGCCTGCTTGTGCAGCGCCGGAATCAGTTGCGGCAGCAGATAGGGCGCAATGGTGTAAATCACCCCCACCCGCAGCGGCCCGGTCATCGGGTCGCCGACCGCACCGGCAATCTCTTCCAAGCGTACCGCCTCGTCGATCACCCGCTTGGCCTGGGTAACGATACGCTCACCCAGCGCGGTGATCCGCACATCCGATGCCGTCCGTTCGAACAATGCCGCCCCGAGTTGCCCTTCCACCTTCTTCAGCGCCACCGACAACGTCGGCTGGCTGACATGGCAAGCCTCGGCGGCCTTGCCAAAATGCCGCTCGCGGGCGAGGGCGATGATGTAGCGCATCTCGGTCAGCGTCATTGGCCATATCCCAGTTGCCGCAGGTCGGCAGCGCTCAGCCAGCGCCACTCGCCCGGTTTCAGATCGGCCGGCAGCTTCAGCTCGCCAACCGCCTCGCGATGCAAGGCCTCGACACGGTTGCCGGCAGCGGCGACCATGCGCTTCACCTGATGGTATTTGCCTTCGGTCACGGTCAAGCGCAGCAGGCATTCGCCGGCGATCTCGCAGGCCGCAACCCGAATCGGCTCCGGCTCGTCGTTAAGCAACACACCGGCAAGCAGTACGTCGATCTGCGCCTGATCGACCGGATGCTTGGTGGTCGCCAGATAAACCTTGGGCACCTTGCGCTTGGCCGAAGAGAGCTGGTGATTGAGCTGACCGTCGTCGGTAATCAGCAGCAGGCCGGTCGTGTCCTCGTCGAGACGGCCGATCGGCTGGACATCCCGTTCGCGCAGTTGCACCGGCAGCAATTCCAGCACGCTGGGGTGATGCACCGGTTTGCGCGAGCATTCGTAGCCCGCCGGCTTATTGAGGATCAGGCTGGCGAATTCGGCATACGGCCAATCAACGCCATCGACACTGAAAACCAGGTTCTCGGTATCGACATCGGCGAAAGGGTCGTCGCAGACCTGACCGTTGATGGCCACCCGTTCGTTGCGGATCAGCGCCCGGCAGCCCTTGCGCGTACCGAAGCCGTGTTTTTGCAGGAGTCGTTCTAGTTGCATGGCGAGGATGCTACCATCGGCCCATGAATTTCGAACATCTCATCCAGATCAACGACCCGGAAAATCCGCTGATCGAGCCGCTCAACCGTACCCAGCTGTGGCAAGGCCTGCTCCATCGCGTCGAAAACCCGATCCCTTTCCTGCCCGGCCTGGAAAACTTCACCATCCTTGAACGGCAAGCCAACGAACTGTTGCGCGAACTCGATTTCGGCCCCGCCACCATCCGCGACCGCGTCACGCTGGCCGACATGCATTGGGTGTGCTTCGACATCCTGCCCTCGGAAAGCCACGCCGGTGGCCGGCTGACCATCACCATCGAAGAACCGGAGCCGGATTTCCTCTTCCTGCGCTTCGCCTACGAAACAACGCTGGCCAACAATCCGAACTCGGAAGACCGGGCCTACATCGAGTACGTCAAATCGGCCTACCACCAGTCCGATGTCGACTGTGTCCGCCTGATTCGTACCCTCGCCGCCGGCGGCGAGATCCAGTAAGCCACGCCAAGCGCACCATGAAAAATGCCCGCTGACGCGGGCATTGTGCTTTTCGGGAGCGGCGAATCAGTCGACGCCCTGACTGGCCAGATAGTCTTCGTAGCCGCCGAGGTAGTCGATGATGCGGCCATCGTCCTTGACCTCGAAAACGCGGGTGGACAGCGAGGAAACGAACTCGCGGTCATGCGAGACGAAGACCAGCGTACCGGGGAATTTCTCCAGGCCGCTGTTGAGCGCTTCAATCGATTCCATGTCCAGGTGGTTGGTCGGCTCGTCCATGATCAGCACGTTATGTTTCGACAGCATTAGCTTGCCGAACAGCATGCGACCCTGCTCGCCCCCGGAAATCACATTGACCGGCTTCTTGACCTCGTCGCCGGAGAACAACAGACGGCCCAGCGTGCCGCGGATCAGGGTTTCCAGGTCGCCGCCGTCCTCGATGGTGGCGCGGGCATAGCCGGCAATCCACTCGGTCAGGCTCTGCTCGCCGGCAAACTCGGCGCTGTGGTCCTGGGCGTAGTAGCCCGGATTGGCCTTTTCGGCCCACTTGACGGTACCAAACTGCGGTTGCAATTCGCCCATCAGCAGCTTCAGGAAGGTCGTCTTGCCGACGCCGTTTTCACCGATCACCGCGATCTTCTCGCCGGCGTTGATGGTCAGCGTCAGGTTGTTGAAGATCTTGCGCTCGCCGCCTTCATAGGTGAAGGAGAGGTTCTCGATCTCGACCGCCTGACGATGCAGCTTGGCCTTCTCGTCATAATCGAAGCGAATCCACGGATACTGGCGCGACGACGGCTTGACGTCTTCCGGCTTGAGCTTGTCGATCAGCTTCATGCGGCTGGTCGCCTGCTTGGCCTTGGAGGCGTTGGCCGAGAAGCGGCGGACGAAGGTCTGCAGTTCGGCGATGCGTTCCTTGGCCTTGGCATTGGCGTTCTGCTGACGCTCGCGAGCCGCCTGCGCCGCCTCCATGAAGTCGTCGTAGTTACCGGCGTAGGTGGTGATCTTGCCATAGTCCAGGTCGGCCATGTGGGTACAGACCTGGTTCAGGAAGTGACGATCGTGGGAGATGATGATCATCGTCGACTCGCGGGCATTCAGGATGTCTTCCAGCCAGCGGATGGTATTGATGTCGAGGTTGTTGGTCGGTTCGTCGAGCAGCAGGATGTCCGGGTTGGCGAACAGCGCCTGGCAGAGCAGCACGCGCAGCTTCCAGCCCGGCGCCACTTCGCGCATCGGACCGTTGTGCTGGCTGGTCGGGATGCCGACGCCGAGCAGCAGCTCGCCGGCACGGGATTCCGCGGTGTAACCGTCGTATTCGCCAACCTTGCCTTCCAGCTCAGCTGCCTTCATGTAGTCGTCTTCGGTGGCTTCCGGATTGGCGTAAATCGCATCGCGTTCCTGGATCGCCGCCCACAGTTCTTCGTGACCGGCCATCACGACATCGAGGACACGCATGTCTTCGTAGGCAAACTGGTCCTGCTTCAGGTAGGCCATGCGCTCGTGCTTTTCCTTCGAGACATTGCCGGCCGAGGGCTCCAGTGCGCCGCACAGGATTTTCATGAAGGTCGACTTGCCGGCGCCGTTGGCGCCGATCAGGCCATAGCGATAGCCCTCGCCGAATTTGACATTGACGTTCTCGAACAGGGGTTTGACCCCGAACTGCATGGTGATATTGGCGGCGACAAGCACGGCGATTCCGATCTGCGAATTGGCGTAAAACAAGCGGTAAAACGAAGGCCCGAATTTTACCTGTTTTCAAGGGGTTGACCGTGACGCTGCGGCCCAATTTTGTGCACTGCGGTGTAAGATTTGCGGCCACAATAAAAATCCCCCGGATCGCGAGACAGCACCATGGTTCCACACCTGACTACCGCCCTCACCGGCCCCCTGCTCGAACTCGAGCGCCAGTTCCTCGCCAGCAGCACCCAGATCGAACACTGGCTGCGCGGCCAATGGCTGGAATACACGCCGCCCTTCTACTCGTCCTGCGACCTGCGCAACTCCGGCTTCAAGCTGGCCCCGGTCGACACCAACCTGTTCCCAGGCGGCTTCAACAACCTCAATCCCGCCTTCCTACCGCTCTGCGTCCAGGCGGCAATGAGCGCCATCGAAAAATTCTGTCCGGAAGCCCGCAGCCTGCTGCTGATTCCGGAAAACCACACGCGCAACCAGTTCTACCTGCAAAACGTCGCCCAGCTGGCCGATATCCTGCGCCTGACCGGCCTCAATGTCCGCCTCGGCTCGCTGCTCCCGGACATCACCCAGCCGACCCCGATCGAACTGCCGAACGGCCAGAGCCTGCTGCTCGAACCCCTGGTCCGCAACGGCAACCGGCTGGGCGTCGAGGGCTTCGACCCCTGCGCCATCCTGCTCAACAACGATCTTTCGGCCGGCATCCCGGAGATCCTGAAAAATCTCGACGAACAGTTCGTGCTACCGCCCTTGCACGCCGGCTGGGCGGTGCGCCGCAAATCCAACCACTTTGCCGCCTACGACCAGGTCGCCAACGACTTCGCCAAGGAAATCGGCATCGACCCCTGGCGCATCAACCCGGCCTTCTCGGTCTGCCGCAGCATCAATTTCCATGAACGTCAGGGCGAGGAATGCCTGGCCGCCAACGTCGCGGCCGTGCTCGACATCGTCAAGGAAAAATACAAGGAATACGGCATCGACGAGACACCCTACGTCGTCGTCAAGGCCGATGCCGGGACCTACGGCATGGGTGTGATGACGGTACGCGACGCCGACGAAGTGATCGCCCTCAACCGCAAGCAGCGCAACAAGATGAGCGTCATCAAGGAAGGCCTGGAGGTCTCCGAGGTGCTGATCCAGGAAGGCGTGCATTCCTTCGAGACGCTCAACGAGGCGGTCGCCGAACCGGTCATCTACATGATCGACCGCTACGTCGTCGGCGGTTTCTATCGCGTCCATACCGGGCGCGGCAAGGACGAAAACCTCAACGCGCCGGGCATGCACTTCGAGCCGCTGGCCTTCGAAACCGGCTGCAACCTGCCCGACTACCGCTGCGGCAATCCCGATTCGCCGCCCAACCGTTTCTACGCCTACGGCGTCGTCGGCCGTCTGGCCTGCCTGGCCGCTGCGGTCGAACTTGAGCGCACGGCGCCGGAAAACAACTGAGTTCGGCGGTGACCCAGCAACTTCATTTCGAAAAGCATCTCCTCGGCGGCAGCAGCCAGTCGCTCAAACTGGCCTTCGTGCTCGACCCGATCGACTCGTTGAAAGCCTGGAAGGACAGTTCGGTGGCGATGATGCGAGCGGCCGAAAAGCACGGCCACGAGGTCTATGCCATCGAAGCGCAAAGCCTCGGCTGGCGGCGCGCCGAACCCGGCCGCCACGCCGGCGGCGTGTTCGGCCAAGCGATGCACTTGCACATGCGCCCGGACGACCACGACTGGCAGCGGGAAATCAGCCGCGAATGGTTGCCGCTCAAGGCTTTCGATGGGGTGATCATGCGCAAGGATCCACCCTTCGATTTCGAGTACATCACCGCCACCTGGCTGCTCGAACGGGCCGAAGCCCACGGTGTCCGCATTTTCAACCGGCCGCGCGCACTGCGCGAGCACTCGGAGAAGCTGGCCATCACCGAGTTCGAACAATACGCCCCGGCCACGCTGATCTCGCGCGACACGCAGCAGCTCCAGCACTTCATCGACGAAGAGCGCGACATCATCCTCAAGCCGCTCGACGGCATGGGCGGCAGCCAGATTTTCCGCATTCATCGCAACGACCCGAACCGCAACGTCATTCTCGAAACCTTGACCCACGAAGGGCAACGTACGGTGATGGCGCAGCGCTACCTGCCCGAGATCAGCCAGGGCGACAAACGCATCCTGCTCATTGCCGGCAAGCCCGTTCCCTACTGCCTAGCACGCATCCCCAAGGCCGGTGAGACGCGCGGCAACCTGGCAGCCGGCGGGACCGGCGTCGCCCAGGAATTGTCGCCACGCGACCGGGAAATCGCCGAGACGCTCGGGCCGATCCTGTTCAAGCGCGGCCTGATGCTGGTCGGGCTCGACGTGATCGGCAACCACCTCACCGAAATCAACGTCACCAGCCCCACCTGCATGGTCGAAATCCGCCAGCAGACCGGCTTCGACGCGGCCGGTGCCTTCATCACCGCGATCGAACACGCATGCGGTATTTCCTGAGCCTGTCGGTCCTGCTGGTCGTGTTCGTGCTGGCCGGTTGCGGCCGGACACCGCTGCAGGAACAACAAGCCTACGTTTTCGGCACCCGGGTCGAGGTTCTGGTCGTCAGTGCCGAGCCGGAACAGGGGCGACAGGCGATTGCCGCCGTGCTGCGCGAATTCGATCGGCTGCACCGCGCCTACCATGCCTGGCAAGCCTCCGAGCTGACCGAACTCAACGCCGCCATCACCGCCGGCAAGCCGCACACGGTGACGCCGGAGCTGGCCGCCCTGGTTAGCGAAGCCCAGGCGCTCAGCCGCCAGGGCGACTACCTGTTCGACCCGGGCATCGGCGAACTGATCAAGCTGTGGGGCTTCCAGGCCGACGAATTCAAGGCCGAACTGCCGCCACCCGGCGAGATCAAGGCCTGGTTGGCGAAAAAGCCGTCGATTGCCGACATCGTCATCGACGGCAACAGCATCCGTAGCCGCAATCGCCATGTCGCCCTCGATTTCGGCGGCTACCTGAAAGGCGTCGCCCTCGATCGCGCCGCCGCCATCCTGCGCCGCCAGGGCATCAACAATGCGCTGATCAACATCGGCGGCAATGTCATGGCCCTGGGCAGCAAGGAAGGCAAGAAATGGCGGGTCGGCATCCAGCACCCGCGCCAGCCCGGCCCGATCGCCACCGTGGCGCTGGAAGACGGCGAGGCAATCGGCACCTCGGGCGACTATCAGCGCTTCTTCGAAGTCGATGACAAGCGTTACGCCCACCTGCTCGACCCGCGCAGCGGCTACCCGGCCGACCACACGCAGGCCGTTACCGTGCTCATCCCGGCCGGCCCCAAAGCCGGCACGCTGTCCGATGCCAGCTCCAAGCCGATCTTCATCGCCGGTGCCGCTGGCTGGCGCGACATGGCGGCACAAATGGGCATCGCCCAGGTCCTTCGCGTGGACAGCAACGACCGGATTTTCGCGACCGCCGCCCTGCATCGCCGCCTCGAATTCATCGGCCAGCTGCCGGCCATCGAAATCGTCCCCTGAGCCTTGCCCCAGTTGCCTTGACAGGTCGA
>DAIMCQ010000081.1:0-14524 GCA_036726285.1 Azonexus sp.
GAGGTCGGCGAGCTTCTCGCCGACCATCACCCGGGCGGCCAGCTTGGCGAGCGGGATATTGCGCGCGTCAGGCAGATGACCGCCGGCAAATTCGTCCGCTTCGCGCACATCGACGATATGCGCATCTTCGCGATTGATCAGCAGCGTCGCTTGCGCCGGATTCACTTCATTCTTGTTCGAACGTCCCAGCAGCGGCCACAGCAAGCCCAAACCGCTGACCACGACGATCGAAACAAGCAGGATATTCTGGTTAATAAATTCCATCGGCACCGATTACTCCTCCACACCACAAAATACTTCACGCATCATGCCGACCAATTGCAAGGTCCGTTGATCGCCAACCCGATAAAACACCCGGTTGGCATCCTTGCGCGTCAACAAAACGCCTTTCTCCCGCAAGATAGCCAGATGCTGGGAGATGTTGCTCTGCGAGGTGCCCACGGCATCGACGATTTCCTGCACACAGGCTTCCTGGTCGCCAAGCACGCACAGGATCTTCAGGCGCAACGGATGGGCAATGGCCTTGAGGGCACGCGCCGCCATCTCGATATGCTCCTGCTTGTCGATCAGGTTGAAAGAAGGCTTTTCCAAGATAATAAAACCTCGTTATCGGTTAATGGATCATTATAAAATAACGATTTGCATTTCACAGTCCTTAATTCACCGCTTTCTCGCAATCGTGCAGCACGCCGAACCGCGCGCCAGTCTTGCCGAGATGCCGAATTCAGGTTGCCCCGCAAACCAGCCGAACCCAATGCAAACACATTCAGGCAAATATGGCCGGCTTCGCGTAGCGGCAATCGTGACCAGCCTGGCTACGATAACCCTCTTTGGTGCGCCCGCCTCGGCTGCCAAGCCAACACCGGCTGCTCACAAGCCCCCCCCCTCCCCGGCGGTGCCGGAAATCGCCGAAAAGCAGGCTGACCTCGGCGAATTGCGCAGCCGTATCGACGGCCTGCGCAAGGAGCTCAATGCCAGCGAGGAAAACAAGGCCGACGCGGCCAGCCACCTGCGCGAATCCGAGCGCCAAATTTCCCGCTTGCAAAGGGAGCTGCATGAACTTACCGACCAACGCCAGCAACTGCAAAAGCGCCTCAAAGGCCTCGAACAACAATCCGAAGAGCTCGGCAGCACGCTGGTCATGCAGCAGTCGCAACTGGAAAAACTGCTCTACAAACAATACCTGCGCGGCACGCCGGACTCGCTGCAACTCCTGCTCAACGGCGACGACCCGAACCAGATGGCGCGCGACCTGCACTACCTGTCGGCCATCGCCCTGACCCGCGCCGAGCTGATGGGCGAGATCAACGCCACGCTCGACAAGAAAAAGGCCCTCGCTGCCGACGCCAAGGAACGCGCCGACGAGTTGAAGGAAGTTGAAGCCCAGCAACAGCAACGTCACGCCGAACTGCAAAAGCAGCGTGAGGAACGCAAGACCCTGTACGCCCAGATTTCCGACAAGGTGAATAGCCAGCGCAAGGAAATCGGCAACCTGCAGCAAAACGAGAAACGCCTGACCCAACTGATTGACCGGCTATCCAAGATTCTCGCGGCTCAAGCAGCGCAGGCTGCACGCGCCGCGGAAGCCGCCAAGGCGGCCGAGGCAGCCCGCCTCGCCGAGGCGGCCCGACAGAAGAACAAGCCGCGCCCCGGTGTCGAAGATAAGGAAGCCCCCCGCACGACCGCCGAAACCAGCCGCCCGAAAACCGCCGAAACGGAGAACCGCTACGAGCCAGCTGCCAGCGACGGCAGCTTCGCCCGGCAGAAAGGCAATCTTCGCTTGCCGGTCCGTGGCGTCGTCGCCGGACGCTTCGGCAGTCCGCGCGATGGCGGCGGCACCTGGCGCGGCCTGTTCATCAAGGCGGGTAACGGCAACGAGGTAAAAGCCGTGGCCGGCGGCCGGGTGGTCTTTGCCGAATGGATGCGCGGCTTCGGCAATCTGCTGATCGTCGATCACGGCGATGCCTACCTGACGATTTACGGTAACAACGACGCCCTGCTCAAACAGGTCGGGCAGTCGGTCAAGGGCGGAGAAACAATTGCAACCGTCGGCAACAGCGGGGGTAACCCGGATTCCGGTTTATACTTTGAACTCCGCCACCAAGGGCAACCGATCGACCCGATGAAATGGGCCAGTTTGAAATGAGCAAAGCAAAAACTATCAGTTTGACATTAGGCGGCTTCGTCGCCGGCGCACTAATCAGCCTGCACATCCCGGCCTTGGCCGAGAAGGATGTCAAACCCGGCCTGCCCATCGAGGAGCTGCGCACCTTTGCCGAGGTCTACAGCGCGATCAAGCAAGGTTACGTCGAGCCGGTCGAAGACAAGAAGATGATCACCAATGCCATTTCCGGCATGCTGTCCAATCTCGACCCCCACTCCACCTACCTTGACGCCGATTCGTTCAAAGACCTGCAGGTCGGCACCCAAGGTGAGTTCGGCGGCCTTGGCATCGGAGTCGGCATGGAAGACGGCCTGGTCAAGGTCGTTTCGCCGATCGAAGACACCCCGGCCTACCGCGCTGGCGTCAAGGCCGGCGACCTGATTTTCAAGCTCGACGAAACGCCGGTCAAAGGCCTGACGCTGAGTGACGCTGTTAAGAAAATGCGCGGCAAGCCGAAGACGCCGATCAAGCTGTCGATCATCCGCAAGGGCGAAACCAAGCCGATCGAAATCACCCTGGTTCGGGAAGTCATCAAGGTCCAGAGCGTCAAATCGAAACTGGTCGAACCGGGTTACGGCTGGGTGCGGGTTACGCAGTTCCAGGAGAACACCGTCGCCGAACTGGCCAAGCACGTTTCCGCGCTGTACAAGGACGGCAACAAACTGCAAGGCCTGGTGCTCGACCTGCGCAACGACCCGGGCGGCTTGCTCAACGGCGCCATCGGCGTCTCGGCAGCCTTCCTGCCGCCTGACGCCAAGGTCGTCTCGACCGATGGCCGCACCGACGATGCCAAGCAGGAATTCAAGGCCCGGCCGCAGGACTACCTGCGCGGCACCAAGGATGACCCGTTGAAGGCGATGCCGGTCGAAATCAAGAAGGTACCGATGATCGTCCTGGTCAACGGCGGCTCAGCCTCGGCTTCGGAAATCGTCGCCGGTGCGCTGCAGGACCACAAGCGCGCCCTGATCGTCGGCACGCAGACGTTTGGCAAGGGCTCCGTGCAATCGGTCTTGCCGCTCCCCGGCAACACCGCGATCAAGCTGACCACCGCTCGCTATTACACGCCGGATGGCCGTTCGATCCAGGCCAAGGGCATCGTTCCCGACATCGTCGTCGAAGATTCGGCCAACGGTAGCAACGGCATGCGCCTCCGCGAAGCCGATCTCGACCGTCACCTGATCAACGATCGCGACAAGGACGCCGGCAAGGAAGCCGCCAAGCCGGAAGCAAAACCACAAGCCAAGACGCCCGCCAAACCGACCAAGGACAAGAACGGCAAGGACGATGCGGCAGAGGACGAAATGCCGGCCCGCCTTGAATATGCCAGCAAGAGCGACTATCAGTTCCAGCAAGCCCTGAATCTTCTCAAGGGTTTGCAGATCATGCAGAATAAGACCAAGGACTGATTTCTGACGGGAGGAGCAATGCCTGCATCTGACCTGAAAAAAAATCGCGAAATCTTGTTCGCCAAGTTCCCTCCGGGCCAAGTCCCGGAGGCGGCGGATGACCTCAAGCGACTGGACGAAGTAGAAGTTGCTCCGCACACCGAGCGCGCGGTTGGCGTGGCCTACGAACTGCAGCAGCACACGCTGCAGGAACTTGAAGAACACCTCGAGGACAAGGGCTACCACCTCGACAACACGTTGATGAGCAAACTGACCCGGGCGCTCATCCACTACGTCGAAGACACCCAGTTGCACAATCTGGGCGCGCCGGAAAAACGTCTCAAACGCTCTTCCCAGGAAGCTTACGTCAAGGCTTGGGAACACCACCCGCACGGCGACCACGACGACACCCCGCCGGAGTGGCGCGAATACAAGTAGCCGGCGGCATCTGACGAAGGAAGTGTTGGCCAGACGCTTCACTCCTGGCCGACCAACCCCATCCAATTCCTTTTGCAGCCCCGCTTCCGATGAACGACGAGCAGCTTCTCCGCTACAGCCGCCACATCCTGCTCGACGACCTCGGCATCGATGGCCAGAGCCGCATCCTTGCCACCCACGCCCTGATCATCGGCGCCGGCGGTCTGGGTTCGCCAGCCGCGCTTTACCTGGCCTCGGCCGGCATCGGCAAGATCACGCTGGTCGACGACGACACGGTCGATTTCACCAACCTGCAGCGCCAGATCCTTCACACCCAGGCCCGGGTTGGCATGGCCAAGGCCGAATCCGGCAAGCTGGCGCTCGGTGCGATCAATCCGGAAATCGAAATCGTACCGCTACAGCAACGCCTCTCCGGGGCCGCACTCGACACGCTGGTGGCAGAGGCCGATCTCGTACTCGACTGTACCGACAACTTTGCCACCCGGCACGCCATCAACCGGGCCTGCGTACATCACCGCAAGCCGCTGGTTTCCGGCGCCGCCATTCGCTTTGATGGCCAGATCAGCGTCTACGACCTGCGCCAGGACGACTCACCGTGCTATCACTGCCTGTTCCCAGAAGGCGAGGATGTCGAGGAGGTTCGCTGCGCCGTGATGGGCGTCTTCGCCCCGCTGACCGGGATTATCGGCACCATGCAGGCCGCCGAGGCCCTGAAGCTGGCTGCCGGGATCGGTCGGTCGCTGAGCGGCCGCCTGCTACTGCTCGATGCGCTCGATATGGAATGGCGGACCATCAAATTCCGCAAGGATGCCGACTGCGCGGTGTGCGGGCCTAACGGAAACGGGCGAGCAGGCGAATATCTTCGCCAATCTGGCGCAGATCCCGAATCGCCAGCCGGTGCTTGCCGTTCAAATCGGTCAGCTCCGGCAGATTGAACAAGCCGCTCGCAGCGTGCCCGATCAGGCAGGGCGCCAGATAGAGCAGCAGCTCGTCGACCAGCCCTTCGCGCAGTAAGGAGCCATTCAGATTGAAACCGGCCTCGGCATGCACCTCGTTGATGCCACGCTCGGCAAGAGCCCCCAGCAAATCCGGCAACTCGACCTTGCCTGCCGCATTGGGCAGGATCAGTACCTCGGCCCCTGCAGCCTGCAAGGCAGCAATCTTTGCCGCATTTTCAACCGCGCCGGCGATCAGCGTCGCCCCGCCCTGCAAAACCATGGCATCAAGCGGCGTTTCCAGCCGACTATCGACCACCACCCGCAAGGGCTGGCGCGCGGTCGCCAAACCACGCACATTGAGTTGCGGATCATCCTCCCGAACCGTACCGACCCCGGTCAGGATGGCGCAAGCCCGGGCCCGCCAGCGATGGCCATCCAGCCTGGCCGCTTCACCGGTAATCCATTGGCTGACGCCATTGTTCAGCGCCGTCTTGCCATCCAGGCTGGCAGCTGTCTTCAAGCGCAGCCAGGGAAGGCCACGGGTCATCCGCGAGACGAAACCGATATTGAGTTCCCGCGCCTCGCTCTCCAGCAAGCCGCAGGCCGTCTCGACCCCGGCCGCCCGCAGCGCCACCAGGCCGCGACCGGCGACCAGCGGATTGGGGTCCTGCATGGCCACAACCACCCGCGCCACCCCGGCCGCAATCAAGGCCTCGGCACAGGGCGGCGTGCGTCCGTGATGACTGCACGGCTCCAGCGTCACGTAGGCCGTTGCGCCATGTGCCCGCCCATCGGCCGCGCGCAAGGCATGGACTTCGGCATGCGGTTCGCCGGCCTTCTCGTGCCAGCCCTCACCCACCACCCAGCCATCGCGCACCAGGACGCAGCCGACACGTGGATTCGGCGACGTCGTCCACAGGCCGCGCTCGGCAAGCTGCAGGGCGCGCGCCATCATGCCGTGGTCGACGGCGGAGAAGCTCATTTTTTCTTTTGGGCGGGAGATACTTCGCGGATCGCCCGGGAAAAGGCATCCACGTCTTCGAAATTGCGATAGACCGAGGCAAAGCGGATGTAGGCCACCTTGTCGAGTTTCTTCAACTCGCGCATGACCAGTTCGCCGACCTGTTGCGAGGCAATTTCGCGCTCGCCGGCACTGAGCAATTTCTCTTCGATTTCGGCAATCGCCGCATCGACCAGATCGACCGACACGGGGCGCTTGCGCAGGGCCAGTTCAAGGCTGGCCCGCAGTTTTTCGCGGCTGAATTCGGTCCGCGAGCCGTTTTTCTTGACCACCTGCGGCAGGCGGATTTCCGCCCGCTCGTAGGTGGTGAAACGCTTGTCGCAAGCATTGCACTTTCTGCGGCGACGCACGAGATCGCCTTCGTCATTGAGACGGGTATCGGCAACCGCCGTTTCGTCAGCACCGCAGAAAGGACATTTCACGGGCGATCAGGCTCCGTAGACCGGGAACTTGCCGCACAGCTCGGCAACCTTGGTCCGCACCTTGGCGGCCACGGCCTCGTCGTTCGGCGCTTCCAGCACGTCGGCCACCAGATGCGCGACGATTTCAGCTTCGATTTCGGTGAAACCACGGGTCGTCAAGGCCGGCGAACCGATACGAATGCCGGAAGTGACGAACGGCTTTTGCGGATCGTTCGGGATGCCATTCTTGTTGACCGTGATATGGGCACGGCCGAGGGCGGCTTCGGCTTCCTTGCCGGTGATGTTCTTGGCACGCAGGTCGACCAGGAACACATGGCTCTCGGTACGGCCGGAAACGATACGCAGACCGCGCTCTTCACCGAGTACGCGCGCCATGACGCGGGCGTTGGCCAGGACTTGCTCCTGATAGTTGCGGAACTCCGGCGAAGCGGCTTCCTTGAAGGCGACGGCCTTGGCAGCGATCACGTGCATCAGCGGACCGCCTTGCAAGCCCGGGAAAATGGCCGAATTGAGCGCCTTTTCGTGCTCGGCCTTCATCAGGATGACGCCGCCGCGCGGGCCGCGCAGGGTCTTGTGGGTGGTCGAGGTGACGACATCGGCGAAAGGCACCGGGTTCGGATAGAAACCAGCGGCGATCAGACCGGCGTAGTGCGCCATGTCGACCCAGAAAATGGCGCCGACTTCCTTGGCGATCTTGGCGAAACGCTCGAAATCGATGCGCAGGGCGTAGGCGGAAGCACCGGCGACGATGATCTTCGGCTTGTGCTCGCGGGCCAGCGCTTCCATCTTGGCGTAGTCGATCTCTTCCTTTTCATCCAGCCCGTAGGAGACAACGTTGAACCATTTGCCGGACATGTTGAGCGGCATGCCGTGGGTCAGGTGGCCGCCTTCGGCCAGGCTCATCCCCATGATGGTGTCGCCGGGCTTGGCAAAGGCCATCAGCACGGCCTGGTTGGCCTGCGAACCGGAGTTCGGCTGGACGTTGGCCGCTTCGGCACCGAACAGCGCCTTCAGGCGGTCGATGGCGATCTGCTCGGCGACGTCGACGTACTCGCAGCCGCCGTAGTAGCGCTTGCCCGGGTAACCCTCGGCATATTTGTTGGTGAGCTGGGAGCCTTGGGCTTCCATGACTGCCTTGCTCACGTAGTTTTCGGACGCGATCAGTTCGATGTGGTCTTCCTGACGCTGGACTTCGGCCTGGATGGCCTGCCAGAGTTCAGAGTCAACTTTTGCCAGGGTGTCTTTCGCGGAAAACATGGGGAATGCCTCAAGCCATTGAAAAGGGCCGCAATTTTATCACGACGGAAGCTCGTCCAGCGCCCCCGGCTCCAGATGGGCCGTTTCAGCCCAGCTTTCGATATGCCAGGCGCCATCCTGCAGCGCGATCCAGTTCAGACCGGCATTCGGAATCAGGAAGTCGCGTGGCGCTTCGAGACGGCTGCCGCGGACGAAACGATTGATAATGTCGAGCACGCCACCATGCAGCACGACCACCACGCTCTCGCCGGGATGGGCAACGGCGATGCGTACCAGGCAGGCCGTGACGCGCCGATACATCTCGTTCAGGGTCTCGCCGGTTTCGAAATTGCAGTCCGCCTGGCGCGCCTCGAAGGTGGCGTAGGCCTCCGGGTATTTTTCCTGGGCCTCGGCGTAGGTCAGTCCCTGGAAAATCCCGTAGCAGCGCTCGCGCATCTCCGGCGCCGCCACCGGCACCAGGGCCAGCGCCTCGCCGATCGCCTGCGCCGTCGCCCAGGCTCGCTTCAGGTCGCTGGCGTAGAGCGCCGTCACCCCGGCACCGCGCAGCCAGCGCCCGGCCGCCGCCGCCTGCCTTCGCCCGGTGGCATTGAGTTCGATATCGATCTGTCCCTGCAGGCGGCGCTCGGCATTCCACTCCGTTTCACCGTGGCGTACCAGGCAAATCCGGGTCGGAATTTGTGTAGGGATTTCCACCATGTTCGCTCTATGACCTTCGCTGTAAATTTCGCTCAATGGGATTTTCCACAAACCCCGGACAAACTTATAGAAGCCGGGAATTTTATCAATCGAGGAGGACTTTCCGTGACCCTTCTGCTCAAGCTCTCGCAGCTGATCGACTGGCTCAACGAGCGTGTCGGCAAGGGCGCCTTCTGGCTGGTACTGCTGATGACCATCTTCAGCGCCGGGAATGCCAGCGTGCGCTTCATTTTCAACTACAGCTCGAATGGCCTGCTGGAAATCCAGTGGTACCTGTTCGCTGCCGTGTTCATCCTCTGCTCCCCCTACACCCTGCAGAAAAACGAGCACGTCCGCATCGACGTGCTGGCCGGCAAGCTGTCGCCCAAAGGTCAGGCCGTGATCGACATCATCGGCACCCTGTTCTTCCTGCTGCCGATGGTCATCGCCGTGCTCTGGCTGTCCCTGCCGCTGGTCGCCGACTCTTACCGGATCAATGAAATGTCGGCCAACGCCGGCGGCCTGATCCGCTGGCCGGTCAAGGCCATCCTGCCGATCGGCTTCACCCTGCTTGCCCTGCAAGGCATTTCCGAACTGATCAAGCGCATCGCCTTCCTGGCTGGTCTGATCGAAGACCCCAACAGCAAGGACAAGGGCCCGAGCGCCGAAGAAGAACTGGCCGCCGCCATTGCCGCCGCCAAAGCCAAGGAGGCCAAATAATGGAATGGATGATCGCCAACATGGCGCCGCTGATGTTCGGGGCGCTGGTTCTGTTCCTGCTGTTCGGCTACCCGGTGGCATTTGCCCTGGCCGCCAACGGCATCGTATTCGGCCTGATCGGCATGGAACTCGGCCTGCTTCACCCGGCCATCTTCCAGGCCCTGCCGGAGCGCATCTTCGGCATCATGGCCAACGACACGCTGCTCGCCATTCCCTTCTTCACCTTCATGGGACTGGTGCTTGAACGATCCGGCATGGCCGAAGACCTGCTCGACACCATCGGCCAGTTGTTCGGCCCGATGCGCGGTGGCCTGGCGTTTGCCGTGATCTTCGTCGGCGCCCTGCTTGCCGCCACCACCGGCGTGGTTGCCGCCTCGGTCATCTCGATGGGCCTGATCTCGCTGCCCATCATGCTCCGCTACGGCTACGACAAGCGCCTGGCCGCCGGCGTCATCGCGGCCTCCGGTACGCTGGCTCAGATCATTCCACCTTCACTGGTACTGATCATCATGGCCGACCAGCTCGGCAAGTCGGTCGGCGACATGTACGAAGGCGCCATGATCCCTGGCCTGATTCTGACTGGCCTCTACGTCGGCTATGTAGTCCTGCTAACCATCATCAAGCCCAATGCCGCCCCCGCTTTGCCGCCGGAAGCCCGCAGCCTGCGCGGACTGAAACTGCTTTTGCGCGTCGTAACAACGATGGTGCCGCCGCTCATGCTGATCTTCCTGGTGCTGGGCACCATCTTCCTCGGCATCGCAACGCCGACCGAAGGCGGTGCCATGGGTGCGGCCGGCGCCCTGATCCTCGCCGTCGCCCGCAAGCGCCTGTCCTGGAAGCTGCTCAGACAGGCCATGGAAACCACCGGCAAGCTGTCCTCCTTCGTGGTCTTCATCCTCGTCGGCTCGACCGTTTTCGGCCTGGTCTTCCGGGCCGTCAATGGCGACCTCTGGGTCGAACACCTGTTGCTCTCGCTACCGGGAGGCCAACTCGGCTTCCTGATCGTGGTCAATGTCCTGGTCTTCCTGCTCGCCTTCTTCCTCGACTTCTTTGAACTGTCCTTCATCATCGTGCCGTTGCTTGCCCCGGTAGCCGACAAACTCGGCATCGACCTGATCTGGTTCGGCGTGTTGCTGGCAGTGAATATGCAGACTTCCTTCATGCACCCGCCGTTCGGCTTCGCGCTGTTCTACCTGCGCTCGGTGGCACCGGCTTCGATCAAGACGACGGACATCTACTGGGGCGCCATTCCCTTCGTCTGCCTCCAGATCATCATGGTCGCGCTGATCATCATCTTCCCGGGCATCGTCAGCTACGGCGACGCAGCCCAGCAAGAAGCTGCGCGACTGGAGAAGGCCGGCGAAGGCCCGGCACCGGTCGACCTGGACACGCTGATGCGCGGCGACGCGGCGGAGGGCAACAAGAGCCAGGACCCGAGTGCAGACCTGCTGAAGAACCTGCAGGGCGGAGACAAATAACGACAAGCAACATCCTTATCGACCTTCAGGCGGGGTTTCGACCCCGCCTTTTTTTTATTTCATAGACGGCAGCTATGTCGTCCATGAAGACAAAACATTGGCAGGCAATGGCAAGGGCGGGCAAAATTCAATTGCCGGCTTCCTGCCACGTCAGCCCGAAGCCCTCACTCTCACCAAACAATCTCTGAAGGGAGCACAACATGGATATTGGAATCAGCAAAAAGGATCGCGAAAAAATTGCCGAAGGCCTCTCACATTTGCTGGCCGACTCGTTCACGCTTTACCTGAAGACCCACAACTTCCACTGGAATGTCAAAGGCCCGATGTTCAACACGCTGCACGTGATGTTCATGGACCAATACACCGAGCTGTGGAATGCGCTGGACCTGATCGCCGAGCGTATCCGCGCCCTGGGCGTTGCCGCCCCCGGCACCTACCGCGAATTCGCCAAGCTGACCGTGATCAAGGAAAGCGAAGGCGTGCCGACCGCAACCGAAATGATCAAGCAACTGGTCGCCGGCCAGGAAGCCGTCACCAAGACCGCCCGCAGCATCTTCCCGCTGGTCGACAAGGCTGGCGACGAGCCGACCGCCGACCTGCTGACCCAACGCATGCAGTTGCACGAAAAGAATGCCTGGATGCTGCGCAGCCTGCTTGAGGAATAATCACTTTCCTTAGCCCACAAAAAACCCGCCAGATGGCGGGTTTTTTTTGTGAGGCTGGAATGCCTCAACGATGCGACTGCAGGAACGAGTCCATGCGCATTTCTGCCAGGCTGAACCAGGCGTTCTGGCTCTTGCGGTACTTTTCGAACTCGGTATAGATCTTCTTGAAGGCCGGGTTCTTCGCCGACTCCTCGGCATACAGTTCGTGCGAAGCCTTGTAGGCGGCCTCGAGGATTTCATCCGAGAACTTCTGCAGCTTGACGCCGTTCTGCAGCAGCTTGGAGAGCGCGATCGGGTTCTTGTGATCGTACTCCGCCATCACCGTCACATTGGCCTCGTAGGCAGCCGCCTGGAAGGCTTCCTGATACTCCTTCGGCAGCTTGTCCCATTCTTTCTTGTTGACGAAGAAATGGAAGCAAGTGCTCGGCTCCCACCAGCCCGGGTAGTAGTAGTTCTTGGCAACCTTGTAGAAGCCCAGCTTCTCGTCATCGTACGGACCGATCCACTCGGCGGCATCGATGGTGCCCTTTTCCAGCGCCGGGTAGATATCGCCACCGGCGATCTGCTGCGGCACGACGCCGAGTTGCGAGAAAACGGTACCACCGAGGCCGGCGATACGCATCTTGATGCCCTTCAGATCGGCAACGGTCTTCACTTCCTTGCGCCACCAGCCGCCCATCTGGGTGCCGGTATTGCCGCCGAGGAAAGAGACGACGTTGTAGCCGGCGTAGAACTCGTCGAGCAGCTTCTGGCCGCCGCCGTAGTAGATCCAGGCGTTCATCTGGCGGGCATTCATGCCGAACGGCACTGCGGTACCGAAACCGAAGGTCTTGTCCTTGCCGACGTAGTAGTAGGAACAGGTATGGCAGACCTCGACCGTGCCTTGCTGCACGGCATCCAGCGCCTGCAGGCCGGGGACGATCTCGCCGCCGGCGAAAACACGAATATCGAACTTGCCGTTGGTCATCGCACGCAGACGGTTGGCCAACACTTCGGCACCACCGAATACGGTATCCAGACTCTTCGGGAAGCTGGAAGTCAGCCGCCACTTGATGGTCGGTGCCGACTGGGCAAATGCCGGGGCTGCAAGCGTTGCCGCCGTACCGGCGGCTGCACCGATGGAGGCCTTCTTCAGAAAATCACGACGTTGCATCTTGTCTCCTGGGGGATGGGAATCGTCACCGTGGGTGACGCAAGGATTCTAGCCAGACTGGCTCACGGCGATACTGCTGAAATCCCTTATAGGCGGACATGAAAAAGCCCCGGCCCGACAAGCGGGGCGGGGCTTTTCGCCGAGCGGCGCGAACCGTTACTTGTGCGTCTGCAGGAAGGAATCCATGCGGTGCTCGGCGACGCTGAACCAGGCATTCTGCGTCTTCCGGTACTTGTCGTACTCGGTGAAGATTTTCTTGAACGCCGGATTCTTCGCTGACTCGTCGGCATAGAGTTGCTGCGAGGCCTTGTAAGCGGCTTCGAGAATTTCGTCGGAGTATTTCTGCAGCTTGACGCCGTTCTGCAACAGCTTGGAGAGCGCGATCGGGTTCTTGTGATCGTACTCGGCCATCATCGTCACGTTGGCCTCGTAGGCTGCCGCCTGGAAGGCTTCCTGATATTCCTTGGGCAGCTTGTCCCATTCCTTCTTGTTGACGAAGAAATTGATCATCGGACCCGGTTCCCACCAGCCCGGATAGTAGTAATGCTTGGCCACCTTGTAGAAGCCGAGCTTTTCGTCGTCGTACGGACCAACCCATTCGGCGGCATCGATGGTGCCTTTTTCCAGGGCCGGGTAGATGTCGCCACCAGCGATCTGCTGCGGCACAGCGCCCAGCGCGGCAAAGACGTTACCGCCCAGACCGGCGATCCGCATCTTCAGGCCGCTGACTTCGGCCAGGGTCTTCACTTCCTTGCGGAACCAGCCGCCCATCTGGGTGCCGGTATTGCCGCCGGGGAAATGAATCACGTTGTAGTTGGCGTAGAACTCGTTGAGCAGCTTGTCGCCGCCACCGTAATAAACCCAGGCATTCATCTGCCGGGCATTCATGCCGAACGGGATCGAGGTACCGAAACCGAAGGACTTGTCCTTGCCGACGTAATAGTAGGAACAGGTATGACAGCACTCTACGGTGCCTTGCTGCACGGCATCCAGCGCCTGCAGACCGGGGACGATTTCGCCGCCGGCAAAAACGCGGATGTCGAACTTGCCGCCGGTCATGGCGCGCAGGCGGTTGGCCAGCACGTCAGCACCGCCGTAGATGGTGTCCAAGCTCTTCGGGAAGCTGGAAGTCAGACGCCACTTGATGGTTGGTGCCGATTGGGCAATGGCCGGCGCAGCCAGCGTAGCGGCAGCACCGGCAGCGGCACCCACGGAAGCTTTTTTCAGGAAATCACGACGTTGCATTTTGTCTCCTCCAAGGTTTTGGGAACGTCAAGGCGTGAAGCTACTTCATTCTATCCAAAGCCATTTTTTGCGCGAGTGGTGGAAAACCCTTAGAGCAAAAATAATCGGGGCGGCCGATGCAAACATCCAAATGAAAGGGCGGCGCAATTCATCGAAAAAAATGACAAAGGCGATTGACGCAACCACCTCGCAGGCTCTCTAATGACGGCACAATGTAGCGTACTGTACGGCATGCCAGCCGCTTTGCCGCCAGGTCGAATCCCTATTCACTCATCCTTATCAATCGCTCCCCCATGCCATCACCGACTACTTCGAGCACCACGAGCCCGATCACGCCTTCGACGCTGACCCGCATCAATAGCCTACTCAGCGAAGAAAAATGGGGCGGGACCACGACCGGCACAACATTGACTTACAGCTTCCCGTGGACAAACTCATCGAGCGCCACCTTTTCCGGCCACGCAGCCGGTGAAAGCTACTCGACGCTGAACGAACAAAATGCCGCCAGTCACTATGGACTGAATGCGGCCCAACAAACGGCCGCGCGGCTTGCATTGCAGTACTGGGGGAACGTTGCCAACCTGAAGTTCCAGGAAGTGGCGGAAACTGCATCGAACGTAGGTGACATTCGTTTTGCCTGGACCTCGGCCTCAAACCCGCTCAGCGACGGTCAGGAAGCATGGGGCTGGGCCAGCTACCCCGACTCATACTGGCCCAGCGGCGGTGACATCTGGCTCAGCAGCCGTGCCTCCGAAGCGTCCGATTCAAACTGGGCAGTCGGATCTGGCAATTTCAGTTCTTTGCTGCACGAAATTGGCCACGCCATGGGTCTCAAGCATCCATTCGAAGACACCCCGGTCCTGCCTGCTAGCCAGGACACCGAACAATACAGCGTCATGTCATACACCAGCGCGGCGCATAGCCTTTTCGTCAACCTGACCAGCTATGGCAGCGGCTCCTATG
>DAIMCQ010000082.1:0-14492 GCA_036726285.1 Azonexus sp.
CAATGGCCGTCAGCCGTGCCTGTTCGTGGCTTTCGAATTCGAGCGCCGGCGAGAACAGCGAGCACAAGTGGTAGTTGCCCAGACTGTCCTCGTCGGCCACGGTAAATTCGTACACGCCGGAGGGAAAATCCCAGTCGTGCTTGCTGCAGGCGGCCAGCGCCGGCCAGCCCGCTTCCTGGCCGGGCAGGCAGAGCAGGTTGATTGCCCAGGGGGTGATCATGACCCCAGCCCAATGGCCATCCGACCGCTGGCGAAAGCCCACGGCATCGACGTCGAGCCGGGTGTTGCAGATCGGCACGTCAGCCATCCGCGTCCGGGCGATGGCCGCAAAGACGGCGACCAGTTCAGCCGAGGGATCCGCCGGCCAGATTTTCATTCACCGAGCACCATGAACTTGTGACGGGGCGCATCGCAGCCCGGACAGCACCAGTCTTCCGGCAGGCTGGCGAAGGGCGTGCCGGGCGGAATGCCACGCACGTCGTCGCCCTGTGCCGGGTCATAGACCCACCAGCAAATGCCGCACTCCAGCCTGTCTTCCGGCTTGACGCCGAGAAATGAACCCTCAAAACGCATCGCAACCCCTGATCATCCTGTCCACTGCCCGCGCTCACCGGCGCAGCGGCCGTTCCCCCCGGAACCGGACGAGACTGTACCGCAGTGCAGCCCGCCCGGCCTATCTGCCAGTGCCGGCGCTCAGATCGGCTCGACCATCAGGTCGAGATATTCACGCAAGCGCTCCAGCGAATCGGTGAAATCCTCATCGGCGGCGAGCGCCACTTCCGGCATGCCGACAATTTCGATCGAGTTGAGGATCAGCGTATCCATGCTGTTGAAATACTGCACCCACCAGACGTTCTTCAGCCGTGTGCTGGTGATCCGGCAATTGCCGTAACCACGCGACAGGATCGACACCTCGCGGTGCCCCAGCCAGCCGTACAGCGTGTCGAGATCAGCCTCGCTGACCGGCAGCAAGGTCAGGTTGATGACGTGCGCCGCCTCGCCCTTTTTCCAGGCCGCCGCTTGCTGGCGGATTTCCTCGACCAGGGCCGGCGCGTTCATCGTCCCCGACGGGTAATCCGGTGGCGGGATATCGGCCGCCGCGGTACGCGCCATGGCGTCGATCAGCACCTCCGGAATGACCCCGGTTTCCAGCCGGTCGACCAGCATCCGGCCATCCTCACCCACCTTGAGCACCCGCCACAGGCCGGCGAAGGCAGTTTCCTGCACCCGCCAATGCTCTGGCGCGGTGGTGAAGGCGCTGACCTCGCCGAAGCCCATCGACTGGTTGATCACATCGCGCAGCGTGGCGTCGAGGCCGAGCAGCTCGAACTTGGCGCCGCCTTCGAAGCCGACTTCGCTGGCCCCATCGATGAAGATTTCGAGCAGGCGGGCGGCCTGGGCCACCACGTCGGGCGCCGCCCCATCCGGCAGGCGCGGCGCCGAGAAGGTTTCCATGCTGGGCAAGGGCAGGTATTCCGGCGCCTCGTCACCCTGCGAGCCAGGCCCCATGGCGACCACGGAAATCGGGAAGGGACGCATCGTGGACGGGTTCATGCACAGGCTCCTGAGGGGGTTGCGGCACGGACCGGAATGCCGATCGGTTTGGGCTGGGCCGGACCGCTCAGCAGGCGGCCGACTTCGGCCTGATACTCGCTCCAGTCGCGAATGCCGTTGAGGACACCGACGTACTGGCCGTCGCGCAGGAAGACTACGGCCGGCGCCCGCGGCACGGCGTATTGCTGCATCAGGGCCGGGGCAAAATCCGGCCCGGCCACCCAGCGGGCGACCTGCTCGCCGAGCCCCTTCAAGGCTTCCGGCAGGATGACGCAGGCGTCCAGCACTTCAAGATTGCGTTGCGGGTCTTCGGTCAGCAACAAGGCGGTCAGGCCGGCCGGAAAAGCCGGGGTAGCCGTGTCGACACGGGTAAAACCATGCTTTTGCTGCATGCGACCGATGGCGGTTTCCAGACGGTCGAGCGAAGTCGGGCCGGGCTTGAGTTCGAGACTCATGATTGGGGTGTCCTCAGGAATTCGGGAAGTTGCGGTTCGCGATCGAGATCGGCAAAGAAGGCCGACAGATCGGTTTCGCCGGATTGCACGGCTTCAAGCGCAGCCAGTGCCGCATTGATGGCGGCAGCACGCTCGGCGTCGATCACTTCACGCGCCGCATCGAGAAAGCACAGCAACCAGTTGCCGACCGCTTGCGGCCCGACCAGGCTGATGTCGATGCGCTGCTCGCCGTGACGACCGGCACAAAGCGCAAAGTGTTCGCCGCAGGCCAGCACCTGAACGGGGATACCGAGACACATTCAGGCGTCTTCCAGGTTCAGGAAGCGGGCATCGCCCAACCGGTAGGCCTGGCTGGCCGACGGCCGCTCGGCTTCATAGACGCCGATCGCCAGCGCCGTATCGGTGATGCTGGCCGCTTCGCCCTGACGCACCGTGGCCGGCGCCCCCCACTGCGCCAGCCAGCGCCGGGCGATCTCGAGCGCCGGTTCGACTTGCGCCTTGACCACGTCGCGCAGGCTGCCGCCGTAATCTTCGAGTTCCTCGGGCTGGACGCCGATCAGCACCAGTTCGGCCGGCAGCTTCTCGGTCAGCTCGGCCGCCATCAGCACTTCCTGGAAGCCGGTCTGATGCAGGCTCATTTTCTTGGCCCCCATAAAGCGCGGCACTTCGTTGCCGATCACCTCGCGCAACTTGCCCGGCGGATCGCCGTAATCGACCGCGTCGAAAACCAGCAGGCAATCGGCCTCCTGGACGTAGGGCAGCAGATAAAGCCCTTGCGTGCCGCCGTCCATCAGTTCGACCTGCGGCGGAAATTCCCAACCGGCATTCAGTGCCTCGACACAACGTACGCCAAAGCCTTCGTCGGCCCAGAGCAAATTGCCGATGCCGAGCACCAGTATGCGTTTGGTATTCATGGTCACCCCCGGAAAAAAATGCCCCGGCAGCACTTTCATGCAGACCGGGGCCAATGCAAGGTAAGACACCTAATCCCGATTAATGGTCTGGCGCAGCCAGGGCAAGGCGGAGGCGCGCCGGCAGTGCTCCTGCACGGCAAGCGCCGACAACGCAGCCCTGGCAAGCATGGCCATCAATCCTTGAACATCCGCCAGCCGGAGATCATGGTCGAGATCAGCGACTGCCGGCTCATGATGTCCTCGCGGATCGCTGCGTAAATGTGCACCAGCGCAAAAGTCATCATGATCCACATCCCCAGGCGATGCAGGTTATGCACCTGCATCGAACCGCCCAGCGCCGGAATCACCCAACCGAACAGGCGGTCGCTCCAGTGGCCGAGGCCGGCCCCCTCGCTGTACAGCGCGAAGCCGGTGAACACCATACCGACCGCCAGCACCGTGAAGAAGAAGAACATCATCAACTGCGCCATCGGATTGTGACCGACGTACTTCTTCGGATACTTTTCGAGGAAGAGATACCAGCGCAGTTCGAAGAAAACTTCGCTCCACCATTGCGGGTTGGTGATCGGCAGCTTGAAGATCTGCTTGGCGTGGTGGTTGCCGACAAACGCCCAGTAGATGCGACCGACCAGGCCGATCCCGAAGATGTAGGCCGCCGCGAAGTGGGCGAAACGGATGTAACCCATCAGGAAATGGGTTGCCGCCTCGCCCGGCTGGGTGGGCAACGGCAGACCGATGAAATACCCGGTCACCGCCAACACCACCATCGCCAGCGCATTGATCCAGTGCCACAGCCGCACTGGCGCTTCATAGACATAGATCGAGCGGACTTGTTTACCGTGCCGCTCGGCCTCCAGCATGTCCTGTTGAGAGAGCATGATTAAGCCTCCTGAAGGGCCGCCCCGAAGGAGGCGGCGCCCCCTTGGGGGGCAGCGAACAACGTGAGCATGGGGGTCATGACAACTCCTTTCCGGACCGCTTAGCGGACCTTGACCGTCGTCATTTCCTGTCCGTCCGGGCTCATCACGTGCGTCGAGCAGGCCAGGCAGGGGTCGAAGGAATGCAGCGTGCGGAGGATTTCCAGCGGCTCCTCGGCCTTGGCGACCGGGGTATCCATCAGGGCGGCCTCGAAGGCACCGATCTGGCCCTTGTGGTCACGCGGACCACCGTTCCAGGTGGTCGGCACGACACACTGATAGTTGTCGATCTTGGTGTCCTTGATACGGATCCAGTGGCCGAGCGCGCCGCGCGGCGCTTCGGTAAAGCCGGCGCCCATCGCTTCCTTCGGCCAAGTGCTCGGTTCCCACTTTTCGATGTTGGCGGTATTGAGATCTCCGGCCTTCAGGTTGGCCATCAGCTTGTCGAACTGCTGTTGCTGCAGCTTGACGCAGTAGGCCGTTTCCAGGCCGCGGGCAGCCGTCCGGCCGAGCGTCGAGAACAGTGCGGTGACCGGCACGTCGAGCTTCTTCAGCGCGCCTTCGACCAGACCGTGGATTTCCGGGTATTGCTTGGGCTGCAGGTAGCCAAGCACCATACGCGGCAGGCAGCCGACTTCCATGGCATGACCGCGCCAGCGCGGCGCCTTGATCCACGAGTACTTGCCGCCTTCGTCGAGTTCCTTGATCGCCGTCTTCGTCCCCTTGGTATTCGGGCCGAGCACGAAGCTCGGTTCGGTAACGCCGTCGAAGGGATGCAGGCCCTTGGTTTCGTCCGGGTACTTGTACCAGGAGTGGGCGACGAATTCCTGCACCTGTTCCGGGTCCTTCAGGTCGACCGGATGAATCTCGTCGAGCTTGCCGTTGATGATCGCACCGCGCGGCAGCAGCAGGTTGGCCGAGGTGTAGTCGTTGGCCTTCTGTGGGATGTCGCCGTAGGAGAGCATGTTCTTCGACGACAGGCCGCCGCCGTAGCCCCAGCCCTTGTAGAAGGAGCCGATGGCCAGCAGGTCGGGGATATAGACCTGTTCGACGAACTCGGCGCAGCGGTCGATGATGCTCTTGACCAGGTTCAGCCGCTCCATGTTCACCGCCCCGACGGCACCGACGCCTTCGAGGTTGATGGCACAGGGCACGCCCCCGACCAGCCAGTTCGGGTGCGGGTTCTTGCCGCCGAAGATGGTATGGACCTTGACGATTTCCTTCTGGAAGTCGAGCGCTTCGAGGTAGTGCGCCACGGCCATCAGGTTGGCCTCGGGCGGCAGCTTGTAGGCCGGGTTGCCCCAGTAGCCGTTCATGAACGGGCCGAGTTGGCCGGATTCGACGAATTTCTTCAGGCGGTTCTGGATGTCGCGGAAGTAACCCGGCGACGACAGCGGCCAGGACGAAATGCTCTGGGCCAGCGCCGAGGTGGCCTTCGGATCGGCCTTCAGTGCCGAAACGACGTCCACCCAGTCCAGCGCATGCAGATGGTAGAAGTGCACCAGATGGTCGTGAACGTAGAGGTTCAGCTGCATCAGGTTGCGGATGGTGTTGGCGTTTTCCGGGATCTGGATCTTCAGCGCATCCTCGACGGCGCGCACCGAGGTCAGCGCGTGGGTGCCGGTACAGACGCCGCAGATACGCTCGGTGAAGGCCCAGGCATCGCGCGGATCGCGGCCCTTGAGAATGACTTCCAGACCGCGCCACATGGTGCCGGTGGAAACGGCATTGCGGATGACGTTGTTGCTGTCGAGATTGACCTCGACCCGCATGTGACCTTCGATGCGGCAAACCGGGTCGACGACGACGCGCTTGCCGGAGTTATCAACCTTGAAGCCTTGGGTTTCGTAGGCAGCCATCTTATTTTTCTCCCTTTTGTTCTTCACTGGTGCTGGCCGATTCGCCGGCCTTCTGGCGGGCGCGGGCCAGCGCCGTCACCGCGGCGTGGGCAGCAATCGCCGCCCCGACTGTGCCGGCGGCCGCCTTGCCGATGCTGTCGGCGTTGGCTTCGACACCGAAGGCCTTGATGTCGGTGACGCGGTCGTAGAACGACCCCTTGTCCCAGAAGCCTTCTTCCGAACAGCCGATACAGCCGTGGCCGGACTGCACCGGCCAGCTGACGCCGCCGTTCCAGCGCATCGACGAACAGGCGTTGTAGGTGGTCGGCCCCTTGCAACCCATCTTGTACAGGCAGTAGCCCTTGCGCGCGCCTTCGTCATCCCAGGCTTCGGCGAACTGGCCGGCATCGAAGTGGCCGCGGCGATAGCACTTGTCGTGGATGCGCTGGCCGTAGAACATCTTCGGACGGCCCTGGCGGTCGAGTTCGGGAATGCGGTCGAAGGTCAGCATGTAGGTGACGACGCCGGTCATCACTTCGGCGATCGGCGGACAGCCTGGCACGTTGATGATCGGCTTGTCGGTGATTACCTTGTGCACCGGCGTGGCGCGGGTCGGGTTCGGCTTGGCGGCCTGGACGCAACCGTAGGAGGCACAGGCGCCCCAGGAAATGATCGCCTTGGCGTCGGCGCAGGTCTCGCGCAGCTTTTCCACGAACGGGCGACCGCCCTGGATGCAGAACATGCCGTCTTCGTTGAGCGGCGGATTGCCTTCGACGGCAACGATGTAGTTGCCCTTGTACTTCTTCTTGACCTCGTCGAGGATCGCTTCGGCCTGGTGGCCGGCGGCGGCCATCAGCGTGTCGTCGTAGTCGAGCGAGAGCATCGAGAGCACGACGTCCTTGGTCAGCGGATGCGCCGAGCGGATGAAGGATTCGGAGCAGCAGGTGCATTCGAGGCCGTGCAGCCAGAGCACCGGCGTACGCGGCTTGTTTTCCAGCGCATGCGCGATGCGCGGCGCAGCGGCACTGCCCAGCCCGAGCGAAGTCGCGGTCAGGCTGCAGAATTTCAGGAAGCTGCGCCGGGTGATCCCCTGGCGACGCAGCACTTCGTAGAATGTCTCGGTCACGTGATTTCCCCCATCGTCTTGTCGTGCGTGGGGCTAAGCGATTGCAAGGCCTGTGCCATCTGCCCGGACGAAATATTTCTGATACAAATCAAGACGCTTCCGACAACCAACGGGATACGACAAAGAATCAGGCCGGCCCGACATGGTTAAATCGAATCCAGAGTGGAAAGATAGATTTCACCCTACTACTCCCGGCAACGGGCCGGCCAGGCCTCCCGCCAGCTTGACCTTGATCAAGCCACCGTCGCCGGCTGCGCTTACAATCAAAAAGATAAGGGGAGAGCGTGCCAAGAATTGTTGAACTGATTACCCGCCGCAGCGAGCGGGTTGAACCAACAGCGAGCCTGAGCGAGGTCGCTGCATTGATGATGGCATCACGGATTTCATCGGTGATCGTTGTCGACCGCGATACGGCGATCGGCATCCTGACCGAAACCGACATGCTGCACGTCATGCGCCAGCATCGTTCGCCGGACATGCCGGTGGCCCAGGTCATGACTCAGCCGGTGCATTGCGTCGCGGCCGACTTGGACTACCGCCTCGCCTTCCGCGATGCGGCCAGCCACGGCATCCGCCACATCATCGTCGAGGACGAGGCCGGCCGGTCGCTGGGCATCGTCAGCGAAGCCGATTTCCGCAAGCATCTCGGCGCCGAATTCTTTCACCACATGAACAGCGTCGATACGCTGATGGAGCGGCTGTTTCCCCGCCTGCCGCCCAATGCGACGCTGGAAGAAGGCCTGGCGGCAATGGAAGCCGTGCACGCCAGTTGCGTCGTGGTGACCGAGGGGCGCCAGGCGCTGGGCCTGGTCACCGAGCGCGACATCGTCCGCCTCTACCTGAAGGGCGAGTACAACCCGACGCTGGGCGCCATCATGACCTGGCCGGTGATCAGCGTCCGCGAGGACTGCATGCTGGCCGAAGCCGCCCGGATCATGCTTGAGCGCAACATCCGCCACCTGGTGGTGGTCGATGCCCATGACCACCTGCGCGGCCTGCTCTCGGAACACGCGCTGATGCGCCCGCTCAACCTCGACCTGATGGAAGAAACGATCAGCGAGCACCACGAACTGAGCCGCTCGCACGAAAGGATCGTCGCCGAACAAACAACCAACGAGCATTACCGGCAGGCCCTGTTCGACAACTTCCCGCATCTGGTCTGGCTCAAGGATACGGAATCGCGCTTTCTCGCCGTCAACCGGGCTTATGCCGAAGCCGTCGGCGTCGCCACGCCGGAGACACTGATCGGCCAGACCGATCTCGACCTGTGGCCGGCGGAGCTGGCCGAGCGCTATCGCCACGATGATCGCATCGTCATGGCCAGCGGCGAGAAACTGGTCGTCAGCGAACCGATCAGCTGCCAGCAGCACCTGACCTGGCATGAGACCTTCAAGGCGCCGGTCATTGACCAGGATGGCCGCGTTCTCGGCACGGTCGGCTTTGCCCAGGACATTTCCCGACGACGCCAGCAGGAAGAAGCGATCCTGCTGCGCAACGCCGCATTGGCCGGCCTGATCCGCGACGAACCCCTGGTCGGCGTCCTTGAATTGATCGTCTTGTCGGTCGAATCGGAAATGCCCGGCTGGATCGGCTCGATCCAGCTCGCCGACGCCAAGGGCGAATACCTCGATTTCTTTGCCGGGCCTCGCCTGCCGGAAGCGTATCGCCAGGCCGGCAGCGCAATACGCATCGAAGATGGCACGAGTTGCTGCGGCAGTGCCGCCTTCCACCGTCGACGCATGATCATCGAGGATATCGCCAGCCATCCCGACTCGACCCGCTACCGCAAGGCGGCGCGGGAGGCCGGCTTCGCCGCCTGCTGGTCGGAGCCGATACTGGGTCCGCAAGGCCAGTTATTGGGGACCTTTGCCGCCCACGGCACGGCGCCCGGCCGTCCCTCGGACAAACAACAGGCACTGCTCACTCAGTCCAGCCAGCTGACTGCCCTGATCCTCGCCCATCACCATGGCGCAGACCAGTTGCAGAAAAGCCTGGATACCTTCCGCGGCATTTTCGACAGCGTCAGCGAGGCGCTTTTCGTCCAGGCCGAGAACGGTCGCTTTCTCGACGCCAATCTTGGCGCAGAACAACTTTTCGGCTACCCGCGCACGGAGCTCGCCACACTTTCGCAGGCCGATCTGGCCGCCGAAGGGCTGAACGACCTGGACAAGATCGCTGACCACATCGCCAAGGCAATGGCAGGCACGCCGCAACTCTTCGAGTTCTGGGCGATCAATGCCGACGAGCGGATTTTCCCGGTCGACGTGCGTCTGCATCCCTGCAACTATTTCGGTCGCCCGGTCTTGATTGCCTCGGTGATCGATATCAGCGAACGCAAACACGCCGCCCTGCGCCTCGAAATCGAGCACGACCTGGCCCAGGCCCTGGCCGCCGGCATGCAGCGCGAAGAAGTGCTCAATACCATCCTCAAGGCGGCATTGCGCTTCCCCGACCTGGATGCCGGCTGCATTTACACCCGCCAGACCGATGGCAGCTACAGCCTGGCCGCACACCACGGACTTTCCACAACCTTTGTCGCCCAAAACCAGCGCCTCGACGAACACGGCGAGCAACTCGACAACATCCGCGCCGGCAAGCTGATCTGCAGTTGCACCGACTTTACCGGACACTGCAACGACCGCCAACTCGTTGCCTCACCGCAACTCCAGCAGGAAGGCCTGGGCTGCCTTACCGTACTGCCGGTCCTGATCGACGGCGAAGCCATCGCCTGCCTGTACCTTGCCGGGCACAACGCCAACCAGATTTCCGCCGACACGCTGCAGGCCCTGGAAACCCTCACCAACAACTTTGCCCAGACCTTGCTGCGCCTGGATGCCCAGGAAGAATCCAGCCGCCTGCAACACAACCTGAGCGGCCTGTTCCAGGGGCTGACCGATTTCATTTTCGTCCTCGATTACCAAGGAAAAATCCTGCATTTCAACCGGGCCGTCGTCGAGCAGCTCGGTTACCAGCCGGACGATCTGAAAGGCCGTCACATGGCCAGTCTGCACCCGGAAGAAAGGCGCCCGGCATCGGAACGTTACCTGGCCGAAATCATCGCCGGCCAACGCACGACCTGTCCGCTTCCCCTGCAGCACGCCAACGGCCAAATCATCAACGTCGACAGCCGGGCGATCAAAGGCTACTGGGACGGTCAGCCAGCCATCTTCGACATCGCCCGGGACATCAGCGAGCGGCTGATTGCCGAAGAACGGCAAAAGCTGGCGGCCAGCGTTTTCGACAATGCCCACGAGGGGATCATGATCACCGACCCGGTCGGGCGGATCATCGAAGTCAATGCGACCTTCAGCGAACTGACCGGCTTCAGCCGGGCCGAAGCGATCGGCCAGACCACCGAACTGCTGCGCTCCGGTCACCACGATGCCAGCTTCTACCGGGAGATGTGGCAAACGATCAAGACCCGGGGTTACTGGCGTGGCGAGGTGTGGAACCGCAAGAAATCCGGCGAGATTTTCGTCGAACAGCTGACCATCTCGACCGTCCGCAACCGGGCTGGCGAAATCTCGCATTTCGTCGGCATTTTTTCCGACATCACGGTCATCAAGGAACACCAGCAGCGCCTGGAACACCTGGCCCATTTCGATGCGCTGACCCAACTCCCCAATCGCATGCTGCTCGGCGACCGCATGCAACTGGCCATGGCCCAGACCGAACGCAGCGGCAAACTGCTGGCCGTCTGCTATCTCGACCTCGACGGCTTCAAGCCGGTCAACGACCAGTATGGCCACGCCATCGGCGACCGATTGCTGATCGAAGTGGCGCAACGACTCAAAGGCTGCATCCGCTCCGGCGATACCGTCTCCCGACTGGGCGGCGACGAATTCGTCCTGCTCTTCTCCGACCTCGACGACGTCCATGAATGCGACCATGCCATCAACCGCATCATCGGCCAGTTGACCACGCCCTTCCGCTTATCCGGGCACGAGATTTCGATCTCGGCCAGCATCGGCATCACCCTCTACCCGCAGGACGGCTCGGACAGCGATACGCTGCTGCGCCACGCCGACCAGGCGATGTACGCCGCCAAGCAGGCCGGACGCAACCGCTCGCACCTGTTCGACCCGGAAAACGACCGGCGAGCCCGAGTCCGCCGCGAGGAAATCGGACGGATCCGCCAAGCCATGCGCGACGGCGAATTCGTCTTGTATTACCAACCCAAGGTGGACATGCGCCAGGGCACCGTGTTCGGCGCCGAAGCACTGATCCGCTGGCAGCACCCGGAGCGCGGCCTGATGCTGCCGGCGGACTTCCTGCCGGCCATCGAGGGAGGCGAGCTGGCCATCACGCTCGGCGACTGGGTGCTCCAGGAAGCTTTGCGCCAGCTCTCGACCTGGACGAAACAGGGGCTGCAGCTCGCCGTCAGCGTCAACATCGCCGGCAATCATCTGCAAGCCCCGGGCTTCGCCCAGCGCCTGGGCGAACTGCTCGCCGCTCACCCCGAGGTGCCGCCGCACTGCCTGGAACTCGAAGTTCTCGAAACCGCCGCGCTCGAAGACATCGGCAATGTCGCCAACCTGTTTGTCGAATGCCGCCAATTCGGGGTCAGTTTCTCGCTCGACGATTTTGGTACCGGTTATTCGTCGCTGACCTATTTCCGGCGCCTGCCGGCCGATGTGCTGAAAATCGACCAGTCCTTTGTCCGCGACATGCTCGACGACCCGGACGACCTGGCCATTGTCGAAGGGGTCATCGGCCTGACTCAGGCCTTCCAGCGCAAAGTCATTGCCGAAGGGGTCGAAAGCGTCGAACACGGCATGGTCCTGCTTCAACTCGGTTGCGACATGGCCCAGGGCTACGGCATTGCACGGCCGATGCCGGCGGCAAAACTACCGGACTGGGTCCGGGACTTCCAGCCCAACGAACTGTGGAGCGCAATCGCCGCCTTCCGCTGGGCGCGGGAAGACTTGCCCTTGCTGATCGCCGAGGTCGAACACCGCCGCTGGAAACAAAAGCTGTATGAATACCTGGCGACGCCCCCCGGCACGCAGCGACCGCCACACAGCAACCCGCACACCTGCCGCTTTGGCCGCTGGTATCACGGCGACCAAGGCCAGCGCTATCAGGAACTCGCAACATTTCCCACCCTGGGTGCGGTCCATACCGAGCTGCACCGCATCGGCAACGAACTGATGGCTCGACACCAGCGCAGCGAAATCGTCCAGGGCGGCCCGCTGATCGCCGAGCTGGAAGAAATTGGCCAAACGATCAGTTCCTGCCTGCAACAAATTCAGGCCGAGGTCTTGCGCAGCAATCACACCAACAGGCGGTAAGCCGGCGTATTCAGGCCACGCACCGCCGAGAGCAGCGCATCGATCGCCTTCGGCCGGACGAAACCGGCCCGCCAGGCCAGCGCGATGCGCCGCGCCGGTTCCGGCTGGGTGAAGGGAATGACGCTGATCAGGTCGTTGCTGTAGGGATGGCGCAAGGCGCCGTCCGGCAGCACCGAGACGCCCAGGCCGGAGGCGACCATGCAGCGGATGGTGCCGATCGAATGCCCCAGGCGGATATCGGTTTCCGGACTGCTCACCTGCGGACAGGCGCCCAGCACCTGGTCGCGGAAGCAGTTGCCGGCCTTGAGCAGCAGCACCTCGTCGCCGGCCACCTCTTCCGGACTGATGCAGTCCTTGTTCTCCCACGGGTGGCCGCGCGGCACAATGACCTTGAAGGACTCGTCGTAGATCGGCCGGGTCAGCACACCGGGAATGTCGAAGGGCAGGGCGATGATCACCACATCGACCTCGTTGTCGCCAAGCATGTCGGCCAGGTTGGCGGTCATGTTCTCCTCGATCGCCAACGGCATGTTGGGCGCCACCTGGCGTAGCGAATGGATCAGCTGGGGCAGCAGGTAAGGCCCGATGGTATGGATGACCCCCAGGCGCAGCGGCCCTTCTAGCTGGTCGCGGCCGTGCATGGCGATCTCGCGGACCTTTTCGGCCTCCTTCAGCGCCTGCTGCGCCTGTTCGACCACCCGCAAGCCGACCGCGCTCGGGCTGACGAAGCCCTTGCCGCGCTCGAACAACTGCACGCCCAGCTCATCCTCCAGCCGGGCAATCGCCACGCTCAACGTCGGCTGGCTGACCGAACAGCGTTCGGCGGCACGACTGAAATTACTTTCCTGGGCCAACGCCACGATGTAGCGCAACTCGGTCAGTGTCATCTGCTGCTCTCCTAAAAAACCGCACGGGGTCTAATGCCCCTTCCAGCTATAGGGAATACCTATAGCCGCTATAAGCAAAACCCATAAAAATCATTGACTTATATCAATACTAGCATATCGCCCGAGGGGAGAATGCCCGAACCGAGCTTTTTCACCTAGGGAGAACACAATATGAAACGCACGCTATTCGCCACTGCCGTAACACTGCTCACCGGCGCCCTGCTCAACCAGGCCGCCCTCGCCGCCAGCCAGGAACCGATCCAGCCGATCAGCCCGGCCAAGATCACCAACCCGGCGCTGGTCGAACTGGGCAAGAAGCTCTATTTCGATCCGCGCCTGTCGAAATCCGGCTTCATCTCCTGCAATTCCTGCCACAACCTGTCGATGGGCGGCACCGACAACATCAAGACCTCGATCGGCCACAACTGGAACGAAGGCCCGATCAATGCCCCGACCGTGCTCAATTCCAGCCTCAACCTCGCCCAGTTTTGGGACGGCCGCGCCGCCGACCTCCAGGCCCAGGCCGGCGGCCCGATCGCCAACCCGGGCGAGATGGGCTTCACCCACACCCTGGCCGTTAACATGCTGCAGACCATTCCCGGTTATGTCGCCGAGTTCAAAAAGGCTTTCGGTACCGAAACGGTCACCATCGACGAAGTCACCAAGGCCATCGCCGCCTTCGAAGAAACCCTGGTCACCCCGAATTCGCGCTTTGACAAATGGCTCAAGGGCGACAAGAAGGCCCTGAGCAAGGACGAACTGGCCGGCTACAAGCTGTTCAAGGAAACCGGCTGCGTCGCCTGCCACAACGGGCCGGCGGTGGGCGGCAATTCCTTCCAGAAGATGGGCCAGGTCGAAGCCTACAAGGCCTCCAGCCCGGCCGAGGGGCGCTCCGCCGTCACCGGCAAGGATGCCGACCGCTTCAACTTCAAGGTGCCGACCCTGCGCAACGTCGAAATGACCTATCCGTACTTCCATGACGGCGCCGCCAACACGCTGCCGGAGGCCGTCGATACCATGGCCCGCATCCAGCTCGGCAAGAAATTCACCGCCGAGGAAAACGCCAAGGTCGTCGCCTTCCTGAAAACGCTGACCGGCGACCAGCCGAATTTCAAGCTGCCGATCCTGCCGCCGTCGGCCGACGCCACGCCGCGCCCGACCCCGTTCGAAAAGAAGTAAGCGGCCCGGCTTGATTCAGACGGGGGCTGCGGCCCCCGTTTTTCTTGCCCTTTTTTGTTTGATGATCATCAATCTGTCGGTACACTTGCGCGTTCATAATTTGCGCCTGATTTATTTCGGTTTTCCCCTGATGCTTGAAGCTGACAATCTGGAATGCGTGCGCGGCGAGCGCCGCCTGTTCGCAGGCCTCGGCTTTCGGCTGGAGGCGGGCGAACTGCTTTATCTGCAAGGCAAGAACGGCGCCGGCAAGACCAGCCTGCTGCGCATGCTGATCGGCCTGCTGCCGCCGGAAGCGGGCGAAATCTGCTGGCGCGGCAAATCGATCCGCACC
>DAIMCQ010000083.1:0-14459 GCA_036726285.1 Azonexus sp.
AGCCTGCCCGCATGAATTGCAGCCGTTCGAGATGTACTGGTTCTCGCGCGCCAAGAATTTCGGCAAGACGCAGGAATACCACATCTTCGATTGCATCGAATGTGGCTGCTGCTCCTTCGTCTGCCCCTCACGCATCCCCCTCGTCCAGTATTTCCGTTTTGCGAAGAGCGAAATCTGGGCACGGGAACGCGAAAAGAAGGCCGCCGACACGGCCAAGGACCGCTTCGAATTCAAGCAGTTGCGCGAAGAGCGTGAAAAGGCGGAGAAGGCCGAAAAGCTGGCCAAGGCCGCCGCCGCACAAGCCGCCAAGAAAGCGGCCGAAGCGGCCGCCGCTGCTACGGCGGAAAGTACGCCGCCCGCCGACGGTTCCGTTCCCACGGCAGCGAACGCGGGCGCGGCAAACACTGCACCAGCCGCGGCGATGGATGCCGCCCAGGAGGCCAAAAAAGCCGCCATCGCTGCCGCCATGGCGCGCGCCAAGGCCCAGCGCGAAGCCGTCCAGCCAAAAAACACCGCGGCATTAAGCACCGCCGCCCAACACGAAGTCGCCGATATCGAGGCACGCCGTGCCACAGCCCACCTGACCGCCCCCGAAGCGGGCACGCCGCCTGCGCCGGCCAGCGAGAAACCCGAATGATGTTTGCTCCCGCCCCCTACTTGCTCAAGGACGTCAGCGTCAGCCAGGTGATGATCCAGGTCTGCCTGGCGCTGATTCCCGGTATTGCCGCCTATGCCTGGCTGGTTGGCCCGGCCATCCTGATCCAGCTGGTCATCGCCTCCCTGGCAGCACTGCTTGCCGAAGCCCTGATGCTGCGTATTCAGGGCAAACCCTTGGCCATGTTCCTGACCGATGGTTCGGCCGTCGTCACCGCCTGGCTGATCGCCCTGACCTTCCCGCCGCTGGCCCCCTGGTGGCTGATCGTCGTCGGTACCGTCTTTGCCATCGTGGTCGCCAAGCAACTCTACGGCGGCCTTGGGCAGAACCCGTTCAACCCGGCGATGATCGCCTTTGCCGTCTGCATCGTCGCCTTCCCGGCCTTGATGTCGCAATGGCCCAGCGTCGGCCTGCAACTGTCGTTTGTCGACCAGATGAACGTCATCCTCGGCCTGATGCCGCGGGTCGACGCACTGTCCGGCGCCACGCCGCTCGACGCCATGAAGACGGCCCTCAAGCTGGCTGAGGGCAATGTCGAGGTTAGCCACCTGCTGGCCAACCAGGACCTCTACGGCAATTTTGCCGGACGCGGCTGGGAATGGGTCGCCGTCGGCTACCTGCTGGGCGGTCTGTGGATGTGGCAACGCAAGCTGATCACCTGGCATGTACCGACCGCCTATGTCGCCGCGCTGGTCGCCATCTCCGGCGCACTCTGGCTGTACAACCCGGCGCAATTCGCCAACCCGCTGTTCCACCTGCTCTCCGGCGGCGCCATGCTGGGTGCCTTCTTCATCGCCACCGACCCGGTTTCCGGCTGCACGACGCCGCGCGGCAAGCTGATTTTCGGCGCCGGTTGCGGCCTGCTCGCCTACATCATCCGTGTCTTCGGCGGCTACCCGGATGGCGTTGCCTTCGCGGTGCTGCTGATGAACCTGTGCGCCCCGGTGATCGACCTGCTGACGCAGCCGCCGATTTTCGGCATGAAGGACAAAGCATGAGCGGCGCCAAGGCATTCTCCGCGCCCGGCATGGCGGCGCGCACGGCGGGCATACTCTTCATCTTCGTGATCATTTTTACCGGCCTGCTGTCGGCCGCCTACTTGTGGACCAAGCCTTCGATCGAAGCTTCCGCCGCCGAAGAAAAAATGCGCCTGGTGGACGAAGTGCTGCCGCGCAGCGAATACGACAACGCCCTGCTCGAAGACAGCCTGACCTTGCCGGCCACGCCGGAGCTCGGCCAGAGCGAAGCCTCGACGCTGTATCGTGCCCGCCGCGACAAGCAGCCGGCCGCCCTGGTCTTCGACGCCGTGGCGCCGGATGGCTATGCCGGCAAGATCCGCCTGATCATGGCCGTGCGTGCCGATGGCAAGGTGGCCGGCGTCCGGGTGACCCAGCACAAGGAAACGCCGGGCCTCGGCGACTATGTCGAAGTCAAGAAGGACAAGAACAAGGCGCGCCCGTGGATCACCCAGTTCACCGGCATGGCGCTGTCCGATGTCGCCGACAAGGACTGGAAGGTCAAGAAGGATGGCGGTCGTATCGATTATTACGCCGGTGCCACGGTCACCCCGCGCGCCGTCAGCAAAGCCGTCCTGAAAGCCGTCAAATGGACCGAAGCCAATCGCGATCGCCTGTTCGCCGAAGGAGTTAGCCAATGATCACGCGCGACGAATTCAAGACCATCGCCGGCAACGGCATCTGGAAGCAGAACACCTCGATCGTCCAGATCCTTGGCCTTTGCCCACTGCTGGCAGTCACCACCAATGCCGTGAACGGCATCATGCTGTCGTTGGCCACCATCCTGGTCATGGCCCTCTCCGGCTTCGCCATCGCCAGCCTGCGCAACCTGATCCCGCATGAGATCCGCATTCCGGTCTTCATCCTGATCGTTGCCGCCCTGGTCACGGTGGTCGACCTGCTGTTCAACGCCAATCTGCATGCGCTCTACCTGGTGCTCGGCATTTTCATTCCGCTGATCGTCACCAACTGCATCGTCCTGGCCCGCGTCGAGGCCTTTGCCGCCAAGAACCCGCCGCTGCAATCCACCTTCGACGGCATCTTCATGGGCGTCGGCATGTTGTGGACGCTCGGCCTGCTCGGCGGCATGCGCGAATTGCTCGGCAACGGCACGCTGTTTGGCGGCATCGACATGGTTTTCCCCAGCCTGCACCCGATCCAGGTCCTGCCGGAAAGCTACCCCGGTTTCCTGCTGGCGCTGCTGCCCCCGGGCGCTTTCATCCTGCTCGGCTGCATGATCGCCTGGAAAAACTGGATGGAAGCTCGTGCCGCCAGGCGCGCCCAGGCCAAACCGCCGGCACCGCTGGCCACGGCGGGCTGCCACTAGTCGGCCCGCGCCGTCTCCAGGTCGGTTACCACGGCATGGCCGGCCAGTAGCCGTCCCATTTCCTCGGCCGGTTGCGGCTTGCCGAACAGGAAACCCTGGAACTGATCGCAGCCGTGCTCCCGCAGATAATCCCGCTGCGCCTCCGTCTCGACACCTTCGGCAATCACCGACAGATCGAGTTCATGGGCCATGGCGATCATCGCCGAGGCCAGCTTGACCGTCGTCCCTTGTTCCCCGATCTGGGAGACGAAGGAACGATCGATCTTCAGCGACTGCAGCGGAAACTGGTTGAGATAGCTCAACGACGAGTAGCCGGTACCGAAGTCATCGATGGCGACATCGATATTCATCGCCCGCAATTCGTGCAGGATCTTGGCGGCCCGACCGGCATTGCGCATCAGTAGCGACTCGGTCAATTCCAGCGTGAGCAGCGCCGGCGGCAAATCGTAACGGGCCAGCAAATCCGAGACCAGTTGCGGCACATCCTGCTGGGCGAACTGGTAGGCCGAAACATTGACCGCCACCGGGACAGCCTTCAGACCGGCATCAAGCCAGGCTCTTTGCTGCTGACAGACGATGCCCATCGCCCACTCGCCGAGCGAGCTGATCAATCCGCTCTCCTCGGCCAGCGGAATGAAGCGGGTTGGCGAGATCATGCCGTGTTCGGGGTGCTGCCAGCGCATCAGCGCTTCGGCACCGATCAAGGCAGCGCTCCCGGCGTCGACCTTCGGTTGATAGAACATCATCAACTCGCCCCGCTCCAGGGCGCCGCGCAAGTCATTTTCGAGCAGCAATTCGTCCAGCGTCGCCCGATTGAAATCAGCCGAATAGAAACGGGCCGTGTTACGCCCTTCCTCCTTGGCGCGATACATCGCGGTATCCGCCTTGCGCAGCAGGTCGGATACCGTCTGCCCGTCATCCGGACACAGCGCAATACCGGCGCTGCCGGTCACCGTCAAAGTATGGCCGGCGAGCAAATAAGGCTGGGCCAGGGCTTTCAGCATCTTGCGGGCAACATGCATGGCATCCTGCACCTGCTCGAGTTCGGGCAGGACAACGACGAACTCGTCACCGCCCAAGCGCGACAGCGTGTCGGTCTCGCGCAAGGCCTCGATACCGCGCTGGGCCGCCTGGATCAGCAGGTTGTCGCCGATTTGGTGGCCGAGCGTGTCGTTGATGTTCTTGAACCGATCAAGATCGATAAAGATCACCGCCGACGGCAGCTTGCTGCGCCGCGACTTGATGATCGACTGGGCAATCCGGTCCTCCAGCAGAAGCCGGTTGGGCAAACCGGTCAGGGCATCGTGGTGGGCCAGGTGATTGATCCGCGCCTCGTTCTGCTTGCGCTCCGAAATATCGGTAAACACGCCGATGTAATGGCTGGTTCCGCCTTGTTCGTCGCGCACCGCTGCCACCGACAGCCATTCGGGAAAAATTCCGCCGTCCTTGCGACGATTCCAGATTTCGCCATGCCACTGACCGTTATGCAGCAACTCGGCCCACATCTGCTTATAGAAGTCGCGACCCTGACGTCCGGAATTGAGGATAGCCGGCGTTTGCCCAATCACCTCTTCCTCCCTATAGCCGGTAATCTGGCAAAAGGCTGGATTCACCGCCAGGATGCGTGATTGACCATCGGTAATCGTCATCCCCTCGGTCGCGCTGGTAAACACCCGGGCATAAAGCCGGACCTGGGCCTCGGCGCGGCGCTGCGCTTCAAGGCGCTCGGCCAGATTGCGCCGATCCCGGTCGATCCGCATCACGGCGTAGATGACGTAAAGCACCAACAAGATGGCGACACCGAACAACAGCCGCCGATAGTGGCCGGATATCCTCAGCGACTCGGCATAGCCTTCGCTGTAAAGCCGGGTCAGTTCCTCGTGCAATTCGGCTGTTGGGGCCTGCATGATGGTCAGCATCAGGCGGTCGACCTCAGGCCGCTGCTGGATGATTACCCGCGCATGTTGCAACAGCAGCGCCAGTTCCGGCGAACGCCGCGCTTCCGGATAGCGCCCTTCAAGTTCGCCCAGCGCCGAGCGCAGGCGATCGTTTTCCTCGCGATCCGGCCCCTGGCCAAAACTCAAGACGGAGCGAATGAATTCGCCCAGTTCGGCATGCGCCATGTGTCCTTCGCGGCGCAGGTAGTTTTCCGCCGCCAGGGGAAAATAATGCACGGAATTGCGCAGGATCGAGTTGCTGCGCTGGAAGCGATCGATTTGACGCTCCTTGTCGAGTTGGGCGGCGAGCAGTTCGTTCAGCTTGGCATTCAATGCCGGCAGTTGGGAAGCCGTCATCCAGTTCGGGAAATTCAATACCAGCCCACGCTCCTCGCGAATCTCGCGCAAATGACGGGCAACCGAATCGTAGTTATGCATCAGATCGGCATAACTCCCCAGGACGGCAGCATTCAACTCGACATCGGCCTGCTCGATCCGCCGCAAGGACTGGGTATAGGCATAATGGCTATCGGGCGAAATTTCCCCCGCCCGCAGGAACAACCAGGTAACCAGCCCGACCAGGGCCGCAATACCGATAACCAGCCCGGTCCAGCGCTGCATGAATCCACTCTCGGTCGATAATTGCCGGGTCATTGCAACGGCACCCCCTGCCATTCGCCGGTCAAGGCATTCAAGAAGGCCACAATCGCCGCCACATCCTCGGAAGATAACTCGCGCCCGAGCTGGTAGCGCCCCATCACAGAAACAGCCTGTTCCAGCGTTGCCACCGAACCATCGTGAAAATAGGGCGCGGTCAGCGCCACGTTGCGCAGGCCGGGAACTTTGAAGACATGGCGATCTTCCTCGTCCCGGGTCACGTTATAGCGTCCCAGATCGGCCTTGGAGCTTGGTCGGGCGGCAAAATAATCGCCCAGTACGCCAAATTTCTGATACATGTTCCCGCCCACCAGAACTCCCTGATGGCAACTGGTACAGCCCAGATTGCGGAAACGCCGGTAGCCCTCGATCTCCAGCGCCGAAAGTGCGCTCAGGTCGCCCTTCAGATAACGGTCGAAGCGCGAATTCGGCGTCAGCAAGGTCCGCTCGAAGGATGCCAGAGCATTGGCGATATTGTTTGCGGTCAGGCCATCGACATAGGCCCGGGCAAATGCCTTCTTGAGGTCGGCATCCTGCCCCAGGCGTTCGAGGACCTGCGCCCAGTTGCTGGCCATTTCCAGCGGATTGTGAATCGGACCCGCCGCTTGTTCTTCCAGGCTGAGGGCGCGACCATCCCAGAATTGCGCCATATTCAAACTGCTGTTGAAAATGCTCGGCGCGTTGATACTGCCCAACGCACCGCCAACGCCCATCGAAACACGCTGGCCGTCGGCACCGCCGCGCTTGAAGTCGTGGCAGGAGACACACGCCAGGGTCTGATTCGCTGACAGGCGGCGATCATGGAAAAGCAAGGCCCCCAATGCCACCCGAGCCGGATCCAATTTCGCCACCGGCGGCAAGGGCAAGACCGGCTCAACCGGATCGGCGGCCATTGCCGGAATACCCGGCGCGCCTTCACTCCGGGTCGCATGCTGGTTCGGCAACCAGGGCCAGACGATCGCCAGACCAACCAGCATCGCCAAGATTGCCAAGCCCCACGACAGGCGTCGCGCGGAAAATCCGTTCTTCTGATCAGTCATCGCGTACTCGTTACCCGCCCTCTAAACCTGGGGCTTAATGTGTTCAATCAGCGGCCACCACGCAGTTCTTGCCTTGCCGCTTGGCCTGGTAAGTAGCCGAATCGGCTCGACTGACCAGAGAACGCTCGCCCTCACCCGATTTATATTCGGCAACACCGATGCTGGCCGTACACCCCGGCCCAGCCTCGTCTTGTCGAGCCCGACCTTCGGCCAGGCTCTTGCGCAAACGCTCGGCAAGCAGCAAGGCGGCCGGACCATCGGTCTCCGGCATCAGCACGACAAATTCCTCGCCGCCATAACGAAAGGCGCTGTCGCTGCTGCGCAGGCATTCGCCAATCAAACGGGAAACGCCTTGCAGAACCCGGTCCCCCTCCAGATGGCCTCGCGTATCGTTGATCGACTTGAAATCGTCGCAATCGAGAATCATCAGGGCAAGCGGTCGCCTGTAGCGGTCGCAACGATCAATCTCAATTTGCAGCGATTCGTGCAGATGACGGCGATTGAACAGGCCGGTCAGCGAGTCCGTCACACTCAGCAAGCGATAGCGCTCCTCGCTTTCACGCAAGGCCTCTTCGGCACGGCGACGTTCGGTGACATCCTGCAAGGTTTCGATGGCGCCGATCATCCGGCCCTCGACATCGAAAACCGGCGCCGCCGTGAAATAGAGCCAACAACCGGACTGACCGAATGCCGGGAAGAAATCTTCGGCCTCGAAGGCGCCGCGAATCAATGGCGAGCGCCGGAATTTGCCGTGATAGAACGCGTCAACCGTGCGTTCGAGCGCCCCGCTGACAATCAAGTCCGCCATGATGGGCCGCGGCTGCGGATAAAAAGCCCGCCATTGCTCCGATTTGCCGATCATCTCGCCGGCTGGCACGCCGGTCAGCACCGCGCAGGCCTGGTTCCAATGCGTGACGCGGTGCTTCGCGTCGATCACAATCGTCGGCACCGGATTGCCTTCGACAATCTGGGAAAGAACGAAATTATCGCCAGGATCGTTCAGAGCCACAGGAGTCCTGCCTTCTCTGTCGGTTAGAATTTGTTTTCGTTCAATATCCATCATTCTGGCCGGTGTGACAATCCTGCCGAGGCACAAAGCCGTGAAAAAAGCCGACATCGAAACCTTCTATGCCCGCCTCGCCGAAAGCAATCCGGCACCGACCACGGAACTGCATTACGCCACCCCTTTCCAACTGCTGATCGCCGTCATCCTCTCCGCCCAGGCAACCGATGTCGGCGTCAACAAGGCCACGGCACGACTGTTCCCGACCGCCCCCGATGCAGCAGCCATCGCCGCGCTGGGCGAAGAAGGGCTGAGCGAATACATCAAGACCATCGGGCTCTACCGGACCAAGGCCAAAAACGTCATCGCCACCTGTCGCATCCTGCTCAGCCAATATGGCGGCCAGGTGCCGGACGACCGTGCCGCGCTCGAAGCCCTGCCCGGGGTCGGCCGCAAGACGGCCAATGTCGTACTCAACACGGCCTTCGGGCAACCAACCATCGCCGTCGACACCCATATCTTCCGCCTCGGCAACCGGACCGGTATCGCACCGGGCAAAACTGTGCTCGACGTCGAGCAAAAGCTGCTGCGGGTCACACCGGACCGTTACAAGAAGGATGCCCATCACTGGCTGATCCTGCATGGCCGGTACGTCTGCAAGGCCAGGAAGCCGGAATGCGGTCGCTGCGTCGTGGCCGATCTCTGCCGCTTCAAGGGCAAGGAGGCATGAAGGCGGCCTCCGGGCTGGCGGTTGGCACGCAGCCCTCGCCCGATCTGGCTGCAACCGCGGTCGGCCAGGCACTTGCCGCTGCCGGGCTGGAACGGGCTGGCAGTGTCGTGCTCTTTCTCAGCGCCGACTTCAGCCGCCAGCCCCAATCCGCCATTCTTGCCGCAGCCCGGACCAGCGGCTGCCTGCAAGTTGCCGGTTGCACCGCCAGCGGCCTGCTGACCGAACGCGGCTGGCTGCTCGAACAATCCGCCGCCGCTGCACTGGTCATTGAAAACACGCCAGGCCGGGACAGCCAGACAACGCTGCTTTCCTTCAGCAACCACGGCAGCTTGCCATTCGACTGGCAGGCCGGCCCGACGCGCGCCGGCCTGCTCGAAAGCAATGGGGCCGTCTGGAGCCATGGCCGCCTGGCCGAAACCGGCAAAGCCGAGCTCCGGCTCCCGGGATTCGCCAACCGCTTGGCGCTCTCGCCCGGACTGCGCCTGCTTGGCGATGCACAGTCCATCGAAGAGGCTGCCGCCTACGACATCCGGCGCATTGCCGGCCAGTGTGCGATCGATCAATTGCGTCGCTGCCTGCCACCGGAACTGCGCCAGCAGCCGCCCTTGCACCAGATCGTCGCACTGCGCCGGATTGGTGAGCCCGGTACCCCCATCCTGTCGGCCAATGGCGATGGCTCGCTGACGCTGGCCGACAGTTTTCATGCCGGCGATTCGCTGACCTGGGCCTTGCGGCAACCGCTGGCGGCGGAGCAGGACATGCGCCGAGCCCTGGATGGCGCAATGGCCGAGAGCGAAAACTTCCAACCCGATTTCGCACTGATGTTCTCCTGCATCGGCCGCGGCCCCTTGTTTTACGGCGACGACGACCGCGACTTGCTGGCCTTTCGCCAGCGCTTCCCCGAGACGCCTTTGCTCGGCGCCTACGGCAGCGGCCAGATCGCCCCCTTCGGTGGCAAGAACCGCCTGTTCCACAATTCCGTCATCACCCAATTTTTTGAAAGCAGCCATGTTTAACCCCTCCCGCGAGCAGGTCCGCCACTTTTTCTGCGATGCCTGGAAGAAACACCTCGAACGCCTGCCGCTGGTCGGCGCCGAAGTCACTGCCGCCGACATTGCCGCCCGCCATCCCGAGTACCACGCTCTGTTGACCGATAGAGAAGGTGCCCCGGACAAGGAATGGACGCCGGAAGGCGGCCAGACCAACCCATTCCTGCACCTTTCCTTGCACCTGGCAATTCACGAACAGGTGACCATCGACCAGCCGCCGGGGATCCGCGCGGCCTTCGACCTGTTACGCCGCAAGATGGAACCGCATGATGCCGAGCACGTGTTGCTTGAGTGTCTTGGTGAAACCATCTGGCGGGCCCAGCGCGATGGCGGCCAGATGGATGCGCTGGCTTACGTCGATGCGGTACGCCGCAAGGCCAGCCTGATTTAAACCCCATTCACTGCGGCAAGCGGTAATGATCCTGAGTCATCAGATCGACGCCGCATTCAAGCTTTTCGACCCATGCGATAAAGTCGTTAACGGCGGCCTTGCCGACAAAACGCGCCCCATGTTGCGGCACGATCTGCTCGATATCGAGTTGGCGCACCATGTTGCACCAGAAGCGGCAGACCTTGCGCGACACGATATAGCGCCGATGGAAACCTTCCATACTGCGTACATGGCTGGCGAAATCGGTGACCGGCAAGGCGGCTTGCTCGTGCGGCAGCAAGGATGCCCCGAGGTCACCGCAAAACAGAATCTTGGCGACCGGGTCGTAGAACTGAAAATTGCCTTCCGAATGCATGAAATGCGCCGGCAAGGCCAACAACCGGCATTCGCCGAGCGGGATCGACATGCCGGGGTCGGGAATGCCGACGATGCGACCGGAAATATCCTTGCCGTTAGTGAAATGCGGCACGAAGCGTGTCCACAAATCCGAAATCAGCACCTTGCAGTGCGAAGCGACGAACCACTTGTTGACCGAAGCAATGATGTCCGGATCGGGGTGGGATGCCAGAATGTAGTCGAGATCGCGCGAGGAAAAATACTGCTGCATGTCCATCAACAGGCCGGCATAGGTCATGTTGCCGCCGGGATCGATCAGCGCGCCGTGACCATGATCGGCAATCAGGAACTGATTGCTCTGCACCGCGCCGGCAACCGAGTCGTCCACCAGATCGTAAAACGCGTGAACGATGTGCTTCCCATCGTTATACAGCTCGACGGCCATAATGCCCCCTTTTCGCGAAGAGTCACATTATCGTCACATTAAGTCGTTTTGACTACGCCTAAAGCACTACGCATTCAATGTTACAAATCATCAATCGGTGGAGCCACCTTGATGATTTCCTCCAGCGAAGTCGTTCCCTGCGCCACTTTCAGCGCCCCGGAAATCCGCAATGGGCGCATCCCTTCGCGATAGCCTTGCTCGCGCACCTTGGCGACTTCCATGGCGGGCTTGATCATCTTGCGCACCTCCGGCGAGTTGAGCAGGATTTCATAGATGCCGACCCGGCCGATATAGCCCGTCATCCGGCACTCCAGACAACCGACTGGCTGATAGATCTGGGCCGGCTCACCCGACTTCCATGGTGCCACCAGTGCCCGCCAGGCCATCCGCTGCTCCTCGGTGATCGGCGTCGGCTTCTTGCAATGCGGGCACAGCGTCCGCACCAGGCGCTGCGCCATGACACCGAGCAGGGTCGAATTGATCAGGTAAGGCGGCACGCCGAGATCGAGCAAGCGGGTAATGGCCGATGGCGCGTCGTTGGTGTGCAACGTGGACAGCACCAGGTGACCGGTCAGGGCTGCCTGGACGGCCATTTCGGCAGTTTCCAGGTCACGGATTTCGCCAATCATGATGATGTCCGGATCCTGCCGCATCAAGGCGCGCACACCATCCGAGAAGCCCAGGTCGATGCTGCTTTGCACCTGCATCTGATTGAACGAGGCCTCGACCATTTCGATCGGATCCTCGATGGTACAAACGTTCACTTCCGGCGTCGCCAGTTGCTTCAGTGTCGTGTACAGCGTCGTCGTCTTGCCGGAGCCGGTCGGGCCGGTGACCAGCACGATGCCGTTCGGCGAGCGGGTCATTTGCTGCCAACGCGTCTGGTCGTCCTCGGAGAAACCCAGCGAGCGGAAATCGCGGACCAGCACTTCCGGATCGAAAATCCGCATGACCAGCTTTTCGCCGAAGGCCGTGGGCAGCGTCGACAAGCGCAACTCGACCTCCTGGCCGGCCGGCGTCCGCGTCTTGACCCGACCATCCTGCGGCCGCCGCTTCTCGATCACGTCCATCCGGCCGAGCAGCTTGATGCGACTGGTCATCGCGTTCATCACCGTCATCGGAATCTGGTACACCTGATGCAGTACCCCGTCGATGCGGAAGCGGACGATGCCGATATCGCGCCGTGGCTCGATATGGATGTCGGAAGCGCGCTGGTCGAAGGCGTATTGCCACAACCAGTCGACGATATGGACGATGTGCTGGTCGTTGGCATCGAACTGGCGATTGCCCTTGCCCAGTTCGACCAGTTGCTCGAAGCTCGACAGGCCGGCTGTCACCTCGCCCTTGGCGGCGGCCTTCTTGACCGACTTGGCGAGCGCGAAGAATTCGACCAGGTAACGCGAAATGTCTTCCGGGTTAGCCATCACCCGGCGAATCTCCTTGCGCAGGATCGGCTTGAGCTCCTCTTCCCACTCCCGCAGGTAGGGCTCGGCGGTAGCGATGACGATCTCGCGCGTCGTCACCTGCACCGGGAGGATCCCGAAGCGACCGGCATAGGCGCTCGACATCACGTCGGCCACGCCGGTGAAGTCGATCTTCAACGGGTCGATGTGCAGATAATCCAGGCCGCTGCGCCCCGCTAGCCACTCGGTCAGAATCTCCAGCGACAACACGCGTACCGGCGCAGTGAGCGAGCGCCATTTTTGATCGGCAATCACGACCAGTGGGTGAACGCGGGCGCTATGCAGGCGCCGCTCGGTTTTAAGTGCGTCGGCCTTGGCGGCTTCGACCAGGCCATCCTCGACCATCAATCCGAGCACTTCGGAGAGGGAAAGGCGGTGTTCGTGTGCTTGAGCTTTCTTGTTCATGCGAGGCAATATAGCGCGAGACGTAACGCTTTGTAAGCAGGCGGCATTCTGTTTGCACTCATTTACAACTCCGCTGCGACAAGCATTTCGGCCAATCTACAATCAGTTCGTAGTCAATCGCTAGGAGAGAAAAAATGAAATCCCGCCTGATCCTCGTTACCGGTAGCCTGATCGCTTCCTTGCTTTGCCTGCCAGCCTTCGCCCAGGACGCGCCGGCTACTGCCAATCCCAACGCCGGCACGCCGGGCATGATGCAGGGTTCTCCCGCCGGTGGCCGTATGATGAAGCGTCCGCAAGACTGCAGCAGGGCGGCCGACCCGGCTGCTTGCACCGCCCACCGCGAAGCCCAGCAAAAGGCTCGTGAAGCCTGCAAGGATACGCCGACAGCCCAACGCCGCAGTTGCATGCAAGAACAAATGCAAAACTTCGACTGCAGCAAGACCGCCAACCCGCAGCAATGCGAAGCGCGCAAGACCGCCGCCAAGGAATGCCAGGGCCAGAACGGCCGTGACTTCCATCAGTGCATGCAGAAAAAGATGCCGCCGGCCGATTGCAGCAAGGCGAAGAATCCGCAGCGCTGCGAACAACACCAGAAGGCCCGCGAAGCCTGCAAGGACAAGACCGGTCCGGACCACAAGAGCTGTCTGCGCGAGCAGTTCAAGACCCAATAACCGCCCCCTGAGCGGCCCGGCAACGGCCTTTCCCCCTGGGAGGAAAGGCCGTTTTCCATTTCCACCGCCTCGCCTGCCCCCCCACGGCATGGCAGGCGAGGCTCCATCCTGGCCATGCCCCGCAGGCCTGCGATTCGCCGTATCATTCAGGCCAAATAGTGTTGCTGCGCCAGATTTCCGCTCCCCTCAAGGCGCGCCAACCAAACGGGAAGGAAAATGACCAGTTTGCTGCTGCGCCGAGTTGCCCTCTCAGCCTGCCTGGCCTTGGCGGTATTTGCCGGTATTCGCCCAGCATCCTCGCTGGCCGACGAACCGACATCAAGCGCCACACCCAAGTCGATTACCGTCGTCGGCGACGACAACTACCCGCCCTTCCTGTTTCGCACCGACGATGGCAATGCGGCGGGCTACCTTGTCGACTACTGGCAACTCTGGGAGAAAAAAACCGGCGTAAAGGTCGATTTTGTCGCGATGAATTGGGCGGATGCACAGAAAGTCATGCTCAAGGGCGGCGCCAACGTCATCGAAACCATCTTCCGGACTCCGGGCCGCGAGCCTCACTACGATTTCACCCGACCTTACGCCGACCTGCCGGTCAGCATTTATCACCACGCCAGCATTTCCGGGATTTCCGGCATCGACACGCTGAAAGGCTTCGAGGTCGGCCTGATGGAAGGCGACGCCTGCATCGAGAAACTGGCGACCCAGGGCATCACCACCCACAAATACTACCCGAGCTACACCGCGCTGATTCAGGGTGCGATGGCCGGCGAGATCAAAGTATTTTGCCTGGACGAATATCCGGCCCATTACTACATGCATCGAATGCACAGCGAGGAACTGTTCCGCAAGGCTTTCGAGTTGTACCAAGGCCAATTCCACCGGGCCGTGCACAAAGGCGACCAGGCCATGCTGCAACTGGTCGAGCACGGCATGTCGGCAATTTCGGCCGACGAGGAAGCGGCGCTGCGTAAAAAATGGATGGGCAGCCCCATTGCCTACGACAGTTGGGGGCGCTATGCCGGCACAGCACTGCTTGGCTTGCTGGCACTCGGCTGCCTGCTGCTCCTGTGGAACCGCCTGCTGGCTCGCCAAGTCGCGGCAAAAACCAGCGCCCTCAACCAGACGCTGCACGAACTGAAGATCTCGCAGGGCGCTGCGGAAAATGCCCGTGAAGATCTCGTGGCAACACTCGAAGCAATCCCCGACCTACTTTTCGAACTCGACGCCACGGGCCGCTACCTCGACATCTATGCCAGCAAGGAAGCGTTACTGGCCGCCCCCAAGGAAATCCTGCTGGGCAAGACGGTACAGGAGATCCTGCCACCGGCGGC